>CAZBPO010000101.1:0-9973 GCA_964493795.1 uncultured Flavobacteriaceae bacterium
TCACGCAGGATCTCCGCGTGCGGCGCACGTTCGACCTCGAGCGGCGGGTCGTGCTCGACGGCTCGGTGACCACCGACCGGACCCGCGACGTGCGCCGCGCCGCGTCGCTCGGGCTGTCCAACAGGGACGGCTCGCTGTCCCCGCTGCTCGCTGACGACCTCCTCGCGGAGGGCTCGGTGGTGCGCGTCGAGACGGGCGCCCTGGTGCGCGACGGCGACCAGCTGCACGTGCCGCTCGTCACCGGCTTCGTGACCGGCTGCCGGGTGCGCATGAGCACCGCGCGCATCGACCTCGTCGTGGAGTCGTTCATGTCCGCGCTCGCGCAGGAGGCGGGCGAGGGCATGACGCTCCAGGCGGGGACGACCGTGCCGGACGTGCTCCAGCGGCTGTGGGGCCCGGTGCTCCCGTGGGTGGTGTGGGACATCGACCCGCGCACGCAGGAGCGGACCCTCGGCTCGGACATCCCGGTGCTGCCGGGGGATGACCGTCTCCAAGTGGGACTGCGCATCGCGTCGGACCTGGGCGTCGAGGTGTCCGACGACCGCGAGGGAGGGCTCGTCGTGCGCGTCCGCGCGCGCCTGGCCCCGGTCGGGCGTCTGCGCATCGAGGTGATCGACCAGGGGGCCGGCATTCCCACGCACATGCTCGACAGGGTGTTCGACGCCTTCGAACAGGCCGACAACACCTTCGCGCGCGAAAAACAGGGCACAGGCCTCGGCCTTGCGCTGGTGCGCGCCTTCGTCGGCGCGCACGGCGGCAACGTCTGGCTCGAAAGCGCGCCCGGCGAAGGGACGACGGCCATCATCGAGCTGCCGGGCGCGCGGCCCGGCCCGGTCGCGAAAGTCGCCTGAGCGGCTAACGCTTGATCCGGCTGTCCATCAGCTTGCGCAGCTTCTCGCCATAAGGCGGACGCAAGCCCCCCAGCGCCGCCACGTCGATCCGCGCCTGGGTGTAGATCGCCTTGGCGTGGCTGAAGCTGCGGAAGCCTTCGATGCCGTGATAGGCGCCCATGCCCGAAGGGCCGATGCCGCCGAACGGAATGTCTTCCATCGACACGTGCATGACCACGTCGTTCACCGTCACGCCGCCCGAGGTGGTGCGCGTCAGCACCTGCTTCTTCTCCGCCGCGTCCGCGCCGAAATAATAGAGGCCCAGCGGACGGTCGCGCTCGTTGATATAGCCGATCGCCTCGTCCACCGAGGCATAGGTCTTCACCGGCAGCAGCGGCCCGAAGATCTCGTCCTGCATGATCTTCATGTCGTCCGTCGGATTCAGCACCAGCGTCGGCGGAATCTTGTGATGCGGCTGCTGGGTGAAGTCTTCCTGCGCCGGATTGATCTCCACGATCTCCGCGCCCTTCGCCCGGGCGTCCGCCAGATAGCCCTGCAGGCGGTCGTAATGGCGCTGGTTGATGACCGAGGTGTAGTCGGGATTGTCCTTCAGCGTCGGATACATCCGCCCGACCGAGGCCTTCGCCTCCGCCACGAACTTGTCGGCCTCGCCCTCGGGCACCAGCACATAGTCCGGCGCAAGGCAGATCTGGCCGGCGTTCAGCGTCTTGCCGACCATCACCTTCTGCGCCGCGTCCGCCATATTGGCGCCCTTGCCGATGATGGTGGGCGACTTGCCGCCCAGCTCCAGCGTCAGCGGCACCAGGTTCTCGGCCGCGGCGCGCATCACGTGATGGGCGATCGAGGTCGCGCCCGTGAACAGCAGGTGGTCGAACGGCTGGCGCGAGAACGCCTCGCCCACCGCCGCCCCGCCGGTGATCACCGCCACCTCGGTTTCGTCATAGGCCGTGCGGAACATCCGGGCCATCAGCTCCGAGGTCGCCGGCGTGAATTCCGACGGCTTGATCATCACCCGGTTGCCGGCGGCGAAAATGCCCGCCAGCGGCGTGAAGGTCAGATTCACCGGGAAATTCCACGGGCTGATCACGCCGACCGTGCCCTTGGGCTGGTAGTGCACCTCGGCCCGCGCCCCGAACAGGCTCAGCATCTTCGGCGTGGGCGAGCGCTTCTCGGGCCGCATCCAGGCGCGCAGGTGCTTCTTGGCGTGCTTCAGCGTCTCGATCGAGCCGAACACGTCGGTCAGCATCGACTGGTCATGGCTGCGATGCCCGAAATCCGAGGCCATCGCCTCGGCGATCTGGGTCTTGTGGCTCACCAGCAGCTCGATCGCCCGGTCGATCCACTCGATCCGGCGCTCGGCGGGAGCCGGGCCTTCCTTGATGTGAGCCTTCTTCTGCTTATCCAGAATCGCGCGGATCGCCCCCTCGATCGGGTTCCTCTCGACGGCGGGGGCCGCGCTTTCGGCCAGGCTCATGGTTTCCTCCAAGGTCATTCCGGTGCCCGTATGCACCGAGCTTACGCCCCGCGCTAGGGCCCGTTAAGGGGGCCGTTAACCAGAAATTCTGTGTTTTGCATGATTGTGACCATCCTTGGGGGGCGCTCCGGCGACCTGATGACTTGGATGCCTGCATGACGCCGTCGCCTGATCTCGACCACGCCAACGCGCTGGCCGCGCGGACCATGGAGCGGATGCGCGACTACGCCGTCCCCCCCACACCGCGTAATTTCGAGATCTGGCACACCCATACGGCCTTCGGCGAACCCGACCTCGCCCGCGCCCTTGAGGCCGTCTTCCAGAACGGCGGCGTGTGGAGCGAAAACGCCGCCGCCGACATTCATGGCCGTTTCTTCGGCGTCGCCGACCCGGCCCCCATCTCGGCCGCAGGCGCCTCGCTGGCCGGCGAGATCGATTCCGTCCTTCGGACGGTCAGCGCCGCCGGCCAGCAGACCGATTCCTACGGCAAGGCGCTCGACGTCGTCACCGGCCAGATGGATCGCGGCCTCGACGCCGCCATGCTCCAGGCCGTGGTGCATCAACTCACCGCCGCCACCCGCTCGATGCGCAGCCGCACCGAGGCGCTTCAGGCCCAGCTCAACCAGTCGGCCAACGAGGTTGCGGCGCTGCGCCAGGCGGTCGAAACCATCCGGCACGAAGCCCAGACCGACGCCCTCACCGGCCTCGCCAACCGCAAGCATTTCGACGAACGCCTCACCGCCGCCGCCCGCGAGGCCGTCGACGCCAACGAGGATTTGTGCGTCGTCATCGGCGACGTCGATCACTTCAAGACGTTCAACGACACCTGGGGCCACCAGACCGGCGACCAGGTGCTGCGCCTGGTCGCCCACTGCTTCGCCGAGAACGTCAAGGGACGCGACACCGCCGCCCGCTATGGCGGCGAGGAATTCGTCCTCATCCTGCCGTCCACCACGCTCGCCAACGCGCGCAGCCTGGCCGACCAGATCCGGCGCGTCGTCCAGACCAAAAAGGTCGTCAAGCGCAGCTCCGGCGAAACCCTCGGCACCATCACCATCTCGCTCGGCGTCGCCCGCCTGCGTCACGGCGAAGACCCGCTGGAAGCCGTGCGGCGCGCCGACGCCTGCCTCTACACCGCCAAGCGCGCGGGCCGGAACATGGTGGTCACCGAAGATCAGGTCGATACGCACGCCGTCCTGCGGGCCTGATACCCTTCCCCCTCGCCGCCGCGCGTCCTAGTCTTCCTGGATAAACATCGTCCAGGAAGCCTCCATGTCCTATTCCACCATCGCGCTCGCCGTCGCAGACGGCGTCGCCGAGCTGACGCTCAACCGTCCCAAATCGCTCAACAGCCTCAACAAGACGCTGATCGACGAGGTCCGCGTGTGTCTGGGCGATCTTGAAAAGGACGACAGCGTCCGCGCCCTCATCGTCACCGGCGCGGGCCGCGGCTTCTGCGCCGGGGCCGATCTCGCCGACAGCGGCTTCTCCAACGACGAGGGCCGCTCCACCGGCCAGCAGACCGCGCATTCCATGCTCATCGGCTTCAACCCGATGGGGCTAGAGCTGGCGAAATTCCCCAAGCCCGTCGTCGTCGCCGTGAACGGCGTCTGCGCCGGCGGCGGCGTCGGGCTCGCGCTGGCCGGCGACATCGTGCTGGCCGCGCGCTCGGCCTATTTCGTCCAGGTCTTCGGGCCGAAACTCGGCCTCGTCCCGGATGTCGGCGTCACCTGGTACACGCCGCGCCTCGTCGGCCGCGCGCGGGCCCGCGCGCTTGCGCTGCTGGGCGACCGTCTGCCCGCCGAAAAGGCCGCCGAATGGGGCCTCATCTGGGAGGTCCACGACGACGACAAGCTGATGGAGGCCGCCCGCGCCTATGCCGCCCGTCTCGCCAAGGGCCCGCGCGCCGGCTTCGCCAAGATCAAGCAGGTGCTCGACGCCTCGCTCGACAACACGCTGGAACAGCAGCTCGACCTTGAACGCATCACCCAGGGCGAGCTGGGCGACGATCCCGATTTCCGCGAAGGCGTCATCGCCTTCCTGCAAAAGCGCGACCCGGTCTTCCGCTGATGCCGGCCCCGCCGCTCGCGAACCCGCATGTCATGCCCTTCGCCGGGCAGGACATCCGCACCCTGGTCGATCTCCAGGCCGCTCTCCGGCCCGATCACCCCTTCCTGGTGTGGGAGCCGTTCGAGGGCGGCGGCTTCACCTACAGCTTCGCGGCCTTCGCCGACCGCGTCCGCCGTTTCGCCGCCGCGCTCCATGCGCGCGGCGTGCGGCCGGGCGCGCGCGTCCTCGTCCATCTCGACAACTGCCCCGAGGCGATCGTCGCCTGGATCGGCTGCGCCTATGCCGGCGCGGTCGCCGTCACCACCAACGCGAAATCCACCGCCGACGAGCTCGCCTATTTCGCCGATCATTCCGGCGCCGTCGCCGCCATCACCCAGCCGAAATTCGCCGAGCTGGTGAACGGCGCGGGCCGCTTCGCCTGGCTCGCCGTCACCGATACGGATAACGGCGACGCCCCGGCCGCCCCCGTCCCGCACGAGGCCCGCTTCGATCGCCTCGACGCCGATCCCTCGGGCCTGCCCGCGCGCCCGCACGATCCGCTCGCGCCCTTCTCGATCCAGTACACCTCGGGCACCACCTCGCGCCCCAAGGCCGTGCTGTGGACCCACGCCAACGCCCTCTGGGGCGGCAGCGTCAACGCCGCGCACGAAGACCTCCGCGCCGACGACGTCCACCTCACCACGCTGCCGCTCTTCCACACCAACGCCCAGGCCTATTCCGTGCTGGCCGCGCTCTGGGCCGGCTGCACCTGCGTGGTGATGCCGAAATTCTCCGCCTCGCGCTTCTGGCCGGTCTCATTGAAGCACCGCGCCACATGGGCCTCGCTCGTCCCGTTCTGCGTCCGCGCCCTCATGGAGCGCGAGGTGCCCGCGCAGCATCACTACCGCCTCTGGGGCAACGGCGTGTGCGACATGCCCACCGACGCGCATTTCCGCGTCAAGACGCTGGGCTGGTGGGGCATGACCGAAACCATCACCCACGGCACGCTCGGAAACCCGCACCGCCCCGACCTGCCCATGTCGATGGGCCGTCCGGTCGCGGAATACGAACTGCGCGTCACAACCGAAGACGGCCGCCGCGCCGAACCCGGCGAAACCGGCGACCTCGCCATCAAGGGCATACGCGGCCTCTCGCTCTTCGCCGAATATGCCGGCAACGAAAAGGCCACCGCCGAGGCCTTCGACGATGACGGCTTCTTCCTCACCGGCGACCGCGTCACGCTCGGCCCCGGCGGCTATCTCATCTTCGCAGACCGCTCGAAAGACATGCTCAAAGTCGGCGGCGAGAACGTCGCCGCTTCCGAGATCGAACGCGTCATCGCCACGGTTCCGGGCGTTCAGGAAGTCGCCGTCGTCGCGCAAAAGCACCGCATGCTCGATGAAGTGCCCTACGCCTTCGTCCTGCCCGCGCCGGGCGCGCCCGACGATCTCGCGGCGCGCATCGCCGAGGCCTGCGGCGGCCAGCTCGCGCCGTTCAAGCGCCCGCACGGGGTCCGCCTCGTCGAGGCCCTGCCCCGCTCGACGCTGGAAAAGATCGCCAAGGCCGAACTGCGCCGCCTGCTCGACGACGAGGCCTGACCTAGCGGCATCTATGCCGGCCGCGCGCATCGGCTATTCTCCCCGGCAAAGAAACCGGAGGAGCCGATATGACCATCCATGAACTCGACCGCATCCGCCTCGAAATCGACGGCGGCGTCGCCAGGCTCGTGATGAACCACCCCGAGGTGATGAACGCCGTCTCGCCGCAGATGGCGAGCGGGCTCGTCGCCGCGCTGAACATCATCGAAGCCTCAGGCAGCGGCGTGCGCGCCGTGGTGTGGACCGGCGAGGGCCGCGGCTTCTGCACCGGGGCCAATCTGGCCGACGGCCGCATGTCCGACCCGACGCCGCAATCGGAACGCGACGCCGGCGAGGCGTTGGAAAAGGTCTACCACCCCTTCCTCCGCCGCCTCCGCAATCTGAAAGTCCCGCTCATCACGGCCGTCAACGGCCCCGCCGCCGGCGTCGGCATGAGCTTCGCGCTGATGGGCGACATGATCCTCGCCGCGAAGTCGGCCTTCTTCCTTCAGGCCTTCCGCCGCATCGGCCTGGTGCCCGATGGCGGCTCCACCTGGCTGCTGCCGCGCCTCGTCGGCCTCGCCCGCGCGAAAGAGCTGTCGCTGATGGGCGAGCGCCTCCCGGCCGAGAAGGCGCTGGAATGGGGCCTCATCAACCGCGTCTATGACGACGCCGATCTCATGCCCGAGGCCATGAAGCTGGCCGCCGACCTCGCCGCCGGCCCCACCGTCTCGCTGTCGAACATCCGCAATCTCTACAACCGCAGCTTCGACCGCACCTACGAGGAACAGCTCGACGCCGAACGCTGGGCCCAGCTCACCGCCGGCCGCTCGAAAGACTTCCAGGAAGGCGTCGCCGCCTTCCTCGAAAAACGCCCCGCCCAGTTCAAAGGCGAATAGCCAAGCCCAATCCTCTCCGCGCGGAAGCGGGGAGAGGACAGACCGCGTAGCGGTCAGGAGAGGTGCCGGGGCGCCGATTTTTGATCTTCTCCCGTTCACGGGAGAAGGGGGCATGGCCCCGCCCCCAACCCGTCATGTCCGCCAGGCGGACCATCCACGGCTTCCTTGCCTCAACACCCACCCTTCGCCCCCGCCCCGATCCGGTCTAACCTCCGCCCGTAACCGCCGGCACAGGCGGACGGGAGGAATCATGACCATCCACGTCGAACCCACCGGGGCCGCGCTCGGGGCCTTCGTCACCGGCCTCGACCTCACGCACCCGCTCAGCGGCGAAGACGCCGCCGCCCTGCACGCCGCCGCCACGCGGCACACGGTCGTCTTCCTGCCCGACCAGCATCTCAGCCTCGACGATCTTGAGCGCGTCACCGACGAACTCGGCGGCCGCACCGACACGCCCTTCGTCACGCCTCTGCCCGACCGGCCCATGGTCGTGCGCGTGCTGAAAGAGGCCGACGCGAAGATCGGCTTCGGCGAGGCCTGGCACACCGACCTCTCCTACCTGCCCGAACCGCCCGCCTTCACCTGCCTGTGGTCCAGCGAGATTCCGCCCAAAGGCGGCGACACCATGTGGAGCAATCAGGCCGCCGCCTATGCCGCGCTGGACGACGAGACGAAGGCCGAAATCGACGGCCTCCACGCCTTCCACAGCGCCGGCGGCCCCTACGGAGCCAAAGGCTATTATTCCACCGTGAAGGATCAGATCTCGATGGGCATCGAGCCCTCGGCCGAAGCCGACCGCGAGTTCCGCCACCCCGTCGTCGCCCGTCATCCGGTCACGGGCGAGAAGCTTCTCTTCGTCAACCAGACCTACACGATCCGCATCGACGGCTACGACAAGGACCGCTCCGACCGCCTGCTCAAGCGTCTGTTCCTGCACGCGGTCGAGGAACGCTTCCGCTACCGCGTGCAGTGGCGTCCGCACATGCTGACCATCTGGGACAACCGCTCCACCCAGCATTTCGCGATCAACGACTATCACGGCCACCGGCGCGAGATGTACCGCACCAGCGTCAGGGGCACCCCGCTGCTCGCCGCCTGAACGGCCGCGCGGCTCCCCTCTTCGGACGATTGCCGCACCGCCGCGCCCGGAACACCGTCGCGCGGCTCGAACGGGGATATGCCGCGATGGAATGGCTGACGGTGACTGCGCTTCGGCTGAACGAGGCCGATATGATGATCCAGTATCAGAAGTTCGCGCTGGTCGTGTTCTGCGCCGCCCTGCCGCTGCGCGCCTGCATCGCCGCCTGGCGCGACCGCGGCGACGTGCCCGCGCTCATCCCCGCCGCCGTCTGGCTTTTGCTGGTCGGCGCCTTCTTCACGCTGGCGCTCTCCTCCCGCGGCTGGCCGGGCTATGGCGGCGCGGCGCTGATCGGCTTCGCCGTCGCCTGGATACCCGTGCCGCGCCACTGGATCTCCCGCGGCGCCATCGCCCTGCAATTGCCGGGCATCGTCGCCGCGATGGGCGCGCTCTTCCTCTTCACCGTCGGTGTCCTTCCCTGAAACCGCACGCCGGCCCACGCCCCGCCTATCATGGTCCGCGCAGGCGGACCATCCACGGCTTCGCGCCGCCTCGCTCCCGCGCCGGATTTCGACGTCCAAACCTTTCCTCCCCGGCCCTTCACGGGGGGAGGTGGCGCGCGCAGCGCGACGGAGGGGGCAGCTACAAGTCGACGTCAAACCGCAACGCCGCGATCCCCGCCGCGTTCAGCCCAGACGTGCGATCGCCGCGTTCAGGCGCTCCCGCGTCGCCTCTGCGGCGGCCCGGCGCTCCTTCTGCTCCGCGATCACCTCGTCGGGCGCCCGCGCCACGAAGTCGGCGTTCGCCAGCTTGGCGTCGATCTTGGAAATCTCGCTGTCCTGCTTGGCGACGTCCTTCTTCAGGCGCGCCAGCTCCTTCGCGGCGTCGATATGCCCGGCCAGATCCAGCACGATGGTGCCGAAGCTCACCACGGCGCTGCCCGTGGTCGCCGATTCAACCGGGGCCGCCTGATATTTCGTGCGCGACAGCCGCTCGAAGGCCGGCTGGAATTCCTCGAACACGCCGGGCTGCACCGTTCCGGTGAACTCGATCGACGAGCGGATGTCGGCGGCCGAGGGCGGCACGTTCAACAGCGCGCGCGCGCTGCGCACCGCCGCGCAGGCCTCGATCACCGCGTTCAGGTCGGCCGTCGCCACCGGGTCCACCAGCGCCGCGTCATAGCGCGGCCAGGCCGATAGCATCAGATAGCCGTCGCGCCCGCCGGCCCTCTCGCCGATCTGCCGCCACAGCTGCTCGGTGATATAGGGCGTGAACGGATGCATCAGGTGCAGGATCTGGTCCAGCGCCCAGGCCGCCGTCGTCCGCGTCTCGTCCTTCAGCGCGCCGTCCGCGCCGGTCAGCGCCGGCTTGATCAGCTCCACATACCAGTCGCAATAGGTGTTCCAGACAAACTGGAACAGCGCCATCGCCGCGTCGTTGAAGCGGAACGCCTCCAGCGCCTCGCGCACGGCGGCCTCGGTCTTCACCGTCTCGCCGATGATCCACTTGTTGATCTTGAAGGTCGCGCCGGCCGGGTCGAACCCCTTCACCGGATCGCAGCCGTTCATCTCGCAGAACCGCGCCGCGTTCCACAGCTTGGTGCAGAAGTTGCGGTATTCCTCCACGCGCGACGGGCCCATCCGCACGTCCTTGCCCTGCGCCGCCGCGATCGCCAGGCCAAAGCGCAGCGCGTCCGCGCCGTATTTGTCGATCAGCGTCAGCGGGTCGATGACGTTGCCCTTCGTCTTCGACATCTTCTGCCCCTTCTCGTCCACGACGCGGGCATGGATCAGCACCTTGGCGAAGGGGGCTTCCTTCATGAAATGCGTGCCGAACATCATCATCCGGGCCACCCAGAAAAAGATGATGTCGAACATCGTGACCAGCACGCTGGTCGGATAGAACCGCTTCACGTCATCCGTCTGGTCTGGCCAGCCCAGCGTCGAGAACGGCCACAGGCCCGACGAGAACCAGGTGTCCAGCACGTCCGGTTCGCGTGTCAGCTCGGTCTCCGGGCCATAATGCGCCTTCGCGGCGGCCAGCGC
>CAZBPO010000102.1:0-9820 GCA_964493795.1 uncultured Flavobacteriaceae bacterium
GCCGAGCAGTGCATCGGCATGACGCGCTTTTCGGGCAGCAGGAAGTTGAGGATCGTGAAGACCGACTTCTTCATCTCGCCGGCATAGGAGGTGCCGCCGATGAGGATCAGTTTCTTTGTGAAGTTCACGCCGATGACGGTGCCGCCGGCCGTGCCGTGACGGGCCGGATCGGCGCGGAAGCCGGGGAAGTCGACGATTGTGAATTCGGGCAGGAAGTCTTCGAGCTCGGAAAGCTCGGGGCGGATCAGGAGGTGGCGGATGAAGAGCGAATGCCAGGCGAATTCGGTGACCACGCGCACCTTGACCCGGTGGCGAAGGTCGGCCCCGCCGAACAGGTCCTGGACGAACAGCTCTTTGCCCTGGGCATAGGCGAGGAAGGCTTCCTCAAGCGCGTCGAAATGCGCCGGGCTCATCGCCTTGTTGTTGTCCCACCAGATGACGTCTTCGGTGGTGGCGTCGCGGACCGTGAACTTGTCGCCGGCCGAGCGGCCGGTGTGCTCGCCGGTCTTCACGACCAGAGCGCCATCCTTCGACAGATCGCCCTCGCCCGCCGCGACGGCGGTCTCCACCAGCACGGCCGGGCCGTAATTCCAGTGCGCCGCATCGACATTGCGGAAGCCATGAATCTCGAGCCCATGGCGCGAAATCTTCGGACCGGTCTGTTCCATGTGACGCTCCTGACGCATGCCGTCGTTCCCCGTGGAGGGACGGCTTGTGAATTTCCGGGACGGGCCGCCGCTGCGTCGGGCGAACCGGACGCAGCATCGCGGGGACAGCGCCTGACGGGCGAGACCACGCGACAACCGCCCTCCGGCCCCCCGGAAGGCAGCCGCAACTTACGCGACCGGGCCCCGCGCACGCAATCGGCGACCGCAGTTTTCCTTGGTATTGCAAACACTTGCACTGACACCGGTGTCAGTCGCCGCATTCCCTAGGGGAATGGACGCAATGCCCCGCTCGCAGGCCGGGGGCGGCGTGCTAGGGAGAGCGTGTGACGACATCCGACGCGCCGCCTTCCGCCGCCAGCGCCCCGCCGCCGCCCGGCCGGCGCGCGACGGCGCGCGCCGAGGCCGGGCAGATGCTGCGGCTGGCCGGGCCGGTGATCGTCGCCCGCGCCGGCATGCTGGTGATGCTGGTGGTCGATACGCTGATGACCGGCCAGGCGGGGGCGAACGAGATCGCCAAGCTGGGACTGGGCCTTTCGCCGGTCATGGTCTTCATGCTGACGACGGTCGGGCTGATGCAGGGCTCGATGGTGCTGATCGCGCAAGCCAACGGCGCGCGCGACTATGGCCGCTGCGGGCAGGTGTGGCGGGTTGCGCTGGTCCACGCCGTCGCGCTGGGCAGCGTGTTCGCGCTGATCGCCTTCGTCGCCGAAGACATCTTTCTGGCCGTCGGGCACGACGCCGAGCTGGCGGCGGGCGCGGCGGCGGTGACCATGCAGTTCGCCTGGGGCATGCCGGGGATGCTGCTTTACATCGCGACGGGCTATCTGCTGGAGGGGATCGGGCGGCCCCGCGCCGGCATGATCATCATGTTGGCCGCCAATGTGGTGAACGTCTTCGCCAACGGCGTGTTCGCGCTGGGCTGGTGGGGCCTGGTCGACCCGATGGGCGCCGAAGGCGCGGTGATGACCACCAGCGCCATACGCTGGGGCATCTTCCTGGCGATCCTGGCCGTGGTGCTGTCGATGCGCGACCGCGACGTCTATGGCGTGACCGGCGCGCGCATGCCGTGCCTGCCGATCGCGCGGCGGCTGTGGAAGATCGGCGCGCCGGTCGCCGTGACGGGCGCCTGCGAGAACGGCGCCTATGCCGCGCTGGCCCAGATGGCCGGCCTGATCGGCGCGGCGGCGCTGGCCGCGCATCAGGTCACGATCAACATCCTGACGCTGGCCTATATGGGCGCGAACGGCATGGCCGCCGCGACCAGCGTGCGGGTGGGCAATGCGGTGGGGCGCGGCGACCGGGAGGGCCTAGCGCTTTCGGGCTGGACCGGGATCGCGCTGGGGGCCGTGCTGATGTCGGGGGCGGCGGCGGCGTTCCTGATCTTCCCGCGCGAGATCGGCGTGCTGTTCCTGGGCGGATCGGCCGAATCGATGGACATCGTCGGGCCGACCCTGACGGCGGCCGGCGTTCTGATCGTTTTTTCGGGCTCGATGGCGGTGGCGATGGGCGCGCTGCGCGGGGCCGGCGACATGGCGGTGGTGATCGTGGCCTATGTGCTGGGCTATGTGGCGATCGGCGGGACGATGGCCTGGATCTTCGCGTTCCGGCTGGATTTGGGCGCGCCCGGCCTGATCTATGGGCTGCTGACGGGCATCATGGTGGGGCTGGCGCTGCTGGTGTGGCGTTTCCGCATCGTGGCCCGGCGCGGGGCGGTGAGGGTTTGACGCATTGCGGTTGACGCCGCCAACCTGCACTTTACGACAGGCTTTGACAGAATATTCGAAAGTTCCATGCCGACCATCGCCCTCGTCGACGACGACAAGAACATCCTGACCTCGGTCTCCATCGCGCTGGAGCAGGAGGGCTATCACGTCCGCACCTATACAGACGGCGCGGCGGCGCTGGCGGCCTTCGCCTCGACGCCGCCCGATCTGGCCGTGCTGGACATCAAGATGCCCCGCATGGACGGCATGGAGGTGCTGCGCCGGCTGCGCCAGAAGAGCGAACTGCCCGTGATCTTCCTGACCTCGAAGGACGAGGAGATCGACGAGCTGATGGCGCTGAACGCCGGGGCCGACGACTACATCAAGAAGCCGTTCTCGCAGCGCCTGCTGCTGGAGCGCGTGCGCGCGGTGCTGCGCCGCGCCGAGGCGCGCGCCGGAAACGGCAAGGACGGCGGCGCGGCCGATCCCAGCCAGGCCGCCTTCACCCGCGGCAAGCTGATGATGGACCCCCAGCGCCACGCGACGCTGTGGGGCGGGCAGAACGTCACGCTGACCGTGACCGAGTTCCTGATCCTGCAGGCGCTGGCCCAAAGGCCGGGCTTCGTGAAGAGCCGCGATCACCTGATGGACGCCGCCTATGACGATCAGGTCTATGTCGACGACCGCACCATCGACAGCCACATCAAGCGGCTGCGCAAGAAGTTCAAGTCGGTGGACGACGACTTCGATTCCATCGAGACGCTGTACGGCGTCGGCTATCGTTTCAAGGAAGCCTGACGGGCCACGATGACCAGCACCGCCGACCGGGCGCCGCGGCGCAGACGGCGCGGGCTGACGCGGCTCATCATCGCGCTGAATCTGATCGCGCTGCTGGTGCTGATCGCCGGCTCGTTCTGGCTGAACATGCGCCGCGTCGGCATGATCGACGAGCGCATCCTGAGCCTGAAGACCCAGGGCGCGATCATCGCCGCCGCGCTGGCCGAGACCGCGACGATGGGCCCCGAGGCGATGGGCGTGGACGACGATCTGGCCATCCCGCTGATGCGGCGGCTGATCGCCCAGACCAACGCGCGCGTGCGGCTGTTCGACCGCAAGGGCCAGCTGCAGATCGACAGCCGCATCATCGTGCCCTCGAACGAGGTGGTGGCGATGCGCCTGCCGGAGCCCAATTCGTGGTTCTGGTCGGAAAGTCTGGACGGCATCTATCAATGGCTCGCCAGGTGGGCGCCGGGAGCCGATTATCCGCCCTATCAGGAGCTGCAGGGCACCGACGGCACGTTCTATGGCGAGGTCGCCGAGGCGCTGCAGGCCAAACCTTCAAGCGCCATTCGCGTGAATTCCACCGGCGACCTGATCCTTTCGGTGGCGGTGCCCGTGCAGCGCTATCAGCTGGTGCTGGGGGTGCTGCAGCTGACCAACGAAGGCGGCGATATCGGGCTGATCCTGCGCGAGGAACGCATCGCCATATTGCAGCTGTCGCTGGTGGCGATCGGCGTGATGGTGGCGATCTCGATCCTGATGGCGCGCAATATCGCCCGCCCGATCCGCGCCCTGGCGGACGCCGCCGACGCGGCGCGGCGGCGCGTGAAGGGACGCGCGCCGATCCCCGACTTTTCGGGCCGGCGCGACGAGATCGGCGACCTGTCGGGGTCGCTGAACACCATGACCGACGCGCTGTACGACCGGATCGACGCGATCGAGCAGTTCGCGGCCGACGTGGCGCACGAGATCAAGAACCCACTGACGTCGCTGAAAAGCGCGGTCGAAACCATGCGCCGCGCCAATCCCGAACAGCAAATGCGGCTGCTTGAGGTGATCGAGGACGACGTGACGCGGATGAACCGCCTGGTCACCGACATCTCGGACGCCTCGCGTCTGGACGCCGAGCTGGCGCGCGAAAAGGCCGGGCCGGTCGATCTGGTGGCGCTGGCCCGCGAGGTGGCGACGATCTGCCAGAAGGAAACCGGGCCGCAGGTGGCCGTCGAGACCGACCTTGCGACCCAGCGCGGCGGACTGGTGGTGACCGGGCTGGACGGGCCGCTGGGCCAGGTGCTGCGGAACCTGATCGACAACGCGATGTCGTTCTCGCCCGAAGACGGATCGGTGCGCGTGAAGCTGCGGCGCGAGGCGCGCCACGCGGTGATCGAGGTGGAGGATGACGGGCCGGGCATTCCGCCCGAGCATCTTGAGAACGTGTTCAAGCGCTTCTACACCTCGCGCCCCGACGAGCATTTCGGGCGCAATTCAGGTCTCGGGCTTTCCATCTCCAAGCAGATCGTCGATGTTCACGAGGGTTCGATCCGCGCCGCCAACCGACCGGGCCCGACGCCCGACAGCCGGGCCGGCGCGGTGTTCACGATCCGCCTGAAGCTGCCGTGACGCGGGAGGGACGCATGAGCGCAGACACGAGCGTCCGCATCCACGCCACGCTGGTGGCGATCGGGCGCGAGGACGGCGCCGAACTGGGCGCGCTGCTCCTGGGCCCGCCGGGCAGCGGCAAGTCGGACCTTGCGCTGCGGCTGATCCATGACGGCGCGGCGCTGGTGGCCGACGACCAGGTCGATATCAGTTTCGCCCATGGCGGCCTGTGGGGCGCGCCGCCGCCGCCGATCGCCGGGCTGATCGAGGCGCGCGGGATCGGGCTTTTGCGCCTGCCGTTCGAGCCGGGGGTCAGGATCGCCGCCGTGTTCGACCTGACGCCCGACACCGAGATCGACCGCATGCCGGCGAAACGCTGGTACCAGCCGCCGCAGACCTTCCGCGCCCGCGGCGGCGCGCTGCGCATACCGCTGTACGCGCTGAGCCCGTTCGAGCCCTCGGCCGCCGCCAAGGTGGCGCTGGCCATGCTGGGCCGGGTGGAAGGCTAGAGCGCGTTCACCGGCAGCTTGAGGAAGACGCGGCCTGAGGGCGACGCCTCGGGCAGCGCACCGGCCTGAATGTTCACCTGAAGCGAGGGCAGGATCAGCACCGGGGCGGCCAGCGTGGCGTCGCGGGCTTCGCGCATCGCGACGAACGCTTCCTCGCCGACGCCGTCATGGACATGAATGTTGTGCGCCCGCTCGGCGGCCACCGTCGTCTCCCAGGCATAGTCGCTGCGCCCGGCGGGCAGGTAATCGTGACAGACGAAGATGCGGGTTTCGCCCGGCAGCGCCAGAATCTTGCGGATCGAGCGGTAGAGCGTCGCCGCGTCGCCGCCCGGAAAGTCGGCGCGCGCCGTGCCGTAGTCGGGCATGAACAGCGTGTCGCCCACGAAGGCCGCATCGCCGATGAGATAGGTGACGCAGGCCGGCGTGTGGCCGGGCGTGTGCAGCACCCGAATCTCGAGATCACCCAGCTTCAGCGTGTCGCCTTCATCCACCAGCACGTCGAAGACGCGGGCCGGCGCTTCGGTTTCGAAGAGATCGCCGAACGTCTTCTGCACGGTCTGGATATGGCGGCCGATCGCCACCTGCGCGCCGGTGAGGCGGCGCAGGTGATCGGCCCCCGACAGATGGTCGGCATGGGCATGGGTTTCCAGAATCCAGACGATCTTCAGATCTTCGTCCCCCGCCGCCGCCAGCACGGCGTCGGCCGAGGCCGTGGACAGGCGGCCGGACTTGGGATCGAAATCCAGCACCGGGTCGATGATCGCGGCCTGACGTGTGAGCGGATCGCTGACCAGATAGGTGACGGTGTTGGTAGCCTTGTCGAAGAAGGAACGGACGATGGGTTTCATGATGGATACCTCCAGCCCCTCATATATTAGTACTTGCTAAATTAGCAATATCTAATATATAGACCTCATGTTCGATCTTGCGAAGTTCGACATCTCGCTGTTCGAGGCCAACGCCGCAGAAGCCGCCCGGCTGCTGCGCGCGCTGGGCAACGAACGGCGGCTGATGATCCTGTGTCAGCTGGTGGACGGCGACATGACGGTGGGCGAGCTGTTGCCCGGTTCCGGCCTGTCGCAGTCGGCGCTGTCGCAGCACCTGGCGGTGCTGCGGGCCGAGGGCATCGTGGCGACCAGCCGTGAAGGCCAGTCGGTCCGCTACCGGATCGCCAACGAAGCCGCCGTGAAGCTGGTGTCGACGCTCGCGGAGATCTTCTGTCCCCCAGACATGAGGAAAGCCAAATGAGCGCCCTGACCGCCCTGACACCTGAAGACGTCGCCCGGCGCCTGAACGCCGGCAGCGCCGTGCTGATCGATATCCGCGAGGCCGACGAATATGCCCGCGCCCATGTGCCCGGCGCGCTGTCGCGGCCGCTGTCGTCGTTCGAGCAGGCCAACCTGAAGCTGGTGGCCGGCAAGGAGGCGATCTTCACCTGCCGGTCGGGCATGCGGACCGGCGCGAACTGCGACCGCCTGGCGCGCCGGATCGACGGAGACGCCTTCGTGCTGGAGGGCGGGCTGGACAACTGGACGCGCGCGGGACTGCCGGTCGCGACGAACGCCAGGGCCCCGCTGGAGATGATGCGGCAGGTGCAGATCGGCGCGGGATCGCTGGTGCTGACCGGCGTGGCGCTGGGCTTTCTGGCGCATCCGGCCTGGTTCGGCCTTTCGGCCTTTGTCGGCGCGGGCCTGACCGTCGCGGGCGTCACCGGCTTTTGCGGCATGGCCCGCGTGCTGGCGCTGATGCCCTGGAACCGCCGCGCCGCGGCCTGACGCCGGGCCGACGAACATGGAAGAGCTTTGGCCTTTGGCCGGCGCTGCGGCGTCGGGCGCCCTTGTGGCATGGCTGCTGACCGTATTCGGCGGCGGCGGATCGGTGCTGGCGACGCCGCTGCTGATGGCGGTGGCCGGCGTTGCGGACCCTCATATCGCGATCGGCACGGCGGCGGCGGCCGTGGCCGTGAACGCCGCCGGCGGTCTGGCGGTGCAGGCGCGCGCCGGCCGCGTAAAATGGCCCTGCGCGCTGGTCTTCGGCGGCGCGGGCCTTGGCGGCGCGCTGGCCGGAGCGGAACTGGCCAAGGCGATCGACGGACACACGCTGCTGATCTGGTTCGCGCTGGCGATGGCGGCGATCGCGGTCTCGATGCTGCTGCCCAGGGCGAATGACGGCGACCCCGGCGTGCGGCTGACGCCGGGCATGACGCTGAAGCTGGCCCCGGTCGGCGCGGGCGCGGGACTGGCGGCCGGGTTCTTCGGAATCGGCGGGGGATTCCTGATCGCGCCGGGTCTGATGGCGGCCACCGGCATGACCCTGGCCAACGCCGCCGCCTCGTCGCTGGTGTCGGTGACGCTGTTCGGCGCGGCGACCAGCCTGTCCTACGCCGCGTCGGGCTATGTCGACCTGAAGCTGTTCGGCGCGCTGGTGGCGGGCGGCGTGATCGGGCTGCTGACAGGGGCGCCGGCAAGCCGGGCCCTGGCCGGGCGGGCGGCGCTGGCGCGGCGGCTGTTCGCGCTGATGGTGCTGGGCGTGGCCGTCTATGTCGGCTGGCGCGGCTGGGCGGGAGGGTGAATCCGACCTCTTGTTGACCATTTCGCCCCTAGGGTCTTCTGCAAGGGGATGGTTCCTGCTAGAACCCGCACCCTTGTCAGGGCCTTCGGGCTCGCCGCCGCGCAATGGTTAGATGATCGGCCTCGTACTGGTTACCCACGGCAAGCTGGCGCTGGAGCTCATCGCCGCGATGGAGCACGTGGTCGGCGCGCAGACTCATGTGAAGGCGATCTGCATCGGCCCCGATGACGACATGGACGGCCGCCGCAAGGAAATCCTTGAGGCCGCCCGGGCCGTCAATCTGGGCGAAGGGGTGATCCTGCTGACCGACATGTTCGGCGGCACGCCCTCGAACCTGGCCATCTCGGTGATGGACAAGGCCAAGGCCGAGGTGATCGCGGGGGTGAACCTGCCCATGCTGATCAAGCTGGCCTCGTGCCGCGTCTCGGGCAAGCTGGCCGAAGTGGCCGCCAAGGCGCAGGAAGCCGGCCGCAAATACATCATCGTGGCGAGCCAAGAGCTCGCAGGAAGCGTCTGAGGCGATGCCCAAGCTGGCGCAGGAGATGCTGATCGTCAATCAGCGCGGCCTGCACGCAAGGGCCTCGGCCAAGTTCGTGAAGCTGGCCTCGACCTTCGAGAGCGTCATCAAGGTGACGCGCGGCGACGACACCGTGCACGGCACCTCGATCATGAGCCTGCTGACCCTGGGCGCGGCCCCCGGCTCGACCATTCTGGTGGAGGCCGACGGGCCGGACGCGCGCGAAGCCCTGGCCGCCATCAACGCGATGATCTGCGCCAAGTTCGACGAGGAATGAGGGCGCGCCGCGCCGCGGCCGCCGCGCTGGGCCTGGTGGTGGCCGCCTGCGCCGCACCGCCCGAGGCGAAGCCCCGTGTCCCTATAGTCTCGACGGTCGTGATCGGCCCGGCGAGCCCGACGGAGCCCTATGATCTTTCCGACGTGACGGCGGAGCGGGGCGCCCCCGCCGCGCGTGTTTGGCGGTTCGAGAAGAACGGCCTGCGGCTGAGCGTCTTCGGCCTCATGCACCGGACAGAGCGCGGCGCGCGATGGCTCAGCCCGGCGGCGCGGAGCGATCTGGAGGCCGCCGATCTGGTGCTCACCGAGGTCGGCACGACCAACGCCGGGCAATACAATCCGCAGCCGGACGAGATCGCCGCGATCACGCATCTGCTGACGCGGCAGGACGGCGGCGACACGCGCGATCTGGCCGCCGCGCCCGGCACGCACGAGCGCGCCATGCTAGACGCGGCGCTGGAGCTGGCGCGCATTCCGCCGTCCGCCGCTGCGCGCGTGCAGCCCTGGACGATCTGCCTCGACTTTTTCCACGGGCCGAAGCCGGATACCGGGCACCGGCTGAGCCGCGAGGTCAGGGCGCTGGCCGAAGCAGCGGCCAAGGCGATCGGGCCGCTGGATCAGGAAACGGCCGACGCGCGGATCGAGCGGGCGCGGGTCAGCCGCGGCCTCGCCCACGGCGCGCTTGAGACCCTGGTCACCCGCGCGCGGATCTACGGAACGATGGCCGAGGAAGAGGCGCTGGCCTGCATCCGAACGCTGAGCCGGCGCATGGCGACCGGCGACGACTATCGCACCGTGCCCGAGCGCTTCGCGCGGATGCGGGCGCGCTGGATGAGCGGCGATGCGGAAACGGCGCGGGTCGAGGAAGTCGCAATGGCGACGGCGATCTCGCCGGCCTTCGCGGCGCGGCTGTTCCAGGCGCGCGAACGGGCATGGCTGGCGCTGATCGCCGAACGCTGCGAGGCTGGCGCGCTGAACTGCGCGGTGGCCGTCGGCTTTGCCCATCTGGGCGGCGCGGACGGATTGCTGAAGGGGTTGGAGGCGATGGGCTGGCGGCGCGTACGGGAATCGGGATGACGCGGCGTTTCGCGCCGCACGGGGCCCTTTTCGCGCTGGCCCTGGCGCTGGCCGGCTGCGTCAGCGTGGCCGCCCCCGACGGCGCAGAGGGCGGTTACGACCTGAGCGAGGAGCGCGCGC
>CAZBPO010000103.1:0-494 GCA_964493795.1 uncultured Flavobacteriaceae bacterium
TCTTGCCCGAGGCGATCCAGCCGCCGACGTCGCGGGCGAAATCCTTGCCCATGCTGGCATAGGTGGAGACGATGAAGCCTTCCCATTTCAGCTGCTTGCCGACGATCTGCATCAGGTTCTTGGGCCCGCTGCTCTCGCCGATCGCGTTATAGCCCGAGATCATGCCGCAGAACGCGAAGCGGGCATGGACCTTGGCGGCCGTGATGGCGGCTTCCAGATGCTCGCCGCCGACATTCTCGAAATAGGCGTCGATGCCGCCTGGGGCGGCGGCCAGCAGCGCCTTGGTGAGATCGGACGCGGCTTTGTAGTCGATGGCGTGGTCGACGCCGATGTCCTTGAGGAAGGCGACCTTCTCGGCCCCGCCGGCCGAGCCGACCACGGTGGCGCCGATCTGCTTGGCGATCTGGCAGACCATCTGGCCGACCGCGCCCGAGGCAGCCGAGACGAAAATGGTCTCGCCGGGCTTGAGGTCGATGATGCGCTTGACCCCGACA
>CAZBPO010000103.1:504-8541 GCA_964493795.1 uncultured Flavobacteriaceae bacterium
CGGTGAGGCCTGGCATGCCGAGCGCGCCGAGGAAGAGCTGTTCGGGCAGGCCGTGCGTGTCGAGCTTCTGCACCGTATTCGCCTTGGCGTTGAAGACTTCGCGCCAGCCGAACATCGACTGCACCTTGTCGCCGGGCTTGAAGGCGGGATCGTTCGAGGCGACGACCTCGCCCACCGCGCCGCCGGTCATGGCCTCGCCCACCTCGAAGGCGGCGGCGTAGCTGGGGCCGGCATACATGCGGCCTCGCATATAGGGGTCGACCGACATCCAGGTGTTGCGGACCTGAACCTCGCCTTCGCCGGGCGCGCCGATCTCGGCCGTCACGAGGTCGAAATCGTCGGGCGACGGCATGCCGACCGGGCGGCGCTTGAGATGAACTTCACGGGACTGCGTCATGGGTGTCTCCCTGTCTGTCGGTCTTGTATCTGGGCCGCGCGCACCCTAGCACGGTGACATGGGCGATGCGCCAGACGCCGCCGAACGGGAGCGACATGCCGGGTCTCTATTTCGACGAACTCACCGTGGGGCAGGTTTTCCAGCACCCCATCCGACGCACCATCACCGAGGCCGACAATGTGTGGTTCAGCGCGCTGACCCATAACCCGGCCCAGCTGCACCTGGACGAGGAATACTGCCGGACGCAGACGCAATACGGCCAGCGCCTGGTCAATTCATGCTTCACGCTGGGCCTGATGACCGGCATCTCGGTCGGCGACACGACGCTGGGCACCGCCGTCGCCAATCTGGGCTGGGATGAAGTGCGCTTTCCCAAACCGCTGTTCCATGGCGACACGGTGCGGATCGAGACCGAGGTGCTGGAGCTGCGCGAAAGCAAGTCGCGCCCAGACGCCGGGATCGTGGTGTTCATGCATCGCTGTTTCAACCAGAAGGACGAACTGGTGGCGCATTGCAAGCGGACGGGCCTGCAGAAGAAGAAACCCGCGGCATGAGCCAGCTGCGGTCTTTCCTGTTCGTGCCGGGCGACAGCGAGAAGAAGCTGGCCAAGGGCGCGGCCAGCGGGGCGGACGCGCTGATCATCGATCTTGAGGACGCGGTGGCCGAAAGCGCCAAGCCGGCGGCGCGGGAACTGGCCATCGAGACCCTGAAGGGCGAGCGCCGGCAGCAGCTATGGGTGCGGATCAATCCGCTGGCGACGCCCCATGCGCCGCTGGACCTGAAGGCGGTGGTCGCCGCCGCGCCGGACGGCATCGTGATCCCCAAGCCGGATTCGGCGGCCGATCTGGTGACGCTGGATGGGTTGCTGACCGCGCTGGAGGCCGAAGCCGGCCTGCCCGCCGGCCGCATCCGCGTGATGCCGGTGGCGACCGAAACCCCCGCTTCGGTGTTCGGGCTTGGCAGCTACACCGCCGCGACGCCGCGCCTGGCGGCGCTGACCTGGGGCGCGGAGGACCTGCCCGCGGCGGTCGGCGCTTCGGTCAACCGGACGCCGGACGGCGCCTATACCGACCTTTGCCGCATCGTGCGGAGCCTGACCATCGCCGCCGCCGCCAATGCGGGCGTGCCGGCGATCGAGACGGTCTATCCCGCGTTCCGCGATCTGGGCGGGCTGCGCGCCTATGCCGCACAGGGCCGGGCCGAGGGCTTCACCGGCATGATGGCGATCCACCCCGACCAGGTGCCGGTGATCACCGAGGTTTTCACGCCCAGCGCGGCGGAAATCGCCCATGCCCGCGCGATCGTCGATCTATTCGCCGCCAATCCGGGCGCGGGCACCTTGGCGCTGGACGGAAAAATGCTGGATTTTCCGCATCTTAAGCAGGCGCGGCGCATTCTGGCCGCCGCCGGCGTGTCCACGGCCTGAGGCCGGGAACCAAAGCGCCGGTCAGCCGTTCACGAGTATCGGCGCTTTGGGGGGCGTTCACGTTTCGTGAGACTATGACCAATCTCGACTTCGCGGCTTTGTTCAGGGCCCTGCCCAGCCCCTATATGGTGCTGGACCAGCAGCTTCGCTTCGTGGCGGCGAACCCGGCCTATGAAGCCGCGACCATGCGGACCGAGGCGGAATTGCTGGGGCAGCATGTCTTCGACATGTTCCCCGATCCCGGCGAGAACGGACGGCGGCTGGCGGCCTCGTTCCAGCGGGTGCTTGAGACCGGGCAACCAGACACGCTGGCCTACCTGCCCTACGCCATTCCCATTCCGGAGACGCAGGGCGGCGGCTGGTCCTATCGCTACTGGACCTGCGCCCATACCCCGCTGGCCGGCCCCGACGGCAAGCCCGCCTTCATCCTGCAGAACACGGTCGATGTGACGGACATGGTACGCGCCGAGGAAGGCTCGACGCTGCCGTTCGGCCAGATTCCCGAGGCGACGACGCTGATCCAGCGCGTTCAGGAAACCGACGCGCTGAAGGAGCGCCTGTCGAACGAAGCGGAGGAGTTCCGCCGCCTGTTCCAGACAGCGCCCAGCATGATCGCGGTGCTGTCCGGCCCCGATCACACCATTACGTTCGCCAATGACGCCCTGACCGCCTTTCTGGGGCCCCGCGAACTTGTCGGCACCGCCGTCCGCAACAGCCTACCGGACATCGCGGAACAGAGTTTCATGGACTGGCTGGACCAGGTTTTCCGGTCCGGCGTTCCGGTTTCCGGCAAAGGCGTACCGGTGCGAATCGAGCCGCCAGACGGGCTGCCGCAGCATCTTTTCGTCGACTTCGCCTTTCATCCGATCTTCGACGATGGCGGCCGCGTGAAGGGCATCTTCGTGCAGGGCATGGACCGCACCCGGGATGTCGAGGCCGAGAACCGTCAGCGAATCCTGCTGGACGAACTGAACCACCGCGTGAAGAACACGCTGGCGACCGTGCAGGCGATCGCCAAGCAGACGCTCAAGAACCCAGACTCGCCCGCCAAGGCGCAGGCGGCGTTCGAGGCGCGCATCCTGGCGCTGAGCCACGCCCACGACCTGCTGAGCCGGTCGAGCTGGGCCGGCGCAGATCTTCGCACCATCCTGACGCGCGAGTTGAGACCCTATGGCGTCGACCGGGCCGAGCTGAACGGCGGCCCCGTGCGGCTGGCCCCCCGGGCCGCCGTCGCGCTGGGCATGGTGGCGCACGAACTTGCGACCAACGCGGCCAAGTTCGGCGCCCTGTCGAACGCCGACGGCAAGGTCAGCGCGATGTGGCGACTGGAGGCGGGCCAATCCGGCCGAACGCTGAAACTGGACTGGCGCGAATACGGCGGCCCGATGGTTTCGCCGCCCGGACGCCGCGGCTTCGGTTCGCGTCTCATCGCGATGAGCCTGGAAGGCGAACTCGGCGGCAAGACGGATTTGCGCTACGACGCCGACGGGCTGAAATGCGATATCACGATACCCTATGAGGAAGGCCCCCGACATGAACACGCCTGACGCCGCGCTCAACGGCCTCAAGGTCTTCGTCGTAGAGGACGAAGCCATCATCGCCATGATGCTGGAAGACATGCTGCTCGACCTCGGGTGCAGCGTCATCGGCCCCTGTACGGGGCTGAAGCAGGCCCATCAGGTGCTGGCCTCATCCGAAACGCCCGGAGCCGCCATTCTGGACGTGAATGTCGGCGGCGAGCAGGTTTATCCCGTCGCCTCGGCGCTGGCCGCGCGCGGCGTGCCGCTGGTGTTCGCGACGGGATACGGATCGGTCGGGCTCGCGGACGACTGGCGCGACCGCGTGACCGTGCAGAAGCCCTATACCCAGGACGACATCTCGCGCGCGCTGGGCGCCGCCATCGCCGCCTAGGCGCCCGCCTCTTCGACCAGGCGCCCCATGCGGCCGGCGTTGAAGTCGACGATGGCCTGCTCGATTTCGGCGCGCGTGTTCATCACGAACGGGCCATACGCGGCTATAGGCTCGTCGATCGGCTCGCCGGTGAGGACCAGCAGACGCACATCGGCGCTGGCGGTGAGCGCGAGGCCCGCGCCCTGGCGCTCGTAGATGACGAAGCTGCCTGCCCCTGCCTTTTCGGCGCCGAGATCAAGCTCGCCGCGCAGCACCAGCACGGCGGCGGTCCAGCCGCCCGGCGCGTCGGCGACGACGCTGTGTCCGGCCGCCAGCTTCACGTCGAGCACGTTCATCGGGCTGAAGGTCAGCGCCGGGCCTTTCGCCTCGCCATGCGCGCCGGCGATCACGCGGACCTCGCCGCCCGGAACGGCGACGCGCGGGATCGCCGCGTCGGTCAGCGTCTGATAGCGCGGATCGGCCATCTTGTTCTTCGACGCCAGATTGACCCACAGCTGGACCATCTCAAACGGTCCGCCGGTACGGGCGAAATCCGCGCCGTGATATTCCTGATGCACGACGCCCGAGGCGGCCGTCATCCACTGCACGTCGCCGGGCCCGATGCGGCCGCCGCCGCCCGCGCTGTCCTTATGCTCGACCTCGCCGTCATAGACGATGGTGACCGTTTCAAAGCCGCGATGCGGATGCGCGCCGACGCCGCGCCGCTCGTTGGTCGGCTCGAACCGGTGCGGGCCGCCGTAATCCATCAGCAGGAAGGGCGACAGATGCGTGGCGAGATCGTTGTAGGAAAAGATCGAGCGGACGGGAAAGCCGTCGCCGACCCAGTGCGCGCCGTGGTCGCGCTTGACGTGAGCGGGCGTTTTCATTCCGGAGGCAATCCCAGAACCTTGCGGAAGGCCGGCGCGAGCAGGTCCTGTACCTCCGCGTGCTTCTTCATATAAGCGGCGAAGAACGGGCAGATCGGCGTGACCTTGAGCTGGTTCTCGCGCGCATGGGCGAGGCCGGCGCGGATGAGCGCGCTGCCGATGCCGCGGCCTTCCAGTTCCTTGGGCACTTCGGTGTGCGTGAAGACGATGCCGCCACGGATGAGATTGTACTCAGCGAGCGCCAGATGACCCTCGACCGTTGTTTCGAAACGGTGCTGCTCGGGATTGTTGACGACAGTGACATCGGCCATGGGCGGGTTCCTCGGTGAGAGACCCGCCCAAGATGGGACGTGAGACGCCGAACGTAAAGGCAGGCACAGCCTTGTGCCTGCCTGCCCGCCCCGGTCAGGACTCCATTTCTTCGCGGATCGTGCGACGCGCCATCCAGAACAGCATGAAGGCCAACGCGCCCGCCAACGCCGAGACGATCAGCGCCCAGCGCAACCCTTCTGCGACGCCGTACCCGAGCCCCGTGTTGAAGAGGTCGCTGAGACCGCCGACGACCAGCGGGCCAAGGCCAAGACCGATCAGATTGATGACGAACAGCAGGATCGCCGAGGTGACGGCGCGCATATGGGCCGGCGCGATGCTTTGCGCCGTCGCATAGACGGGTCCGTACCAAAGCGTTCCCAGAATGGCGTTGATGCCGAAGAGCGGGATCGCGATCATCGCCGAGGGGGCCAGCATCGCGATCACGAAGATCGGTATCACGATGAGCGAGGCGAGACCCGGAATGCCGACCCAATGGCGATAATCGATCCGGCCGTATTTGTCGGCGATGCGGCCGCCCAGAAGCGTGCCGATGACGCCTCCAAGGCCTGCGATCAGGCCGAGAAAAATCGACAGGAAGCCGAGCGATCCCATGCCGAAATAGGCGGCCATGCCAGCGATTTCTTCGCCATGCGTGCGAAGGAAGAACGAGGCCGTGAACGGGGCGTGGCCATAGCCGATGAACGCCTTGATGGCTGCTGCGAACGCGATGAACCAGAAGGTGCGCTTACCGAGCAACAGGCGCAGCACCTCTCCAACCGTCGCCGTGCTGGCGGCGGCGGCCGTCTTGATGCTGGCGGCGGCCTGACGAGCGCGCGGCTCGACCATCGTGAAGAATGCGATCAGGGCGATGATGAGGCCCGGCAGGCCGCAGATCACGAAGGCCCAGCGCCAGCCGAAGGCGTCGGCCATCGTACCGCCGGCGATGGTGCCGAGCACCGCGCCGATCGGCACGCCCAGCGAATAGAAGGCGAGCGCCGAGGCGCGTTTTTCCTTGGGATGAATGTCGGAGATCAGCGAGTGGGCCGGCGGGGTGCAGCCCGCCTCGCCGACGCCGACGCCGATGCGGGCGAGGACAAGCTGAGTATAGTTCTGTGCGACGCCTGAGAGCGCGGTGAAGCCGCTCCAGACGGCCAGAGACACCGCAATGATGCGCGGTCGGTTGGCACGATCGGCGTAGCGCGCGATGGGTATGCCGAGAACTGTGTAGAAGATCGCGAAAGCCAGGCCCGTCATCAGACCCAGCTGGGTATCGCTGAGTTCAAGCTCGAGCTTGATCGGCTCGGCGAGGATGTTGATGACCTGACGATCGACGAAGTTCAGCACATAGATGATGAGCAGGAGCCACATCGCGTAGCGGCGTTGAGATTCCGTCACCTGGAGCGGCCCGCCCATAGGCACGCCCTGCCCCGCTGTTCTGTCCGTCACTGCGCTTCTCCGGTTCGGCGTCTGACGCGCCTGATGGCGGCAGTGTCGGGGCGGGCGACGGCGCGCGCAAGCCGCAAAATCAGGTTGCAGCCGCGCGACATTCCACTTGGGATGCGTGCCGCAATGACAGCCATGCGCAAACCGCTCGATATCGCCATCGCGGGCGCCGGGGTCGCCGGACTGGCGGCGGCGATCCTGCTCAGCCGCGCCGGACACCGGGTGACGGTGTTCGAGCGGTTCGCGCAGTCGCGCCCGATCGGCTCCGGTCTGATGATCCAGCCGGTCGGCCTGGCCGCGCTGGAGCGGCTGGGCCTGCGCGCCGAGATCGAGGCGCGCGGCGCGCGCATTGCGGGGATCGAGGGCTATACGGCGCGCGGCACGACGGTGTTCGACATCGGCTATGCCGAGCTCGACCCCTCGCTTTACGCGGTGGGCATTCATCGCGCCGCGCTGCAGGGCGTGCTGTGGCGCGGCTTTGAAACCCGCGGCGCGGCGTTCGTCGCGGATCGCCCCGTCGCCTCGATCGCCTCCCGCGCCGACGGGCGGGCGCAGTTTGTGTTCGCAGACGGCGAACGCGCCCCGCCCGTCGATCTGGCGATCGACGCATCAGGCGCGCGGTCGGCCCTGCGCGGCGCGGTGACCACACGCGCGCCACGCCCCTTCGCGTATGGCGCGGTCTGGGCGAGCGTTCCCGACCCCTGCGTCGCGCCGGCCAAACTGGCGCAGCGTTATGTCGGCGCGCATGTGATGTTGGGCGTGCTGCCGCTGGGCGTGATCGATCCCGGCGGGCCTGCCCTCGCGGCGCTGTTCTGGAGCCTCAAGACCGCCGAACACGATAGCTGGCGCGCCCGGTTCGACGACTGGCGCGCCGAGGCCGCGACATTGTGGCCGGAGCTCCGGCCCTGCCTCGACGCGCTGGGCGGGCCGGACGATTTCGCGCTGGCGCATTATCACCACATCACCGTGCCGAAGCCCTGGCGCGGGCCGGTGGCGCTGATCGGCGACAGCGCCCACTGCACCTCGCCGCAGCTCGGCCAGGGGGCCAATCACGGAATGCTGGACGCCGTGGTGCTGGCTGACGCCGTCGCGGCGGCTCCGGATGTGCCGGCCGCGCTGGCGCTCTATGCGCAGGCGCGGCGGCGTCAGGTGCGGTTCTATCAACGGGCGAGCGCGCTGATGACGCCGCTGTTCCAGTCGGATTCGCGGGTGTTCCCGGCGCTGCGCGATCTCACCTTTCACCGGATGAAGATCGTGCCCTATCTGAAACGCGAGATGGTGCGGACGCTGGCCGGCCTGAAGACCGGCCTGTTCACATCGGCCGCACCCGAACGGATCGCCCGGCTCTAGCGCCAGCTGCCGTTCAGCAGCTTGATGATGGCGCTGAAATCCTTGCCCGCGCCGCCGAGGCCGTTGAAGAGCTGGTACAGCGCCTCGGCCTGCGCGCCCATGGGGACGCTGGCCTCGACGCCCTGCGCGGCTTCGAGGGCGAGTTTCAGGTCTTTCAGCATCAGCGCGGCGGCGAAACCGCCCTCATAGTCGCGATTGGACGGCGCGGCCGGAACCGGCCCCGGCACGGGGCAATAGCTGGTCATCGACCACGACTGGCCCGAGGCCTTGGACGAGATGTCGAAGAAGGTCTGCGCGTCCAGCCCCAGCTTTTCGGCCAGAACGAAGGCTTC
>CAZBPO010000103.1:8551-9779 GCA_964493795.1 uncultured Flavobacteriaceae bacterium
GGTGCCGATCATGCCGACCGCGAGCAGCATGTTGTTGCAGATCTTGGCCGCCTGCCCCGCGCCGCTGTCGCCGGCGCGGATGACCGCCTTGCCCATCTGCGTGAGATAGGCCTCCGCCTTGGCGAAGGCCGCCTCCGCCCCGCCGACCATGAAGGTCAGCGTGCCGCCGGCCGCCGCCGCGATGCCGCCGCTGACCGGCGCGTCGACCATGGCAAGCCCCTGACCTGCCGCCGCCGCGCCGACCGCCTTGGCGGTCGCGACGTCGATGGTGGAGCAATCCATGAGGATCGCGTCCTTCGACGCATTGGCGAAGATTTCGCCTTCATAGACGGCCTTCACGTGCTTGCCGGCGGGCAGCATGGTCACCACGGCGGCCGCGCCCTTGACGGCGTCCGACGCCGACGAGACCGCCTTCGCGCCATCCGCCACCGCCCTGGCGAGCGCGGCCTGCGAAAGATCGAAGGCGTGCACGGTGCGGCCGGCCTTGACCAGGTTCGCGGCCATGCCGGACCCCATATTGCCAAGGCCGATGAATGCGACGTGGGACATGGTTTTTCTCTCCCTTGATTGTCATCCTCGGACGGTCGAAGGCCGATCCGAGGATCCATGCCTGAGCGTTTCGGGACGAGGCGCTGGTTCTGCAAAGTCTCAGGCATGGATCCCCGGAACCGCCCTTTGGGCGGCCCGAGGACGACAGTGCGCTTACTTCATCGTCGGGATGATGAAGCTGGAATCGCTGATCGCGCCGCCGGAGGGCCAGCGCTGTGTCACGGTCTTGACCTTGGTGAAGAAACGCACGCCTTCGGGGCCATGCTGGTTGGTGTCGCCGAAGGCCGAACGCTTCCAGCCGCCGAAGGTATGATAGGCGACGGGCACGGGGATCGGCACGTTGATGCCGACCATGCCGACCTCGACGCGCGAGGCGAACTCGCGGGCCGCCTCGCCGTTGCGGGTGAAGATGGCGACGCCGTTGCCGTATTGGTGCCTGGTCGGAAGGTCCAGCGCCTCCTCGAAGCTCTGCGCCCGCACGATCTGAAGCACCGGGCCGAAAATCTCTTCGTGATAGGTCTTCATGCCGGGCTTGACCTGGTCGAACAGCGTGGGTCCGACGAAGAAGCCGTCCTCGTGGCCCTGCAGCTTGAAGCCGCGGCCATCGACCACCAGCTCCGCGCCCTCTTTCGCGCCGAGGTCGATATAGGATTCGATCTTGGCCTTGTGGGCGGCGGTG
>CAZBPO010000104.1:0-3107 GCA_964493795.1 uncultured Flavobacteriaceae bacterium
GGCGGTGGTCGTGGTTTTGCCCGAGCCCTGCAGGCCGACCATCATGATGACGACCGGCGCGGGGGCCTCAAGGTCGATGCCGACGGCCTCGTCGCCCAGCATGGCGGCCAGTTCGTCGTGGACGATCTTGACCACCTGCTGGCCCGGCGTGACCGAGCGCAGCACGTCATGGCCCACCGCCTTGACGCGGACCTTCTCGATGAAATCCTTGACGACGTTGATCGCGACGTCGGCTTCCAGCAGCGCTACGCGCACCTCGCGCAGCGCTTCGTTGACGTCGCCTTCCGACAGCGCCCCGCGCCCGCGCAAGCGGTCGAAAACTTGGCCCAGCCGTGAACTCAGCGTATCGAACATATCGACGCGACTACCCGTTCCAAAACCGTCTTCGGGGTGCGGAATCGGCCCAACGCAAAACACCCCCGGGGGCGCGACGCGCTGCCGGAGGGTCGTCCTTGAGGGTCGTCCCTCAAGGCCGTCGGGGCCGAAATGTCCCGAAGGTCGGCCGCATAGGCCCTGTCAGGGGGGAAAAGTCAATCCGGATGAGGTTCTGCGGGAACTAGGGATACCTCACCGCAGTCGGGAATGCTTTTTTTCCCGGAGCCCCAACCCGGGTCACTAGAACGTAGAAGCTAAGGCGGTCCGAATCTTCCCCCGAGCAGCAAAAGCCCGCGAAAAACCATTCCGTTTCGGTACTCGAAGTCAGATATCGAATGACACCCCCGCCGGGGGCCGGCTCGGTCCATCTGATCGGGACGAAGGTGGGCACATCGAAATCACGAACACCCCAGAACGGGCCGCCCCATAAGTAGCGAAATGTGTACGGTCGTTGATTGATCCAATCGCCCGAATAGGTCAGCCGCGCGATCCTGCGGAAATGCCTACCTTCCCCGGCGCGCAGCGGGGTGTAGTCCGCAATGAGTGTGGCGGAGCCGCCGTCCGCGCTGCGAACCATCTCGATCTCGACGTCCATGTCGATCCGGCCACCAACCGGCGCCGTCATCCAGCCCTTTCCTCGCCACTTGCCGAACAGATCCGCGCAGCACCGATCCATCGCTTCGGCGGGCGTGGCGGGGCCTTCCGTCGCCAATGCGCCGGCCGCGCCGAATGCCAGGCTAGCGCCGACAAGGGCGGCGAATGTTCCAGGCCTCACCAGCGTCCCCACCGCGTAGCCCTCATCCCGAAAGGGTTCATTCCGGACCCGTCAGTTCACTGAGGTGATCCGTAGCGCTGGCATAGGCGTTCGTGTCGGCGTCCCAGCGGAAGATGTCGATCAAGACCCTTTCGCCGGATTCCCGCACGGCTTCCCCGGAATCACCGCAATCCGCCCCCGTCAGCGCTACTTTCTCGGTCACGCTGACCACGATGGCGCGCCACGCTGTCGGCGCGTCGGGGCGAGCCTCCAGCGAGAGGGTCTGCGTCATCTCCCAGGCGCAGGCCTGCACGCTGTAGGTCATTTGACGCAGGACCGGGACGATCGCCTCATCTTGCAGCATTGCGAGCTGGACGAGTTCGTAGCTCTCGCTGGAATTGTGATGCGCGCCACGGATCGTAAAACCTCGCGCCGCGTCGGACAGCGCCAGCGTGGCGCCGAGCGTCGTGCCGCGATCAAGGCCGGCGTCCACGAAATCAATCAACTTGGGCGTGGCGTCCGACATGTCATAGGCGGCGAGCGGCGCAGAAAATATGCCGTCCGCAGTATCGCCGATCAGCAGGACCAACAAAATCCGACGGCCTTCGTCGTCGAAACTCAGCGTTTGCAGCGTCGTGAAGCTGAAGGACGTTTCGTCCAGCGTTTCGCCATCGATCCCGCGCAACCCTGCGATCCCGGGCGTAACCCATGCGCCGCGCCCGGCCTGATCCATGTGCGGGATGAACAACCGCAGTAGCGCCTCGTAGGTGAGCCCGGGATGACCGGGCACGGCGTCGGTCACCGCTTTCGTCGCCGGCCCATCGCCCGCCGTCGCGGCGGGGGTACAAAACGTCATGAAGACCGTGACAGAGACGGCGCGCAGCCAGATGGGCATGGAGCGCCTCATCGCGTCCTCACCCTTGCCGTCCGCGCCGGGGCGCCGGTCCACAGCATGTATTCGCCGGCCGGTTCGCCCGCCGGCCAGCGGACCGCGACGATGCGGGTTTTGGGGAACCAGCCTTCGGTGACGGCGTCGTTCTGGTTGCCGCCCAGAAGCTGAACCGAGCGCTCGGCCGCCGCCACGGCGAAACCGACATGGCCGAAACGCGGCCCGGCCCCCGGACGGTTCAGCACCACGATGGCCCCCAGCGGGATCGAGGCCCAGCGATACGCCCCCTCGCCGGTCGCGACCTCTTCGCCCCATGTCTGATACGAGCGGGCCAGCGCCGAATGCGTGCCCGCGATCCCGGCCCGCGCCAGCATCGCGCCCAGGAACACGGCGCACCAGGGCGTCTCGTCATTGCCCGGTTCCCACCCCGTGCCGTCTCGGCGCACGATGCCGGCCTCGCGCCAATAGGCGACGATGGCGTCGTTATGGCCGCGCCGTCCGCGAATTTCTCTCTGTCCCAGCTCGGGCCGTGCAAGACCGAGCCAACGTGGTTCGCCCGTCATGCCGGCGACTGGACGCCCGTTCCGCCCGGTTGCATAGATGACAAATGAGCGCTGCACGTATTCCCGTGACCGACGAGATCAGCCTCGATCCCGGCGAGATCGAGGAGACATTCGTGCGCGCCAGCGGCCCCGGCGGACAGAACGTCAACAAGGTCTCCAGCGCCGTGATGCTGCGCTTCGATGTCGAGCGCTCGCCCTCGCTGGACGGCTGGACCAAGACGCGGCTGATGCGCGCGGCCGGCACGAAAATGACCAAGGACGGCGTCCTCGTCATCAAGGCCCAGGAAAGCCGCGACCAGTCGCTGAACCGCGCCGCCGCCCTCGCCCGGCTGGTGGAGATGATCGCGGCGGCCAGCGTGCGCCCCAAAGTGCGCCGCGCCACCAAGCCGACCTATTCCTCCAAGCTGAAGCGGCTGGAGGGCAAGACCCGCCGCGCCGGGGTCAAGGCCGGGCGCGGCAGCGACAGGCAGTTGGCGCCGGGGCGGCGGTCCGGCCGGGCCTCCCGAACCGCTGCTCGAACAAGGAC
>CAZBPO010000104.1:3117-9649 GCA_964493795.1 uncultured Flavobacteriaceae bacterium
CCTTGACCCCGGCGCGGCAAGGTGAGCCTCGACTGATCGCCCTAGTGACGGCGGCTGATCCGGTAGGTTTCCCGAAGCGCGTCGATCCTGCGACAGATGGCCGAAGCCGGGGCCGTGTCGATCTGCGCCTGAACCGCCCGCATCTCTTTCTCAAGCGCCAGCATCTCCTCGTGGCTCATATCGCCACTGCGGATCTCCTGCGTCGCATCCTTGATGAAGGCGGCGAAATAGGCCTTCGCCGCCACGCTGTCGACACAGACCGGATGCGGCTCCGGCGCGCCGGCCGCGACGCCATGCGCCGCGGCCAGCCAGAACGCCAGAAGCGCGGTGAGCGAAAGCCTCACGCCCTCGCGCCTATTTCCCGCCCAGCTGCTTGGCGAGATACACATACTGCATGGCCAGCTGGGCCGCGCGCTGCTTCTGGTTGGTCGCCGCGCCGTGGCCGCCTTCCAGTTCCTCATAGAACAGGAAGGGATAGCCCTTGCTCTCCATCAGCGCCGCCATCTTGCGGGCATGGCCGGGATGCACGCGGTCGTCGGCGGTGGAGGTGAGGAAGAACACGCGCGGATATTCGACGCCGTCTTTCAGGTTCTGATAGGGCGAATACTTCTCGATCGCCGCGCGCTCCTCCGGCACGTCCGGATCGCCATATTCGGCGATCCACGACGCCCCCGGCGGCAGCTTGGTGTAGCGGATCATGTCCAGCAGCGGCACGTCGCACAGCACCGCGTTGAAGAGATCGGGCCGCTGGGTGAAGGCGACGCCCACCAGCAAGCCGCCGTTCGAGCCGCCGCCGATGCCCAGCTGCTTGTTGCTGGTGATGCCGCGCGCGATCAGGTCTTCGGCGACGCCCAGGAAGTCGTCATAGATGCGCTGGCGGTTCTGCTTGAGCCCCGCCTCGTGCCAGCGCGGGCCGAACTCGCCGCCGCCACGGATATTGGCCAGCACATAGACATTGCCCCGCGACAGCCACAGCTTGCCCGACACCTGGCCATAGCTGGGCGTCAACGAAACCTCGAAGCCGCCATAGGCGTAGAGCAGGGTCGGCAGCGGCCCGCTCTGCCCCTTGGGCGAGATCACGAAATAGGGGATCAGCGTGCCGTCCTTGGACGCCACCTCGTACTGATTGATCTCGTGCGTGGAGGAATCGAAGCGCGCCGGCAGCGACTTCACCTGCTCGATATGAGCCGCGTCGTCGAACGACCAGTACAGCGTCGAGGGCGTCAGGAAGTCCTGATAGTTGAACATCACGACCGCCGAATGCACGTCGGCGTCGGCGATCGAGACCGTGCCGTTGGCGGGCAGGTCGACCGCCACGGGATCGCTCCACGCGCCGTCGGCGAAGTCATAGGCCGAGATGCGCCCGCGCACATTGTCCAGCACCGAGACGAAGACCTTGGCTTTCGTCGTCGTCACGCTGTCGACGGCGGTGCGCTCGGTGGGCGTGAACAGCGTGTGGATCGCGCCGATCTCGCCCGACGCCTTCCAGCCGTCGAGATCGAACGACAACAGCGCGCCCTGCGGATAGGTCTTGCCGTCGGGCGCGGTCCATTCCAGCCGCAGCGAGAACAGCATCTGGCCCTTGAAGATCGCCTTGATCTCGGCGAACTGCGGCAGCGGCACCATCTTGGTCGAGCCGTCTTCGGCGATCAGATAGGTCTCGGTGTTGAAGAAATCGACCGCGCGCACGACCGCCGGGATATCCGCATCGGCAGTGTCGAAGACCGCCGGCCAGATGCCCGTATCCTCGACCTTGCCTTCGAACACCGTCCTGGCTTCGGCCAGCGGCGCGCCGCGCTTCCATATCTTGACGATGCGGGGATAGCCCGAGGTCGTCACCGAGCCCTCGCCGAAATCGGTGCCGACCAGCAGCGTGTCGCCGTCGATCCAGTCCAGGCTCGACTTGTTGGTCGGCACGAAGAAGCCGCCTTCGACGAACGACTTGGTGTTGATGTCGAACTCGCGCACTTCCACCGCGTCGCCGCCGTCGGGCGACAGCGAAACGAGGCAGCGCACGCTCTCGGGCTGAAGGCACGACGCGCCCTTGAAGGTCCAGGTCTTGCCTTCGGCTTCCGACAGCTTGTCGATATCGAGCAGCACGTCCCATTCGGGCGCGTCGGTCTTGTAGGACTCGACCTTGGCGCGCCGCCAAAGGCCGCGCACGTGAACGTTGTCCTGCCAGAAATTATACAGCCAGCCGCCGCGATGGCTGACATAGGGGATGCGGTCCTGCGCCGTCAGCACGGCCAGCGCATCGTCCAGCAGCGGCTGGAACAGCGGGTCGGACTTCAGCTCGCCCACGGTCTTGGCGTCCTGCGCCTTGACCCATTCCAGCGCCTTCTCGCCCTTGACCTCTTCAAGCCACAGGAACGGATCGTCGGTTTCTGAGGCCATGACCGCTCCCACGGCGAGAGACGCGGCGACCGAGACGGCCGCGAGCCGCGTTTTTGCTGACATATCTGGAAAACCTTTCAAGCGCCGGAAATCCGGCCAGACTGGACGTGAGTTAAGACTCGCCCGGGGCATCGGCGCAACATCGGACCGCTCACGAGGCAGAGAGCGCCAAAGCAGGGCGGCGGTGCCTGACATGAAATTCGCTCGAAAAGCGCGCTGCGACATGGCGTCGTGCGTTTCGGCGTCTTGCGGCGCGGCCTGTAGCGCGCGACCATGGCGCCATGCATCGCCGCTTCGCCATCGCCGCTCTCGTCCTCACGGTCGCCGGGGCCGGCGCGCGCGCCCAGGACGGCATCGTTCTCGACGGCGCCGAAGAGCCGGCCTTCACGCTCGACACGGCCGCCTGCCCCAACTTCCTCGCCGGCATATGGCTCGCCACCAGCCAGCAGGACGTCGGACGGGGCGGCGAGCAGGCCCTCTGGCACGTCACCGAAGCGCTGGTGCTCGACGCCAGCGGGGTGCTGGAGCTCGCCTTCGCCTCGGGCATCGCAGGCGATGAGACCGAAGAGACCAAATCCTATGGCGTATGGGCCGCAACGGCCGGCGCGCGGGGCGACCGCTGCGCCCTGACGCTGTCATTCGACGAGGGCGAAAGCTGGACGCTCGATGTGACTGCATCCAGCCGCACGCGCATGCAGGCGGGCGGCCAGGCGTTCACCCGCGCCCGTTAGGCCGGCCCGGCCTTCCCCGCACGGGGCCCCGCGCCTATATAGCCGGGCATGAGCCTTCCCTTCCTCAAGATGCACGGCCTCGGCAACGATTTCGTCGTGCTGGACGCCCGCAAGCAAGCCATCGCGATGAGCGAGGACGCCGCGCGCGCCATCGCCGACCGCCGCACCGGCATCGGCTACGACCAGCTGCTGATGTTGTGCCCGCCGCAGGGCGCCGGCGAGGTGCGCATGCGCATCTGGAACCCGGACGGCAGCGAGGCGCAGTCGTGCGGCAACGGCACCCGGGCCGTCGCCCAGCTGATGATGGACGAGACGGGGGCGGACAAGGTGACGATCGAGACGCTGGGCGGGCTGCTGAAGGCGTACCGCGCGGAAGGCGGCCTCGTCACCGTCGATATGGGCGAGCCGCGCCTCGACTGGGAAGACATCCCCCTCGCCGAGCGCATGGATACGCGCCGCATCGACATCCATATCGGACCGATCGACGACCCCTATCTGGTCGGGCCGGCGGCCGTCAGCATGGGCAACCCCCACGCGGTCTTCTTCGTCGACGATGCGAAGTCCATCCAGCTCGACAAGGTCGGCCCGCTAGTCGAGAACCACCCGCTTTTCCCCGAGCGCGCCAATGTCAGTTTCGCCGAGGTGCGCGATGCGGAACACGCGGTGCTGCGCGTGTGGGAGCGCAGCGCCGGGGCGACGCTGGCCTGCGGCACCGCCGCCTGCGCCACGCTGGTCGCCGGCGTCCGGCTGGGCAAGCTGAACCGCAAGGCCGAGATCGTCCTGCCCGGCGGCGCGCTGACCATCGAATGGCGCGAAAGCGACGGCCACGTCCTGATGACCGGCCCCGCCGAAACCGCCTATGCCGGGGAAATGGGCGCGCGTCTGGCGGCGGCGCTGGCCTGAACCCTTTGGCGACGCGGTCCGCCACCGGCGGGACCGTCCCCCAAACGGCCGATTGCGAGCCCCGCAAGGCCAGCGCATCCCTCTGGCGGATCAACGCTTACGGGATACGCCATGCGCCATCTTCTCGTTCTGGCCTCCGTCGCCCTGCTCACCGGCGCTGCGGCCGCGCACGACGCCGAGACATGCCAGGCCTATTTCGTCGGCACCTGGACGATGGAAGACGAAACGGGCAGCGGAAAACAGGTCACCACGCTGGCCTTCGACGCCAACGGCACAGCGGCCCATTCCGTCACGTTCGCCAATGGCGAAAGCCGCCAGCAGACCGCGACCTGGACGACCGCCGCCGGCAAGGAGGCCGACACCTGCGAGGTCTCGCTCAAGATCAAGGACGGCAAGACCGAGATCACCGAGCTGAAACTGCTCGACGACGACAGCTTCGAGGCCGATGGCGACATCTATCGCCGCGTCGCGCCGTTCGACAACGCCACCTGCCCCACCTATTTCGTCGGCGAGTGGACGCTGAAATTCCCCAAGGCGCGTGATGACGCCAGGCGCACCGTCGCCTTCACGGCGGATGGCGGCTATCGCATGGTGGAGGAAAGCGTCGCGGCCGACGGCGCGCGCACCGTGGAGAACGAGCTGGTCGCCCAATGGGCCGCCGCGCCGGGCAAGGCCGCCGATCGCTGCGATATGACCCTGAAGGTCGACGGCGTGGAGGTGGGCGTCCTGGAGACCGTCATCAAGGGCCCGAACGCCTTCCATTCGCCCAAGGACGGCGCGGACTTCAGCCGCAACTGACCGGGAGACCGTGGAACGCACGGCATCCCTGACGCCGGTGTCCTCGCCGCGCCGCGCAACGCTCTGAATTTTTCTCTCAACACCTCACGGCACATCCCACATGCGAAAGACCCTCGCCCTCGCCTGTTTCGCCGCCGGCCTCGCCGCAACCCAGCAGGCCTCGGCCTACACGGCCGGGCAATGCAAGTCCTTCCTGATCGGCGGCTGGGATCTGGCGAATGACCCGTCCGTCGTCGTCGCATTCGGTGCCGACGGCAATCTGAAGCGAACGGCCTCGGGGCGCGAGGAATGGTCCAAGTGGAGCGCCGCAGACGGCGACGAGGAAGACGCCTGCGAAATCACGACCGTCAATGAAAACGGGCGTAGTGAGATCGTCACCTTCACGCTGGCCGACGACGACACCTTCCGCGTCAAAAATCAGGCCTATCGCCGCACCGCCGGTTCGGGCCAGGCGATCCGCGAGGCGAAGGCCGATACGGCGTCTGCGGCCGTCGACTGCGCCACCTATTTTATCGGTTCCTGGATATCCACAAACGAGAAGGGCACGCGCTTCACCCGCATCGTGTTCGACGGCTACGGAAGAATTTCGGTGGTGGAAGGCAAAGTCGGCGCGCCGGTCTCCGACGACGACGCGATGAAAGGTTCCTGGCGCGGGGCGGCCGGAGCGAAGGCGGGTTGGTGTACTTTGTTCCTGACGGGCCCTGACGGCGAGAAGGAGGGTCAGCTCCAGATCCTCGGCGCCGACAGCTTCAGCGATCCCGTGGCGAAGGCGACCTTTACCCGCGAATAGGACGCCAAGCCGCACCGGGCTATGGTGCACCGGACCGACAAACACGAAGGAGGGCCTCGATGCGCAGCTTCATTTGTCTCGGGTTCGCCGCCGCACTGGCTGTTCCCGCGCTGGCGCATGACGCCGCTCACTGCACAGAGGCGCTGACCGGCGGCTGGGCCTACAGCGCGAACGGGGCCGGCGCGCCGATGTATGTCATCATCCTGAACGGCGACGGCTCCGGCGAAATCGCCTACGCCCCCCACGATACGATCGCGGTGGACAGCTGGAAGGCGGAAGCCGGGAAATCCGCAGAAACCTGCAGCCTCACCATAACGGCGGCGGGCAGCACGGAAACCAACGAAATCACCCTCTCGGGCGAAAGCTTCACCATGAACGACCAGGGATCGTTCCAGAAGCTCTACTAGACGGCGCTTTCGCCCCGCCGCCCCGCCCTTTATAGAGCGCGGGCCATGAGCGCGCAGTCCCACCAGAGCGGGGTCGAGATCGTCACCTTCGGGTGCCGCCTCAACGCCTATGAGAGCGAGGCCATGAAGGGCCGCGCCGCCGAGGCGGGCCTGACCGACGCCGTCATCGTGAACACCTGCGCCGTCACCAACGAGGCGGTACGCCAGGCCCGCCAGACCATCCGCAAGCTGAAACGCGCCCGGCCCGATGCGCCGATCATCGTCACCGGCTGCGCCGCCCAGACCGAGCCCGACACCTTCGCCGCCATGCCCGAGGTCGCGCGCGTCATCGGCAACGGCGAAAAGCTTCAGGCCGCGTCCTTCGCGCTCGACGATGTGGAGCGCGTGCGCGTCAACGACATCATGGCGCTGCGCGAGACCGGGGCGCATCTGATCGACGGCTTCGGCGACCGCGCCCGCGTCTTCGTGCAGGTGCATCTGGAGCTCGACGGCAGCCAGACCCTCCGGGA
>CAZBPO010000105.1:0-1240 GCA_964493795.1 uncultured Flavobacteriaceae bacterium
TCGGGGCCGTCATCATCGCCGGCGCGCATCCGCATCCGGTCCGACCGGCCGCCGTTCGCGCCCGTATCCGCCGCCGATCGCCGCGCCGCCGCGCTCTGATAACCCGCATAAGCGAGGCCGCCGTCCTGCGCCGCCATGCAGGCGAGCGCATAGGCCCAGAAGCGGTCGCCATGGCTCTTCTCGGCTTGCGCGGCTGCGTCGCCCTTCTCGCGGCTCCGCCCGCCCTCGGCCTCGAAGATCGGCGCGCCGGTGCCAGCGCCGGTCCGCTTGATGGACCTGAGATCGGCGCGGATCGCCGGGTCGTCCGGTATGGAGATCAGGCCTTGCTCGAAGCGGTCCTTCAGGAGGTTCGCCAACATCAGTTTGCTGGCCGCAGAAAACATCACGCCCTCGACCATCCCCTCGCCGAACGCGTCGATCGCCGTCTCGACGACGTTCATGCCCAGGCCCGTCTGGTCGATGCAGGCCTTGCGGACGTTGTAGCGTTTCATCGCGGCGCTGAAGGCCGCTTGCTGATCGGCGAACCTGGTATCGGTCAGCTCGATCTGCTCGCGCAGCACCAGCTTGCCGCTCAAATCCTCGAACGGCGCGATCACCGAAAGATGACTGCGCCGCGCGACGTCCCAACCCAGAACGCTGGTGCCGCCGGCATATCCTTCCGGCCGCCCGGCCTCCGCCGATGTGCACGCGGCGATCAGCTCCGGCGGAATGAATGCGCCTTTTCCGGCCGATGGGCTGCAGTCCAGCTCTTCGTCGCTGCGGCCGCGATAGATGCCGCGGATCTTCGCGACCCACGCCTCCTTAGATTCCGCGACCCCGGTGACCAGCTTGACCCGCTCATAGAGGCCGTCACGCACGGCGTCATCGAACGTGATCTTCAGATGCCCGCCGTCCTGCTTGCCGGCCTTGATGTCCTCGACCAGCAGATTGAACGGGTTGTCCACGCCGTTATGCGTCGAGACGACGATGACTTTGGACCCCCAGATCGTGAGGGCCAGCGCGGCCGTCAGCAGCTGCTCCAGGTTGTCGACGAAGGCTGCCTCGTCGATGATAACCTTGCCCTGCTTGCCGCGCAGCGAGCGGGGCGAGGATGACAGCGCGACGATTTCGTACCCCGACGCAAAGCTGATGCGGAACGCCTTGATCTGGCGTGTCTCGCCTGCGGGCGTCTGATCGTCGAACAGGAATTCGCCGGTGGCGGCCGTCACGCCCATGAACGCCCGCTCCCACATCGCGCAGG
>CAZBPO010000105.1:1250-9134 GCA_964493795.1 uncultured Flavobacteriaceae bacterium
TCGTCGCGATCGGGGAACAGGAACTCCTCGACTGCCATCGACGCCTGGGCAAACGCCCGCGCCCACATCGCGCAGGCGTCGATGAACTCGCGCGTCATCTCCTGGCTGTAAGAAATGTACAGTACATCATCGCCGCCCTGGCCGCGCTGGGCGGCGGCGGTCAGCACCGCATCGGCGGCCAGCGCCCAGGTCAGCCCGACCCGCCGCGACTTTTCGACGACGAGCACCTGGTGCTCCAGCACCAGCGCCAGCGCGGTCTGCTGATAGACAAGCAGAAGGTCGCCGCGCGGCAGATCGGCGATCGCCTCATAGGTTCGGGCGGTGTTGGCCGAGATCGCCGCCTCGGTCAGCGGCGGACGCAGGACAGGATCGAGGGGCTGCGTTTCGGCGGCGGCCGCCGCCAGCTGCAGCACGACGGCCGCTGCCGCCGACTTCCGGCGCGCGCGCACCTTGCGGGGTTCGTTCATGGCCGACTCTCCGACATCGCTCGGCGCTGCGCGCCGAAGATATCTCGCGCCATGGCCTTGATGCTTCGCACCATCACAAGAGGCGAGCGGCCGCGCCGCATATGGGCCAGAACCGATTGCGGCGCGATGTCGATGGGCGCGTAGTTGAGCACACGGCGTAGCCGTTTCGGCAGCCGGTCGAAGGCGCGCATCGCCGCGCCAGCCGTGCCTGGGATCAGCCGGTCGCCGCGCGCGGATGGCCCGGCGTTCGTGATCCGCGCCGTCATTCTGAGACGCCCAGCACCGACCGGCGGATCTGCGCCACGGTCTGTTTCGTCAGCCCGGCCGCCTGCGCGGTGCGCTCCACCGCGTCGGCCGCCTTGTCCAGCGCCTCGCGCGCCGCCGCCTTGGCCGCCGCTAGCTTCGCCGCGTTGATCATGCGGTCGACGTTCGATTTCTTCGCCGCCGCCGCGTCCTTCAGGGTCCGCGCCAGGAAGTGCATGTCCTCCGGGTCGATCGTGCGGTCGGCGTCGGCCAGCAGCGTGGTGAAGCCGCGATAAACGACGGCGTGCAGCATCTCCACCAGCTGGTCGGTCATTGCGCCGGCGTCGTCGGCCGCGTCCAGCCGCGACGACACCGCCTTCACGATCTCGCGCGTCTCGCTCAGGGTCGCCGCCATCTGCTCGACCTGCTGCACGTGCCGCCCCACATTGGTGCGCGGGATGTCGTGGCCCTGACCGGCCAGCCAGGCGGTCAGCTGGTCGATCGTCTTGCGGCCATCGACGATCTGCGCGTTCAGCTCGGCCAGAACGTCAGCAGGCAATTCGCTCTTGATGCGGCTTCGGGCGCGCGCCATGCATCAGGCCCCCGGACGCTGGATATCTGGATGGGTCGCGCGGCCCAGCGCCACGTCCACGCCGCGCCCGTTCGCCTTTGCGACGATCAGCCGCCCGGCCTCATGCGTCTCGATAAGGCCCTGTTCGGCCAGCCATGTGAGTTCGCCCCGCAGCTGGTCGCGCGACGGGTCGAACCCATACGGCGCGAGCGCGTCGCGGATGATCGAGTCATTCGCCCGATATTGCGGGGCGGCGTGCAGGACCAGCAGCACCGAAAGGCGCATATGACGCCGCACGGTTTCGGCGAAGTGCATGGTTTAGCCCCCCGGCTTCTGGTCGAGCAGATACTGTTCGATCCGGTCGACCTGCTTGCTGAGGCCCGCGCGGGCCGTGTCAGCGCCGCGCATCTCGGCGGCGATGGTGTCGAGCCGCCCGCTCACCTCCGCCTTCAGCACCAGGATAGACGCCTGCATATCCGCCAGCTGCTTGGCGGTCGGCAGATCCTTGACCCGCGCTTCCACCGCCTTCAGGCGTTCGTCATGCGACGAGATCGTCGCGGCTGTAGGCAGGCCGTTGACCTTTTCGCTCAGCGCGCTCAGCGCCTGCTTCATTTCGCCTTGTGACTTGGCGGTGTCGCGCGCCGCCGCAGCGGCGTTCCAGCCGCCGGCGCGCACATAGGTGAAGATGGTGAAAGCCAGCAGGCCCGCCGATACGGCGAGCGCCAGCCACTCGATGCCGATCATGTTCCCTCGCCCCCGGCCGCAGCGCGGCACGCAATATCCCAGTCGGCGCGCGCCAGGCGCCGCGCCTCCTCTTTCGCCCCCCAGGCGATCGCCTGCGCGGCGATCGCCGCCATCGCCGGCATGCTCAGCTCGCCGGCCGGGATCGTGATCGGCGACGGACAGCGGCGACGCCCCGGCGCGGCCGCGTCGAACGGCGCGGGCGTCGAGCCGTCCCAGCAGAGGCTCAGCTCGGCCGGCGCGGCGCAGCGCTCCACGGCGGCGCGCTGGCGCGAGATGGCGTCAGTCAGCTGTGCCGCGGAGTCCGTCGAGCTGGTCGCGGAGCAGGCGGCCAGCATCGGCAGGATAGCGGCAAGAAGGATCGTCAGGGATCGCACGGGCGAGCTCCTCGGCCGTCCGCGCGGCCATGATGTCGATGGTGGTGGTGGTGGCCAGCAGCGCGGCCTGGGCGGCCTCACGCCGGGCGTCGATTTCCTCAAGACGGGTCGTCAGCGCGTCGATCTGGTTGGCGCCGTCGCGCATGATCGACTCGTGCTGCGCGACTTTCCGCTCCAGCTCCGGCACCTTGGCCGCGTCTGCGCGCAGATCGAGATAGTGCCAGACGCCCAGGCCCAGCACCCCGGCCACCGCAAAGCCGGCCGCGCCGATGAGATAGCCCCTCATGGCGCGCCTCTTTTCCATGGCACGAGGGCCTCGATCAGCACACGAGCGGCTGCACCCAGTCGCACGAAATGCTCGGCGGTCGGCCCGATCGTATAGACGACGACCAACAGCATGTTCAGGCAGATCAGCCACTTCGCGACGCCGGGCAGTTGCTCGGCCGGAGCCAGCTCCACGATGCGCCAGACCAGCGCCAGGGTCAGCAGCGTGAGCCCGAACACAAAGACGCGCCGGAAGGTCCACACGCCATCAGGCAGCGCCTTCTGCAGCGGCTCGGCATAGTCGGCGATCGGTGCGGTGGTTTCGGGCGCGCTCATTCGTCCAGCGCCTCCTTGATCGCGAGGCCGACCGTCACGGCCGCCGCGCAGATCAGCAGGACCGGCCAGCCGAAAACCCACAGCGCGACGTTCAGGGCGAACTGTTGGCGGCCCGTCAGACGGACGTCGCACTCTTCGATCGCCATGCCCACGCCGATCGCGACGATGGCGAGGACCAGCACGATGATGACGACGGTCTCGATCATGCGCACCTCACTGTCTAAGCCCCAGCGCCGCAGCGCCGCGCGTCACCGTCAGAACGCTCTGGCGCAGACGGCCTGCGCGATACGACACATGCACCCAGCCGCTCGATGGCTGGCCGGGCGTGTAGAATTCGAGGATCAGCTGATCGAAACGCAGGTTGGCGTAGATCCATTTCGCCAGGTCGTAATTCGAGACGCCCGCGATCTCGATGTCGGCGGCCTCGCCCAGCATGTGCTGCGACGTCTTCGACCCGCCCACCGCCGCATTGACGGCTGGCGCGCGATAGCCGGACGACACGATGACCGGCCGCGCGAAATGATCCCGCACCGGCTGCAGCACCTCCACGCACAGCGTCTGCAGCGCGGCGATCGCGGCGGGCGGCGGCGTGTTGTCCAGGCCCCGCCGCGCCGCCGTCTGCGACGCCACGAACTCCGACAGTCGGAAGCTCGGCGACAGCAAGCGCGTGAGATCAGGTGCGGGGTTGGCCGACTGCGTCATGGCCGCACCATGCGCGCGCGCGCGCCCACCCGGTCACCCTGAAGATTTTCAGTCCGTCTTGTCGCCCGGCAGGCGGCCGCGCCCCTGGGCGTCGGCCGGCAGACGGTCCAGCAGCGGCGCGTCGGCGCTGTTGATGTCGCGCTTGATGTACCAGGCGGTGCGCTCGTGCATGTCGGCCATGCGGGCCGCCTCGCTCACCGACCATCCGGCGTTGATCAGCCGCGCGGCATGGGCGCGGCGGCCGGCCTGGCCCCTGTTCGGGCCCAGCGGCAGCGACAGGCGCTGCGCCCCGAACGTCGCATACAGCCGCCGCACCGCCTCGAGGCCCAGCGCGCGCGCCAGCGGATGCGTCGCCTTGGGTCGCGCCGGCACCGTGATGGTGGTCCCGCCGAACTCGTCGCAGAGATCGGCGGCAGCCTGCAGGCCGACCGATTCTTTCAGCTCGACGAATGACACCGCGCTCATGACGCCGCCCTCGCCATCTCGGCGACCAGGGCGTCCAGATCGGCCTGCAGGCGGTCCTCATGCTGCCGCAGGCGCCGCGTGAAGCCGTCCGCGAACGGGCTCACCGCCGGCCGGCGCGCCTCGAACGACAGCCGCGCATGGCGCACATGGCTCAGCATCACGCTCAGCGCACCATACTCGCCGTCCCGATCCGTGAGGCGCGCCAGGCTCATCTGTCGCTCTTCGCCTTCACCCGCCGCACCCACGCGCCGGCCTCGCGGATCAGATGGTCCAGCTGGTCGTCGCTCATCTGCTCGACGTTTCGCGCGCCGAGTTTCAGCGTTGTCGAGGCCCACCGGCTGAGCGCCCCGAAAGTGTCCATGCGCAGCGCGCCCAGCGCGCGGAGCCGCGCCCACTGCGCCCGCAGCACGATCAGCCGCGCGGTGTGTCCATCGGCCGAGGCCGGGATCTCTGCGCCCACGCGCGCTAGCCAGCTTTTCAGCGCCTCGGCCACGGCCGGGGCGGCCTCGGCGCGCAGGAAGCGCAGCGCCGTCACCTTCGCCTGGCGGGCGACGAAGGCGTCCAGCGCCGCGTCGCCGCCATCGCTCAGCTCGCCCAGGTGATACAGGTCGATCCACAACGCGCGGATATGGCGCTGAAAGGGCTCCTTGAGGCCTGACGCGGCGCGCGTGGAGGTGAACGCCGCCCGCTCGCCCTCGGGCAGACGCTGCGACCAGCGGTGCAGCGTCTCCATCAGCTGGCTGTCCGTCATGTCGGCCGCCGATCGCTGGTGCGACTGCGCCCACAGCGCGTCGCGATAGGTGTCCTCGTCCATGCCCAGCCGCTGGCGCAGCTGGTGCACCCGCGCCAGCAGGCGGCGGCGCTCGGGCGAGACGGCCGGCCGGGCCTTGGCGCGGCGCACGGCGCTCACAGCGAGCCCTCCACGATGAGCAGAGCGAACAGCGCCCGCATCCGCGCCTGGCGGTCGGACAGGTCGATCTCGGGGTCGGGATGATCGCGCAGCGCGTTATAGGCCTCGACCAGGTCGAGGCCGCCGATCCCGTAGGCCTGGCACAGCTCAAGCACAGCGCGATGCAGCGCCAGCGCCACGCCGCGCCGGCTGTTGGGCAGCGGCCCGCTCACACCCGCCTGCCGCCGCCGCGCATTCGCCGCCGCCAGCCGCATCCACGAGTCCCGCATCCTCTGCCGCTTGGGCCCGCGCGCGATCGCGATCAGCGGCTCGGCCTCGATCAGAAACACCTCCGTCGCATCCGCCAGCTCGCGCTCCTGCGCGCCGGCATCGCGCGGCGCGCCTCCGTCGCGGATCTCGGCATAGAGCGCCATGGTGGTCGCCGGCGCGGCGGTCATTGCAGCACCACGTCAGGCTGGTCGACATGCCAGACCGCCTTTGCGTCGGGGTCCAGGCCCGCCATGATCTTGGCGGCGATGTCCTCGGCCGCGAGCCGCCACTTGGTCGCCACGTCATCCTCGCCATCGGCGATGGCGTCGGAAAGCCGCTCCATGCGGGCCTTCCACTCCTCCTCCCATGTCGGGGCGCAGTCGACGCACAGGCTGCCGTCCAGCCCCCGATAGTACTCCTCGCGCGGGCCGATGATGCCCCCACAGCCCTCGCAGATCGCCAGATCCTGGTCCAACCAGTGAGTCATGATCCTGCCTCGATTTCGCCGCGCGTGGCGGCGCTCCATGCACCCAGTGCCGCCCGATACGCGTCCTCGGACGCCCGTTCCGCGCGCTCCAGTTTGTCGCGCTTGAGGTCGTGCGCGGCGAGATCGTGCGCCGCGCGCAACTGAGCCGCCCGCGCCTCAAGAAAGGCGGTGTAGAGGGCGTCGCTGGGGCGCGCCTTAGCCATGGCCGTTCACCCGCGCCAGGTCGGCCAGTTCGCGGGCGGCGGCGACGGCGGCTGTGGCGGCCAGCAACGCGGCCTCCGCCCGATCCATCGCGGCGCTTAGGTCGTCGGCCGGCCGCGCGCCCGGCGCGAACGCAGCCAGCAGGGTCTCATAGGCGGCGGCGGCTTCGACGCTCTCGGCGCGCCGGCGCGTGTGGCGGCTGATCGCGACCGAGACTGTGCTGTGGTCCAGCCCGAACGCGCCGCCGATCTCCTTCAGCTTCAGGTCCGGGCGCATCGCGTGGATCGCGTCGATCGCCCGGTCGCGCACCAGCGCCGGCCGGCGCAGACGCGACCCGCCGCGCACCAGCCCCACGGTCACCATCGGATCGCGCGCCAGCCGCACCGCCTCGGCGATCACCGACAACATCATCGGCCGCTTCATGTCGGACCTCCGACCAGTTCGATCGCTCTGTGGCGGTGCTTGAGGCGCGTGATGTGTCCGCGCTCCACCAGCTGGTCGAGCAGGCGCGCGATGCTGCTCTTCGATTTCACCGCCAGCGCAGCCCGCATTTCATCGAAGCGTGGCCCGTAGCCGCAGCGCTTGACGTAGGCCGCGACGAAATCCAGCAGCGCACGCTGCTTGGGCGTCAGGCTCATCTTGGGCCGCAGCGGCAGCTGCTGGGGCTTGTAGGGCAGATAGTCCGCCGGGGTCTGGAAGTTCAGCCTGGGATGCATCAGTCCGCCTCCTCGGCCAGCTCCAGCCCGGCGGGCAGGATCACGAACTCTTCCTCGCCGCTGATGATGCTGATGCCCTCGACGGTCTCCGCGTCAGCTGGATGTTTCAGCATCGCCTCCTTGTCGAGTTCGTGCTTGGTGCGCAGGAACAGACCCGCGAAGCGCGTGTTCATCAGTCGGGCGACGACATCAGCCACCTTGCCCGCGACGCTGACGCTGGGCGGCTTCGTGCGCCACGACAACATCCCTGTCGGCCGCTGGATCGTCTTGGTCTTTCCGCCGCCGGTCAGCTCGTCCCGGCGCGCCTCGGCGAAGGCCTGAAGCTGCTTCTGGATCATCTTCAGGGCGCCCTTATGCTCCGCCGCCGCCGCCTCATGGGCGGCTTTGGTCGCCGCCGTCTCCCGCGCCAGCGACGCGCCGATCTCGCTCAGACGATTCATGTGTTCGCGGGCGTCGGCGAGCAGCGCGTCTGCGGCCTCCAGCGTCTGCGGCACTTTCAGCGCCGGAGCCTTGGTCTTGCGGGCGGCGGTCATTGCGGCGTTCCTTTCAGGCGGGCGCGGCTCGGCTCGTCCAGCACGCGATAGACAGATGCGGTGAGTTGGGTGTCCGCCATCGCCCGCAGCTCGTGCGGCACGTCGGGGCCATAGTGTGCCATGACGAATTCCGAGGCGGCGACGATGACGGGAAATCCGTCGCGGACGACGACGGCGACATCGATCAGCTCCTCGTCGCTGAGGGCGCGCACCGCCGCGACGCGGCCGGCCGGGTCGTGGACCGAGAGCGCCTTCTGCAGCTTGAGCCACAGATAGACGAAGCCATTGTCGGGCATCAGCCCGCCATAGCTCGACTGCCGCACCAGCCGGCCGTCGCGGTCTGTCGTCGCCTCGGCCATGTCGGCGGTCGTCGGAAGAGGCTTACCGTTCATGTCAGCGGCCTCCCCATCGCTTCCTCCAGCTGGCGGTTGATCGCCAGCTGGTGCGTTTCGCATTCGTCCGCCAGCGAGCGGAGGACGCGGGCGGCCGACAGGAACGCGCCGTCTTCAGCCAGGAACGTGGCGTAGCTGGCCCGGTCTTGCACGCGGACCTTAAGCGCCGCGCGGCTGAGCGCTTTGGGTTTCGCCTTCCGGCTCATGACGCGCCCCCGTTTATCGAGCCC
>CAZBPO010000105.1:9144-9630 GCA_964493795.1 uncultured Flavobacteriaceae bacterium
GCCCAGCATCCGCACGGTCGAGCGCGGCGGCGGATTGCCGCTGGCGATCGCCGCCTCCAGCTCGGTCAGGTGGTTCTCGATCACGCGCAGCCGCGCGTCGAACGAATGGATGTCGAGCGTGTTCTGGAACCCGCTCGCCCGCAGCGTCGAGATCATCGCGCGGATCTGCTTGATGTGTCGGTCGGCGGCGGTCACAGCGCGATCTCCGGCATAAGGTCGGTCCAGGCCGCCTTCAGGTGATCCAGCCCGATCGGCCGCTCCTCGGCCCGCGCCAGCTGCGTCGCCAGCTGCATGACGTTCGTCACGCCGCCCAGGCCGCCGGGCTTCGCCGCGACGCGGCAGAGATATTTGATCAGCGTCGGCTGGGTGATGCCCCATGCGCGCGCCAGCACGTCGGCGTCGGCGTCCAGCGACCGCACGGCCGCGACCCGTCGCCCGATGCGCCGGCGCAGCTGGGCGAACTGCACCGCGTCGAACATCTGGTGC
>CAZBPO010000106.1:0-4933 GCA_964493795.1 uncultured Flavobacteriaceae bacterium
TCACCCTCGGCGCTTCCGTCTTCTACGACGGCATCGGACAAGGCGACTACGAAGCATGGGGCCTCAAAGCGAACCTCAGAATGGGGTTCTGAGGTAAGGGCGACGGCCATGCCGGCCCAGCCTGGCGAGGCCGGGCGGCGTGAACCCGCAGTTCAGTCTCCTTCGCCGCCGTCCGCCAGACTTCGGATGCGGCGATGCGCGTTCGGCGCGTTCCGAAAGCGCGGGGGTCTTGAAGCTGTCAGGCCGCCGACCCGTCAGGCCGTCGCGCTCGGCCGTGCGAGCACCTCCTTGCGCCAGCGGTTGAGGTTGTGTGCGTCGGCAGGAACCGCTAGCCCGACGAACGCACCGAAATCGATCACGCTGATGGCGACGATATCGGCCATCGAAAAGCCGTCGCCGGCCAGCCACGGACGATCGACGATCTGCGCGTCGAGCCATCGCAGCTTGGCCGCATAGCGGGCGCGATTCTCTTCGCCAAACGAGGTGTGGCGCGTGATGCCCTGTTCGCGGGCATAGGCTTCGGTCAGGGGGTGGGTATGCACCCAGACCGCGCCAAGCGGCGGCATCAGCTGAAACTCGATCCGGCGCGACCACATGTCGATCTGCGCCGCTTCCAGTGGCGTGCGTCCGAACAGCGGCGTCTCGGGATGCAGAGCGTCGAGATACCGGCATATCGCGACGGACTCGGCGATGACCTGCCCGTCGTCCAGTTCGAGGATCGGCACCTGGCCGACCGAATTGCGGCTCATGAACGCAGGATCTTTGTGTTCACGCGCCATCAGCGCGACGTCGCGCCTGGGAATGTCGAGGCCCTTTTCCGCCAGGAACATCCTTACGCGGCGCGGGTGGGGTGCCGGCATCGCTGCGTCGTAAAAGAGCATGGGTCCTTCCTTCCGGCGCTCGCCCATCAGCGCGCGCGCCGTCGCAATCCGAAGATCGCGAAGTCGACGATCTCCGAGCTGAGCCGCTTTCGATCGATATGTTCGCCGGCGCCGAACCATTTGGGCAGCCAGGTGAAGATGCCTGCATGGGCGACCGAGGCGTAGGTCGAGCTGATCGAGCGGCAGCTGCCCTCGGCGACCGCCAGTTTCAGGCGCCTGTCCCACTCCCCGCGATAGCGCGCGGTACGGGCCCGGATGCGCGCCTGCACGTCGTCAGGCAGGTTGAGGAAGCCGGCCTGCATCGCCAGCGGCGAAAGAGGCCCGGAATGCGCCTGACAGGCCAGAAGAAGGTGGGCCGCGATCTGCGTCAGGCCGTCTTCGCCCGCCGCGCGGCTCGCCTGGTTGAGCACGTCATGAATGTCGAGCGCGCGATCGTAACAGCGGATGACGAGATCCGACTTGTCGCTGAAGTAGTGATAGATCGCGCCCTTCGTCGCGCCGGCTTCGGCGCCGATCTCGTCCAGAGATGCGCCGTCGATGCCCTTGCGATTGAACAGGCGCGAGGCGGCCGCGACCAGCTGCTGGCTCTTCATCAGGCTGGCCTGTTCGCGGTCGAATGCGTTGAACTGGCCCACCGTCAGTATGTCGGCGTCGAGATATAGCGGCGCGGGCCGGTGCCCGGCTTTCACGAGCCCGTCCACCGCGATCGTCTTGACGGCCGCCGCCGCCATACGGCGATCAGCCGGGCCGTCGCTGCGTCTCATCCACCGCTGCGACAGCAGGATCCACGACAGCATGCCCAGGATAGACTGCGCTGCGACTTCGCTGTCGTGAGGGCGGAACGCGCCGTCGGCGACTCCTCGCTCCAATATCGCGCTGAGCGCCGCGACATTGTCGGCCAGTTTCGTGCGGATCGTGTCGCGCCGCGCCTCATCGAGGAAATCGATATCGCTGACGATCGCGCAATCGGGCCTCTCTGACGCCAGCACCCTTTCTATGAGCGCCTTCACTGCAGCGGGCGCATCGCCGGCTTGCCCGGCGTCGGCGATATCTTCGGCCATGATGTCGCAAGAGCGCGCGTAGCACTGGAAGACGAGGCCGGTACGATCCGATACGTAGTAATATAGGGCGTTCCGGGTCAGCCCGACGGACTCGGCGATCTCGTTGAGCGCGACCGCTCCGGCGCCGCGATCGTTGAGCTGCCGCGCGGCTTCCGCCAGCAAGGCTTCGCGCTTGGCGGCGCGTTTCGGCGTCGTGCGCGCGGCTGGCGTCATGTCCTGTGGCATGGCTGCCGATTTAACATCGCAGGGTGCAATTTCAAATGTCACGTCACCCAGCATACTCCGTCGTCGAATATCTTGACAGAGAAAATTCGTCGTGTTGATCTTCATCCATACCGGATAGTCGAAAAACTCCGGATGGGAGGATCCTATGTCGAATGCTGCTTCGGGGCTGGGGCGTCTGGCCTGGCTTATGGCGACCGCCGCGACGGTGGCGTTCGGTCATGCCGCTCTGGCGCAGGACCAGTCCGAGGGTTCTGAAGAGGTCGTCGTCACCGCCCAGAAGCGCGCGCAGAACCCCCTCGACGTCGGCATCAACATCGACGCTCTGGGCGCACGTGCGGTCCGCGATCAGCGCATCGAGCAGGTTCAGGCATTCGTCGGCGCGCTTCCCAATGTCGATGTGAAGGAGATCGGGCCTGGCACGCTGCCGGTCATCACGATGCGCGGCGTCGGCCTCAACGACTGGAGCCCGACGAACAATCCCAGCGCGGGCGTCTATATCGACGAGGTCTATGTCAGCTCGCTCACCATGATGAGCTTCGACCTGTTCGACATCGAACGGCTGGAATCGCTGAAGGGGCCGCAGGGCACGCTTTACGGCCGCAACTCCACCGCCGGCGCGATCAATATCCTCACGGCCCGGCCCGGCCTGAACGGCCGCTCCGGATATCTCTCGGCCTCCTATGGCAACTTCCAGACCGGCGACCTTCAGGGCTGGATCAACCTTCCAGTCAGCGAAACGTTTGCGCTGCGCTTCAGCGCCAAGATGATCGACCAGTCGGAGGGATACTTCTTCGACGAAACCCGCGACACCGACTACGGCCGGCGCGAAATCCTGATGGGCCGCGCTCAGGCCCGGTGGCAGCCGCACGAGAGCCTCGACGTCAACCTCAAGCTGGAAGGCCAACGCTCGCGCTCCGAGGCCGGCAATGGCGAATTCTACGGCGCGCTTTATCCGGCGGTCCGCCCGACCGGTCTGGTCTGCCCCGGCGACCCGCGCTGCACCAACTTCCTTGGCTACAGCGATAACGACGGCGATCCCTACTCGGGCGCCTACTCGGTCGATCCGACCTATAATCTGGACCTTTTCACCGCCACGTTGAGCATCCGCGCCGATCTGGGCGGCGTGGACCTGGCGTCCATCACCGGGTATGCGGATTTCTCGCGCCTCTGGGGCCAGGATGTCGATAACAGCCCGGCGGCCATCGCCGACTACGTCTCGCGCGACGACATCAGCCAGTTCTCACAGGAGTTTCGCCTCTCGGGCGCGGCGGGCGGGCTGAACTGGCTCGCCGGGGCCTTCTTCTCGCGCGATACCGTGAAAGGATCGATCGAAGGCGACAACTCGAATTTCTTCAACACCACGACGGTCACCGTGTGGGATCAGACCACCACCTCGGCGGCGGTCTTCGGCAATCTGGAATATGCGCTCAGCGAAACACTCAGCCTGATCGGCGGACTGCGCTACACGTGGGAAGAGCGCGACTTCGTCGGCTCGACCGTCGATCTGGCGACCGGCTGCCCGGGCAGTCTGCTTTCGGGCGCGCCATGCGGCTCGACGCCGGTCAGGCTGGCCGCCATGGACACCGCGATCGATGACCGGAACTGGTCGTGGAAGGTCGGCGCGAACTGGAAGCCGAACGATCACACCCTCATCTATGCCAGCATTTCGCAGGGCGTGAAGAGCGGCGGCTTCTTCTCGGGCTTCGCCACCAACAGCATCGCGCTGCGCCCCTACGAGCCGGAAACGCTCGTCGCCTATGAAGTCGGTGTTAAGCAGCGCCTGTCGGACGCCGGCCTCAACTGGTCGGCCAGCGCCTTCTTCTACCAGTACGACAACATGCAGACCTTCATCCGCGACGAAAGCGGCGCGGTGCCGATTCAAAAGCTCGGCAATGTGAAGGACGTCGAAATCTACGGTCTCGATCTTGAGATGAAATACGATCCTTCCTTCATGGAAGGCTTCTCATTGAATGCCGGCCTCGGCCTGTTGCACACGGAAATGGGCGCATTCCCGTCCTCGGGCGGCGTCGTTCCCAAGGGCAACAAGGTGCCCAACGCGCCGGATGTCAGCTTCACGATCGGCGCGGCTTATGAATTCGACCTCTCGGACGAGTGGTATCTGCGCGTTCAGGCCAACGGGCGCTACAGCGGCGCGACCTACAAGGACGCGCAGAACCTCGATCTGCTGCGCGCCGATTCCTATTGGGTTTGGAACGCGCGTCTCGCGGTCGCCGGCAACGAAGGCTGGGAGTTCGCGGTCTGGGGCAAGAACATCACCGACGAAGTGATCGAGATGCATGCGACAAGCCTCATCTCGCTCGGCTTCGGCGGCCGTTTCTATGCCCCGCCGCGCACGTTCGGCCTGTCGGTCTCCAGAAGCTTCTAGGTCGCGAGGCCAAAGGCCGCCGGTATGAGCATGACCGACGAGCAGGGGCGAGGCTCCGGCGCGCCTGGCGTCCCGACGGCCGATGTCGATGGGCGTTATGCGCGCTATGTGCTGTTCGTCCTTGTCATCGTCTATGTCTTCAACTTCGTCGATCGCCAGATCCTCGCCATTCTTGCCGAGGACCTGAAGGCGGATCTCGGCATCTCGGACGGCCAGCTCGGCTTTCTGTTCGGCACCGCCTTCGCCGTCTTCTACGCGATCTTCGGCATCGCCTTGGGGCGGCTCGCTGATATCTGCAACCGGACGAAGCTGATCGCGGTCGGGCTGGGATTCTGGAGCCTGATGACCGCCTTGTCGGGCCTGGCGCGCGGCTATCTGCC
>CAZBPO010000106.1:4943-7971 GCA_964493795.1 uncultured Flavobacteriaceae bacterium
CTGCCGCTGGCCGTCTGCCGTTTCGGGGTGGGCATCGGCGAGGCCTGCGCCACGCCGGCCAGCCTCTCGATCCTCTATGACTATTTTTCGCCGCGCGTCCGCACCACGATCGCGGCCATCTACTCCAGCGGCGTCTATATCGGCGCAGGTCTTGGTCTGATCGTCGGCGGCGTGGTGCTCGATGCGTGGAACGCCGCCTGGCCGGATGCCTCGATGGCGCCGCTCGGTCTCAAGGGCTGGCAGGCGGCTTTCATGGTCGTCGGCCTACCGGGGCTTCTCGTCGCCGTATGGGTGTGGACGCTGCGTGAGCCACCACGCGGCGGTGCGGAGGGCATCGACACGACCATCCGCCAGAACGCAACCGCCGAAACCCTCACGGTCTTCGCCAGCATGGTTCCGGGGCTGAACGCGTGGCGTCTGATGCGTCACGGCGGTCTCCGGCCGGCGCTGGTGAATATCCTCGCCGCAGCGTTGATCGCGGCGGGCGCATTCGGTCTGGTGCGGCTCACCGGCGACGCCCTGCAATGGACGGCGCTCGGGATCGGCTTCTACTGCGCCGTATCCTGGGCGCAGGGACTGGCGCAGCGCGACCCGGTCGCGTTCGGCATGATGCTCCATTGCGTCAGCTTCCGGAACATGCTGCTCGCCAGCGGCGCGACATCCTTCATGGGCTTCGCCCTTGGATTCTGGGCGGTTCCGTTCATGCAGCGGTTTCACGGCGCCAGCGCGGCTGAGGCCGGCGCGGTTATCGGCCTCGGCATGGCGGTGACCGGACTTGTGGGCGTCGTGCTGGGCGGTGTGGTGGCCGACCGCCTGCGTGCCCGCACGCCGCGCGGCAAGCTTTATGTCTGGCTCGGCGGTATCGCCGCCGCGTTGGTCGCGACGCTGGTTTTTCTCACGACGGCCGACCGGGCGCTCGCCTATGCGGGCGTGCTGGTGATGTTCCTGTGCGCTTCGATGGCGCACGGCCCCACGCTTGCGACGATCAACGATCTCGTCCTGCCGCGCAGCCGGGCCACCGCGACTGCGTTGTTCACGCTGGTCTCGACATTCCTGGGCATCGCGCTTGGCCCCTACATCACCGGCCATCTCAGCGACACGTTCGTGGCGGCTGGCGCGGAGGGCGGCGAAGCGCTGCGTCAAGCCATGCTGTGGAGCCTGTTCCTGCCGGTTATCGGGCTTGTCCTGGTGGTCTGGGCCGTGCCGCACCTCGAGGCCGACGAGAGCGGCCTTGTCGATCGCGCGCGTGCGCTGGGCGAGCCGGTCTGAAAGACGGCGGGCGCGCCAGGCCCGACGCTGTCGCGGCGCCGGCTCTCGAAGGGCTGCAAGCGCACTTGGCGCATAATATGCTGACGATTGAGATGGGGTTGCAGGGTAAAGGTGCAGCAGACGGCGGCGCGAGTTATGAGGAAGCGCTGGGCTGAGGGTCGAGCCTTGAATCCCAGCATCTTTCGCTCTCGCCAACAGGTGGGCAGGTGCGCGTTTTCCGTGATGACGCCCGCCCGAACACCAGAGCAGAGTTAGCTTAAGCCTGACAGGCCAGCCAATCTCTCGTAACGGACATGCTCCGGCGGAGATTTCACAAGGCGATATCGCGGAGTTGAGTCGGTTTTCCGACGCCAAGTGGCATGTCGCGCTTGGAAAGCCGACGCGCAAACCGGTGCTTTGGGCCGCAGGACGGGGCCTATGCTCCGGGGTTTTTGTCGCGCACGCCACTTTCCATTCTTGTCAGCAGCAGGTCCCCCGCCGCAGTCAGCCTTGTCGAGGGAGGGATAGGACATGCCTCAATGAGGCTCCGGCTGTGATGGTCGGGAAAGGGGTAGCCTGACGCCGGACAGCATCTACGGCCTGGCGGCGCTTCAACCAGGCCCCAGCTGTGATGCTTGGGGAAGGGCCTGATACCCATTTAGAAATGAGTTCCAGTTATTAAGCTTCAATGAGGCCCCAGCTGTGATGCTTGGGGAAGGGCACCTCCCCGGCATCCCGCGCGGGTCGAATGGCCTTGCTTCAATGAGGCCCCAGCTGTGATGCTTGGGGAAGGGGCGGATTCAAGCATTTGGAACACCACGCCGGCTCCGAAGCTTCAATGAGGCCCCAGCTGTGATGCTTGGGGAAGGGTCCCGCCGGGAAAGGAAAGCTGATGGACGCGCCCCGCCGGCTTCAATGAGGCCCCAGCTGTGATGCTTGGGGAAGGCAGGGATCGTTGTGTGCGGTCCGTCCGCCAGCTCATGGCTTCAATGAGGCCCCAGCTGTGATGCTTGGGGAAGGGCCGCTTCGGCGTTGTTGAAGGCGGCGGTGTAGGTGCTTCAATGAGGCCCCAGCTGTGATGCTTGGGGAAGGCGCGTTGCCGACATCTATGATCTGCGCGTCGATCCGAGCTTCAATGAGGCCCCAGCTGTGATGCTTGGGGAAGGTCTGAGCGGTGACGCCACGCTCGCGATGTATTCGGGGCTTCAATGAGGCCCCAGCTGTGATGCTTGGGGAAGGCGCGCCGCGCTGTCATCGCGTCGTCGAACACGAGCATGCTTCAATGAGGCCCCAGCTGTGATGCTTGGGGAAGGGTAGACCTCGCGGATGATCTTTTCTGAGGTGCCGGTGCTTCAATGAGGCCCCAGCTGTGATGCTTGGGGAAGGCTGCTCAGCGGCCTTGATCTCGGACCAATCGGCATCCGTGCTTCAATGAGGCCCCAGCTGTGATGCTTGGGGAAGGCTCAAGGGCCGATGGCGTTCAGGTGGTCGCTGTGTCGCTTCAATGAGGCCCCAGCTGTGATGCTTGGGGAAGGCTGTAACCTTCGGACGGGCCTCAAAGACCCTATCAGGCTTCAATGAGGCCCCAGCTGTGATGCTTGGGGAAGGGCAGCATCAGCAGCGGATCGGCGGCGCGGGCCTTGATGCTTCAATGAGGCCCCAGCTGTGATGCTTGGGGAAGGAGGGAGGCCGCATGATCGTGAACCGCTACAGCGTGGAGCTTCAATGAGGCCCCAGCTGTGATGCTTGGGGAAGGCTGGCGGTCCGCAAAAGTTTTTGT
>CAZBPO010000106.1:7981-8718 GCA_964493795.1 uncultured Flavobacteriaceae bacterium
GGGGAAGGGATCGTGGTAACGGCGCGCGATGCGTAAGTGGTGCTGCTTCAATGAGGCCCCAGCTGTGATGCTTGGGGAAGGGTGCTGGGCCGGCCTGATGCAGCCAAAGATTATCGAGCTTCAATGAGGCCCCAGCTGTGATGCTTGGGGAAGGCTCCCCTCCCCCGCCATCGCTTTTTTTGCCCGGTCACGCTTCAATGAGGCCCCAGCTGTGATGCTTGGGGAAGGCCGTGGCGACGTGGTCAGGATGGGCCGCCAGCACGTGCTTCAATGAGGCCCCAGCTGTGATGCTTGGGGAAGGCTGGATGCGCTGACGCGCATGCGGGACCGCGAGACGCTTCAATGAGGCCCCAGCTGTGATGCTTGGGGAAGGGAGACGCAGGCGCGGATCGCCAAGACGATGAAGGGGCTTCAATGAGGCCCCAGCTGTGATGCTTGGGGAAGGGACTGTGCGCGATGCGGCATAAAGCCGAGCGACGACACCGCTTCAATGAGGCCCCAGCTGTGATGCTTGGGGAAGGCCGAAGACGACTGTGCTTGCCGAGGTCGCGGCGCAGATCGCTTCAATGAGGCCCCAGCTGTGATGCTTGGGGAAGGGAGCTGATGTTGTTCGACCCCGGCGCAGTGTCGGTGCTTCAATGAGGCCCCAGCTGTGATGCTTGGGGAAGGCGGGACGAAGGGGCCGCGCGCCACCAGCCGCTTCTTGCTTCAATGAGGCCCCAGCTGTGATGCTTGGG
>CAZBPO010000106.1:8728-9506 GCA_964493795.1 uncultured Flavobacteriaceae bacterium
ATGCTTGGGGAAGGCTGGCAAATCTCATAGACGCCGCCCTCTGTCGGGCAGCTTCAATGAGGCCCCAGCTGTGATGCTTGGGGAAGGCTTCTCGTCCCCGTCTTCATGCGCGCCGTCGGCCTTGCTTCAATGAGGCCCCAGCTGTGATGCTTGGGGAAGGGCCCATCTCGCGCAGTCGATCTGACGCGGGAGCATCGCTTCAATGAGGCCCCAGCTGTGATGCTTGGGGAAGGAAGCCAGTGCTTTCCAGGCTCGATCTTCAGCCGATACGCTTCAATGAGGCCCCAGCTGTGATGCTTGGGGAAGGGTGATCCCGCTGTCCGGTGATGACGGTGTGGACCTGCTTCAATGAGGCCCCAGCTGTGATGCTTGGGGAAGGGCGTCCAGCTGCGTCTGCGTTACGGCCATCACCTCACCGGCTTCAATGAGGCCCCAGCTGTGATGCTTGGGGAAGGGTCACTTGGCGCAGTACATATCTAGATATGCACTGTGCGCTTCAATGAGGCCCCAGCTGTGATGCTTGGGGAAGGTTGCGGACGTCGAATACTATTCTGAGCAGACAAATTTGGCTTCAATGAGGCCCCAGCTGTGATGCTTGGGGAAGGACGTGTGAGAGGAAGCGTTCATACGCTGTTCCCCGCGCTTCAATGAGGCCCCAGCTGTGATGCTTGGGGAAGGGATCGGCCTCGGGCTTGTGACCGAGGCGTTTACGGAGCTTCAATGAGGCCCCAGCTGTGATGCTTGGGGAAGGCGCCAACTCGCTCACCGTGATCGGCGG
>CAZBPO010000107.1:0-9343 GCA_964493795.1 uncultured Flavobacteriaceae bacterium
GGCTCCGAGGCGCACAAGGCCTCGGTCACCGGCGACACCGTCGGCGACCCGTACAAGGACACGGCCGGTCCCGCCGTGAACCCGCTCATCAAGATCACGAACATCGTGGCGTTGCTGATGCTGGGCGCGCTGGCCCACTTCTAAGGCCAGACTGTCCGAAAGAGACGGAGAAGGGCGCGGAGCGATCCGCGCCCTTCTTCTTTGGCGAAGGCGTCAGCGCGGCGCGAAATGCTTCTGCAGCTCCGCAAGCGTATAGGCGTTGCCCCACTCGAAATGAGCGTAGGCGGCGTCGTCTTCGGGCGTCGCGCTGTAGCCGGCATTGGTCACGGTCACATCTGTCTCGGTCTCCGAGACGGCGCGGAATTCCACGATCGTCACCGTCCTGGCGAAGGCCTCGCGGCCGGGCAGGGCGGCAGGCGCCTGCACGTTCCGCAGCACCAGGAGGCGTCCGGGGATATAGGCCTCGATCCGGTTGCGGATGTTCTCGGGTTCGCCCGGCGTCGTGTGGGGATCATAGCTGGATTCGATCTCGCCGCCGGTTCCCAGCCTGATCCTGGCGAACGGAACAGCCCAGGCGGTGAAGCCCGCTTCGGTCGCGAAGGCGTCGAAGACCTCCTGGGCGGGGGGGCGACCCTGATCGACAATTGTATCGCCCGCGCGCCGGAGGGCTCGACATACGACGAGTTTTCGACGCCCGGATAGTCACGCCAGCCTGGCTCGGCTCTGGCTGGGCAGAGGGCGAGGGCGGCTGCGAGTCCGAGGATCAGTAGCGGCTTCATGGTCCCATGCTCCTGTGGTGGCGGATGACCGGGCAGTTGCGGCTTGACCGCCCTGCGGCGACTATCTAATTAGATATTATTCTAATTAGATAGAGTTTCAGAAAATGACGTCCGGAGAAGCAAACGCCCAACTCCTGGCCTTCTTCAAGGCCCTGGCGAATGAAAGCCGTCTCCGCCTGCTCGGATTCCTGGCTCAGCACGAACGCAACGTTCAGGAGCTGGCGGAGGCGATCGGGGTCAGCGAGCCGACCGCGTCGCATCACCTGGCGATGCTGCGCGAACTCGGGCTGGTGAGCCGCCGAACCGACGGCAATACCCACTGGTACAGCTTCGTGCCGACCGCCTTGCCGGCCATGGCCTCGCAGATCCTCAGCGTCGAGGGTGTCGCCAGGCTGGCCGGGCCGGCGGGCCCGCGCGGCTCGAACGAGAGCATCGTCAAGAATTTCATCGGCGCGGACGGCAAGCTCACGAACCTGCCGGCGCAGCGCAAAAAGCGCTACGCGGTGCTGTCATGGCTGGTGCGGAAGCTCCAAGAGGATCGCCGCTATAGCGAAAAGGAAATCAACGAGGCGATCCAGCGCTATCACTGGGACTCGGCCACGATCCGCCGCGAGTTCATCGGCTATGGCATGATGGCGCGCGAGAAAGGCGTCTATTGGCGCCTTTCCGACTTCGACTGGCTCTCGCCCGACGGCAAAGAGCCGGTCTCGTATTAGCGCCGGTTACGCGGATCGTCGGCTTCGTTGTTGATGCCGCCCATCGGGCCCGAACGGCCGATATTGCCGAAGATCTGCTGCAGGAAGGTCAGCTCGCGGCCGCGCGCCGGCGTTTCGTTGCGCGAGAACGAAACCTCGACCGCGTCCTCCGGCCCATAGGTCCGCACCGAATGCACCACCTCGCCGGGGCCGAAATTGACCGCCACGATCTTGCGCGAGACTTCCTCGGGCTCAAAGAACAGCAGGTCTTCCTGCATGATCGAGATGTAATACCAGGTGTTGTCGCTGAACGTCCCCAGCGTGGAAGGCGAGCCAAGCGAGGCCTGGACCGACGACTTGGTGTCGACGCCGACGCGGATGGCCTCCAGCATGCCGGGCTGTTCCATATAGCCGCGCTGGTTCTCGGTCGACGCGCACCCCGTCGCCGCGATGCCAAGACCGGTGAAAACCGCTCCGAGCGCCAATTTGCGCCCTGCACTAAACGTCATCCGATCAGACTCGCTGTTGACGGCAACCGTCCGGTTGACCTACCCCCGGCGCTTCCTGAATTCAAGGCGAGGCTGCGGCCTCGGGTTCCCTGTGCGCGGCATGCTCTCCCGTCTGTTCGGTCGCGACCCGCTCCGTCGCCAGGCCGAAATCCTGCTCCAGGCCATTACCACCGAGGCCCGGCGTCCGGAATTTTACGCCGAACTCGGCGTCCCCGACACGCTCGACGGCCGTTTCGACATGATGGCCATGGTCGCCACTCTGGTGTTCCGCGAGATGCAGGCGAAGGGCGGGGCGGCGCTGGCCCAGCGCACAACCGACGACATGTTCATGGCCTTCGACGACGCCGTCCGCTCCATGGGGGTCGGCGACAGCGGCGTGCCCCGCCGGGTCAAGGCGATGGGCAAGGCCTATCTCGGCCGCGCCATCGCCTATGACGAGGCGCTCGGGCGGGGCGACCGCGCGGCCCTTGCCGATGCGGTCCAGCGCAATATCTATCGCGGAACCCCGCCGGACGAGACCGCTACGGCGCGTCTGGTCGGATGGATCGAAAATACGGTGGCTACCTTGGCCAGCCGGCCGCTCGAAGCGCTCGAGGCCGGCGCGTTCGGCCTTTCCGCGCCCTGAGGCGAAAGGACGCCCATGTCGTCTGAAAATCCCGTCTTTCACCGTTGGATCGACCCTGCCGGGCGCGGCGCGCCGCAGGGAACGCACGCCGTCACGACGAACGAGGCCGAGCGCGCCGCGCTCGCGCGCTGGCTGGATGTGCCCTCGCTGCCCTCGCTTTCGGCGGATCTCGCGATCCGGCGCAATGGCGTCAGCGAGGCCGAAGTCTCCGGGACGATCCATGCCGAGGTCGAACTCGTCTGCGGCGTGTCGCTCGAGAATTTCCAGCAACGCTTCGAAGTCCCCGTTCAGGCCGTTTTCCAGCGAACGGCCGCGCAGACGCACAAAGAGGCCGATTCGGCCGGCAACGACCCGGAACTCGATCTTGAGGCCGACGAACCCCGCGAGTGGACCCAGCACGGAATCGATCTGGGAGCCCTGATCGCCGAGGAGCTTTCCCTCGCTTTGCCGGATTTCCCCAGAAAACCGGGGGCCGAGCTGCCGTCGGGGCTGGATGGCGAGGAAGAAGACGCGCCGCCGAACCCCTTCGCCGTCCTCAAGGGCCTCACCGACAAGCCCTGAAACCGGGGTGGAAATGCCGCTTGCGCCAAAGGCCTGTTTCGGGGCATATCCCGCCCCCTGATTTGACGCCCCCTCGCGCGCAGACATCAAGCGGCCGTCGCCGTGACGGCCCTGTTCGCGTTTCGGGCAGCTAGTGGAGATTGAGTGTCATGGCGGTTCCCAAAAGGAAGACCTCGCCGTCGAAGCGCAATATGCGCCGTTCGCATCATGCGCTGACGGCGACCGCGATCGCCGAGTGTTCGAACTGCGGCGAGCAGAAGCGCCCCCATCACGTGTGCGGAAAGTGCGGCCATTACGATGGCCGTGAGGTCGTCGCGGCCTCCGCCTGACGTGATCCGGGCGCCCGTTCATGGCTGACGCGCCCAAAACAGGTTCGCTGGTCGTCTCGATCGACGCCATGGGTGGCGACAACGCCCCCGGCGCCGTTATCGACGGCATCGCAATCGCGCGCGTCCGGCATCCGGGCGCGCGCTTTTTGCTGCATGGAAACGCCAGCGAGCTTGAGCGGCTGACGGCCCAGAAGGCGGGCCTCGTCGACGTCGTCGAAATCCGTCCGGCCGCCGATGTCGTCGGCATGGACGACAAGCCCAGCCAGGCTTTGCGCCGTGGCCGCGAAACCTCGATGTGGCGCGCGATCCAGTCGGTGCGCGAAGGCGAGGCCGCGACGGCCGTGTCGGCCGGCAATACCGGCGCGCTCATGGCGATGGCCAAGTTTCAGCTCCGTCCCATGGACGGCATCCAGCGTCCGGCGATCGCCGCGCTGTGGCCCACCATGCGCGGGCAGACCGTCGTGCTCGACGTGGGCGCGAATGTCGGATCGGAAGCGCGCCATCTCGTCGATTTCGCCGTCATGGGCGCGGCCTTCGCGCGTGTCGTCCTCGGCACGAAGAAGCCTCTGGTCGCGCTGCTCAATATCGGGACCGAAGAGGTCAAGGGCAACGAGCACGTCAAGCAGGCCGCCCAGATGCTGCGCGAGGCCGACCTGCCGATCCAGTTCGAGGGCTTCGTCGAAGGCGACGATATCTCGGCCGGCACGGTCGACGTCGTCGTCACCGACGGCTTCTCGGGCAATATCGCGCTCAAGTCCGCCGAAGGCGCCGCCCGTCTCGTCGGCTTCTATCTTCAGACCGCGCTCAAGCGTTCGTGGATGACCATGCTGGGCGCGGCGATCGCCAGCGGCGCGTTCAAGGTGCTGCGCGCCAAGATGGATCCCCGCACCGCCAATGGCGGCGTGTTCCTTGGCCTCAACGGCACCGTGGTGAAAAGCCATGGCGGCACCGACGGCCTTGGCTTCGCCTCGGCGATCGATCTCGCCATCGAGATGACCCGTCAGGACATGACCAATCGCATCGCGGCCGACATCGCGGGCGTCGCGGGGCTGCTTTCTTCGCGCCCGGCCGCCGCGCAGGAGCCCGAAGCGCAGCCATGAGCGTGATCCGTTCCGTCGTAGCTGGCACCGGGGCCTATCTGCCCGAGAAGATTCTGACCAACGCCGACATCGCCAAGATCGTCGACACCAGCGACGAATGGATTCTCGAGCGCACGGGTATCTCGCAGCGCCATATCGCGGGCGAGGGCGAAACGACATCCGATCTGGGGCTGAAGGCCTCGCAGGCCGCGCTGGCGGCCGCAGGGCTGGATGCGGACGATCTCGACCTGATCGTCATGGCCACCACCACGCCCGACGACACGTTCCCCGCCGCGGCCACGCATGTTCAGCGCCGCCTCGGCATGACGCGCGGCGCGGCGTTCGACGTCCAGGCCGTCTGCTCGGGCTTCATCTACGCGCTCAACGTCGCCGACAATTTCATTCGTCTCGGCCAGGCCAGGAACGTGCTTGTCGTCGGCGCCGAGACCATGTCGCGCCTGCTCGACTGGACCGATCGCACGACCTGCGTGCTGTTCGGCGACGGCGCGGGCGCGGTGGTGCTGAGCGCCGCCGAGGGACAGGGGACGGCGGCCGATCGCGGCATCCTGTCCAGCCACATCTATTCCGACGGACGCCTGCGCGACCTGCTCTATGTCGATGGCGGTCCGTCGACCACCCAGACGACCGGTCATCTGCGGATGGCCGGGCGCGAGGTGTTCAAGCACGCCGTCACCAACATCTCGGCGGCGATCGTCGCGGCGCTCGAGGCGAACGGGTTTCAGGCCTCGGACATCGACTGGTTCGTGCCCCATCAGGCCAATCGCCGCATTCTCGAGGCGACCGCCAAGAAGATAGGCCTGCGCCCGGAAAGCGTCGTCATGACAGTGGGCAAGCACGGCAATACCTCGGCCGCCTCGATCCCGCTCGCGCTTCACGAAGCGGTCAGCGATGGCCGGGTGCAGCCCGGCAATCTGGTTCTGCTGGAAGCGATGGGCGGCGGGTTCACCTGGGGCTCGTCGCTGATCCGCTGGTAAGGGCTTAGCCGCGCGGCCTGCCAGATCGCGCGAACATTACAGCCTATCCCATTGATTATCTGCCCGGTTTGGTCTTGATTTCGCCGTCGGCTCGATTCCCGGCTCTCGGGCCGCTTGGGGAGGCAGGAACATGGCGAAGACTCTGACCCGCTCTGACCTTGCGGAAAAGGTCTATCAGAATGTCGGTCTTTCAAGGAACGAGTCCGCAGCTCTGGTCGAGCGCGTCCTCGATGAAGTGACCGGGGCGCTGCTGCGCGAGGAACAGGTGAAACTGTCGTCCTTCGGCACGTTCCTGGTGCGCGCCAAGGGTGGCCGCGTCGGCCGCAACCCCAAGACCGGGCAGGAAGTGCCGATCGCCCCGCGCAAGGTGCTGCTGTTCCGGCCCTCTCACGTTCTCAAAGACCAGATCAACGCGGCGACGCGCAGCGGTGGTGAGGCTGGGTAATGGATGTGGCCGGCCAATCCGGACCCGAAGGCGAGCGCGCCGCCAGCCAGAAATCGCCCGACGCCTTCCGCACGATCAGCGAGGTGTCGTCCGATCTTGATGTGCCGCAGCACGTCCTGCGCTTCTGGGAAGGCAAGTTCGCGCAGATCCGTCCGCTGAAGCGGGGCGGGGGCCGTCGCTATTACCGGCCGGAAGACGTCGATCTGCTGCGCGGCATCCAGCATCTGCTTTACGGCGACGGCTACACCATCAAGGGCGTGCAAAAGCTGCTGCGCGAGAACGGCGTAAAATATGTGGTGGCCGCCGGCCGCCGCGAAACGCCCGGCGCGAAAGCCGCAAAGCCGCCTGTCACTATCGAGACGCCGCCGGCCGCAGCGCCTGCCGCCGTCGCAGCGCCCGCCACACCTGCCGCCGCCACGCGGCCGCCTGCGGCGCCAGTCGTCGCGAAAACCCCGCAGACCGCAAGCTCGGGAAGCCTTGGCGGCGCGCCGCACTTCAAGGCCGTGCGTCCGACGCCCCAGATCGAACTCGAACTGCCGTTCGACGTGCCGCCGCCTCCGCCGCCTGCGCCGGAGCCGGCCAAGCCAACCGCTGAAGCCGCGGCCGAAATCATCGCCGAGCCTGAAACCGTCCAGCCGGACGTCGACAACCTCGCCGAAGCCCGCCGTCAGGAAGCGGCCACGAAACTTCTCGCCAGCCTCAAGGCGCTGCGACGCGACTACGACCTGCGTCTGCAAGCGGCCAAGAACGGAAGATAGGGCCACCTCATGAAAGCGCTTGCGGCACCCTTCGTGTTCCTGGCGCTGACGATCGGGGCCGCTCATGCGGGCGAGGCGGAAGACCTCGCCTGGGCGGGGAAGAGAGGCGTTGCGCTCTTCGACTACGATCGCGCCGCGTGGGTCGCTTCTGACGCCCTGCTGGAAGACCTCAAAGAGATGCCGCGCGGCCAGCCGAGAGGCTGGGTGGTCACCGAAACCGCAGACGGTGCGCTTCAGGTCGACTTCGTGGCAAACGATGGCGGGCAAGACTACAGCTTCTACAGGGCGCGGGTTGAAAACCGCAGGGTCGCGGCGCGCGCGTTCACAACGCCCGAACAGCAAAAGCTGACGCCGGCCCAGCTCGCCATGATCGCGGCCCGCGATGCGGCGGTGTCGGCGGTCCCACCAGCATGCGAGGCCAGACCCTACAACACGGTCGTGATGCCCAATCGTCAGATCAGGGGCGCAAATGACGTGTATCTCCTCACGCCGCAGCTGGAGGTGGACATTTTTCCGGTCGGCGGCCATTCGCGGGTGACGGTCGGAGATGATGGCGGCCTGATCTCCAGACACGCCTTCCTGAATACCTGCCTGAAGGCCCACAAGAAGCTGCCGGACGGCACGGAAACAGTCACCTACTCCGTGAGCCACCTCAACGATCCGCTTCCCACGGAAATCCACGTCTTCCTGTCGATATGGATGGAGATACCCGTCCTTGTCGTCGTGAATGAGGCAAACCGGGCCTGGCTGGTCACCGCGGCCGATATCGACGAAATTCCTCTCAAGTAGGGGAAGAGACCTGCATTGCGCTCACGCGCCGGCATGCCTATAACCCCGCCCTCGCGATGGCCTGCTTCGGGTCGTCGCCCCCCGCCGGACCTTCACGGTTCGGCTCGGTCGGAGCGTAGCGCAGCCTGGTAGCGCATCAGTCTGGGGGACTGGGGGTCGTGGGTTCGAATCCCGCCGCTCCGACCATTTTCCGCCTTCTCGTGATGGAACGGGCGAACGCGTGCTGAACTTCGCCATTCGCTTCGGCATGCTCGTGGTCGGTCTTGGCGCGCTGTGGATGGCCGCCGTGAGCTGGCGCTTGGGCGATCCTCCGACATGGACGATCTTCCTGCCGTCCGACGAGGCGCTCGTATTGTCCAGCGATGTGCGCCACGAGCGCATCTCGAACGGTACGACCCGGTTCCGTCCGGAGGTGAGCGTCGAATGGCCCGCTGGCTCTGGCGAGGCGGTTGCGCTCGGCGGTATTGAGCCCAGTTTTTTCGCCGCCCACCCGGACGAAGCCGACGAGATCGCAGGGGCCTACAAGCCTGGCGAGACCGCGCCCGTCCGCCTCTATCAGGGGCGTGTCTATGCCGACCGTATCGACGTCTTCAGAACCGGACACGCCGCGTTCCTCACGCTGTTCGGAGCCTTCCTGACGCTGATCGGCGGGCTCTTCGCCTATGCGTTGCGCGGCTGGCCCTCACGCTAGGCTTTCGGTTGTCGAATTCGGCGCATCCGTTAGGTTCCCCCCGCGCAAGGCATCAAGGGGGAGACGCCGATGAAAGACTACGAAAACTACGACGCCATCGGGCTCGCCGATCTCGTGCGCCGCAAAGAGGTGTCCGCCTCGGAACTGCTGGACGCGGCGAAGACGCGCGCCGAGGCAGCGCAGAAGCGCCTCAACTGTTTCTCCGCCCTGTTTCCCGAGAAGGCTGAGGCCCAGATCGCAGCCGGCCTGCCCGAAGGCCCGTTCTCGGGCGTTCCTTTCGTCCTCAAGGATCTGGGCGCGGCGCTGAAAGGCGCGCCGCTGACGCAGGGCTCGCGCGTCTTCAAGGACTATGTCGCCGATTACGACGCCACGCTGACGACCCGGTACAAGCGGGCCGGCTTCGCGATCTTCGGCCAGACCACGACGCCCGAATTCGGCGGCACCACCACGACCGAATCCAAGCTGTTCGGCGACACGCTGAACCCTTGGAATCCCGAACGCATCGCCGGCGGCTCGTCGGGTGGCGCGGCGGCGGCGGTCGCGGCCGGCGTGCTGCCGCTCGCGCACGCCAGCGACGGCGGCGGCTCGATCCGCGTGCCGGCGGCGTGCTGCGGCCTGTTCGGGCTCAAGCCCTCGCGCGGGCGCATGCCGATGGGGCCGTATCGCACCGAAGGGTGGAGCGGCTTCAGCACCAATCACGCGATCTCGCGCTCGGTGCGCGACAGCGCCGCGCTGCTCGACGCCTCGCACGGCCCCGAGACCGGTTCGCGCTACATCGCGCCGCCGCCCGGACGGACCTATCTGGAGGAAGTGGGCCGCGATCCCGGCAAGCTGCGCATCGCGCTGCGGACGCGCGCGGGCAATGGCGCCGCGCCCGACGCCGACGTGCAGGCGGGCCTCGACCGTACGGTCAAGCTGCTGCTCTCGCTCGGTCACGAGGTCGAGGAGGCGGAACCCGATTTCCCCGGCGCGCAGCTGGGTCCGATCATGGGCGCGGTCGTCGGCGCGCATATGACGGCGTCGCTCGATATGCACGCGGAAGAACGCGGGCGTCCGATCACCGAGGACGAGGTCGAATCCGTCACCTG
>CAZBPO010000108.1:0-9310 GCA_964493795.1 uncultured Flavobacteriaceae bacterium
CCGCGCCGGGCAGACCGGCCGCCTCGCTGCGGGTCAGCGTCGGCGCGGCGCTCGCGCCCTCCTCCGGCTCGGCGAGATCGCCCGCCGCCAGCGCCGTCGCCGCCCCGTCGCCGGAATGAAAGAACCGCACCCGCCCGCCGCTCTCCGCCGCCTCGAAGGCATAGGCCGCCATCAGCGGCGACAGCGCCTCGCGCGCGCTCATCACGCGGTCCAGCTGATAGCCCGCGCACGCGCCCCTCAACCCCGTCACGTCCACATCGTCCACACCCGCCCGCGCGCAGATCTCGCGCACCAGCGCGGCCAGCGGAGCCGCCCCGGCCCGCCCGTTCAGCCAGTGCCCCGTCCGCCATAACGGTCCGTCCGACCACACGTCCGCGCGCAGCGGCCAGTCGGGGAACGGCCGCGCGTCCCAGGCCCAGACATGGGCGCGGTCCATGTCGATCATGGTCCGTCCGTCTACGGACGATACCGGATTGCGTCCCGGCTCGCGCCAGTATGCGTGCACCGCCTCCAGCACCCGCCGCTGCACGCCGTCGTCGCGCAGCCCGCTTGAGAAATGCGGGAACGCGCTCTCGCTGGAACGCGGATCGTAAAAGACGTTCGGCTGGTTCGAACCCTTGTCCACCGCCGGGCAACCGATCTCGGTGAAGACGACCGGCTTCATCTCCGGCACCCAATCCGTCGCCGCCGTCTCCACGCCGCCCACGCGGTCCACGTGCGGGTTCAGCCACCAGTTGCGGATGTCTTTCGCCCGCCACACAAACGGCTTGCCATAGGCCCCGTCGGTGATCGGCGTGCGCGCCTGCGCCGCCCGATCCTCGGCGCTGGCATAGTACCAGTCGTAATCCTCGCCGCCCTCGATCCCGGCACGCAGCACCGCCTCATCGGTGATCGCGCCGCCCAGCCCCGCATCGGCATGGATCGCCCCGTCGCGCCAGTCGGTCAGCGGCGGGTACCAGTCGATCCCGATGAAATCGATATTCGCGTCCGCCCACAACGGATCGAGGTGAAAGTGGAAATCCCCGCTGCCGTCGCCGGGGTCATGCCCGCGCCACTCGCTCCAGTCGGCGGCGTAGGAGATCTTCGTCGCGCCGCCCAACACGCCGCGCGCCTCCGCCGCCAGCGTCTTCAACTTCGCGACGGCGGGATACGAACCCGCCGCGTCGCGCACCTGCGTCAGGCCGCGCATCTCGCTGCCGATCAGGAAGGCGTCCACCCCGCCCGCCTCGGCGGCCAGCCCCGCATAATGCAGGATCATCCGCCGCATCCCCCAGTCGCCATCGAAAAAGGCGTTCACCGCCTCCCCCGCCGCCGGGCTTTTGTCGGGCGAGCCCGGGCGTCCCGGCGCCGGATGCACATTGATGCGTCCGCGCCAGGGAAAAGCGCCCTGCTCGCCCGCGCCATACGGGTCGGCCAAGCCGTTCCCCGCCGGCACATCCATCATGATGAAGGGATAGAGCATCACCTCCATCCCCCGCGCCTTCAGCGCCGCGATCGCCTGCTTCACGCTCTCGTCCGAGGGCGTGCCCCCGAAACTGGGGCGACCCGCATCGGCGCTCACCTCATAGGCGTCCTCGCGCGCCACCCCCGCGACCCGCCACGTCCCGCCGGTCGTGCGCTTCAGGCTCTGCTCGACGCCCGGCCTGATGCGACAGACGCCGCAGCGCAGATCGTCGCCGAACCAGGTCACCACCAGCGCCACGCGCTTCACGTTGGGCAGCGCCGCCTGCAGCTGGTCCAGCGCCGCCTCGATATCGGCGCGGCCAGACACGTTGTTGACGTTCTCCGCCGCCCACGCGCCGCGCCCCAGATCGCGCAGCACCTTCGTCGTCGCCAGCGCGAACTCGCCCGCCCCGGGGATCAGGCACACCGCCTCCACCGCCTGCTCCAGCGTATCGGCGGCGCCCGACACCGGACGCATCACCTCGAACGACAGCTGCGGCACGCGGTTGCCGAACGGCTCCAGCGGCAGGTTCTCGAACACCACATAGGCGGTGCCGCGATAGGCCGGCGCGTTGCCCGCGCCCTCCACCGCCACGATCAGCGGATCGGGCGCTTGATCCTCGCCACCGCGATGCACGCGCATCGTCACGCCGTCCAGCGCCATCGGCTTGCCGTCGGCCCAGATGCGCCCGATCCCGCCGATCTCGCCCTCACACAGCGCCACGGCGAAGCTCGCGGCATAGCGATATTCCGTCACCCGCGGCGCGCTCTTGCCGCCGCCGCGCCGCTCGCGCGTCTCGCTAACGCGCGTCGCCCAGATCACCTGGCCGCCTAGCCGCGCCGCGCCCCGCACGCGCGGCACGAACGCCCCGGGCGTCGAGGCCTGCACATGCAGCTCCTTCAGCCGCGGCCCTTCGGCGCGCGCCGCCCCGCGCAGCATCGCGTCCACATGCATGCCCGCATAAGCGCCCACCGCGCCGCCGATCGCCGCCCCGGTGATCGTCTGCCCCAGCACGCTGAAACCCGCCGGCAGCAAGGCGTTTCCCACCGCCTGCCCCGCCAGCCCCAAAACCAATGTCGCCATGAATCACCCAGATCTTTTGCGCGCGGCTTCCCCTCTCCATCGCGAAGGCGATGGGGAGGGCAGGTTTGCGAAAGCAAACCGGGAGGGGCCCCTCAGAACCGGAACGCCGCCGCCAGCCGACGCCGCCACCACGGCCCCAACGGCGTCTCCACCACGCCGCGCCGCTCCATCGCGTGCACCATCGCGTCGGCCGCGCTCATCACGCCCAGATGCTTCACCGCCCCGTTCGTCCGTAGGCGGAACGCCAGCACATCCCCTGGCCGCGCCGAAGCCGGCCCCACTTCCCGCAGATGCCGCCGCAGCCCCGCGATCAGGCGCTCCCCGTCGCCCTCCTCGGCCCACAGCACGTCATAGACCGGCGGCGTCTCGGGCTCCGCGCCCCGCACCGAGCGCCACACGCCGCGCACCAGCCCCAGACAATCCGCCCCGGCCCCGCACACGCTCGCCCGATGCACATAAGGTGTCCCCACCCACCCCCGCGCCGCGCGGACGGCGTCGCCGCTCACGCGTTCAGGCTCCCGCCGTCATTCCGTCCGCCCTCCACCGGATAGCCGGCGATCCAGTCATTGCCCGGCATATGCGGAAAGCCGCGAAAGTTCGCGACATTGGCGAATTTCGCGCCGCAGGTGGACAACCGCTTGTCGCATCCCGCCGTCACCGTGAACGTGTCGCCCGCCTCGACCGGCCGCGCCGCCGCCCGCCACAGCTCGATCCGCGCCGCGCCATGCCCACGCACCTCCGTCAGAACCCGTCCGTCCACGGACATCTCCACCACGCCTGTCCTGCGCAAGGCCGCATCGGTCGCATCGACACCACAGCGCGCATCGCCCAGCGCCGCATCGCAGAGCGGCTGGAACGTCCGCCCCACGGCCAGGTTCAACCGCGCCGACAGGCTGCGGATCTCCGCGGTAAAGGCCGCCGCCCCGCGCTTCACCTCGCCGATCTCGCCGACGCCCAGCAGCACGCGCTGATCCACATCGGCCCAGTTCACCATCCAGCTTTCCACCCGCGCGCCGTCATAAAGGCCGGCCTCCAGCTCGGCGGCGTCGATGCCCTCATCGTCCAGCACGCCGGCCACCTCCGCCTCGCCCACCGCGAGGCCCATGCGCGCCTCCACCGCGCTTGCGGTAAACCCGCTCGCCGCCCGAAAGCTCACGCCGCTGAAAACAAGATCGCGATCATGCTCGGTAAAGCCGCGCACCCGACCATCGGTCAGGGTCAGCGACCAGCACCGCGCCAGCGTGGTGACGCCGCCATCCAGATGCGCCTGCAGCGCGGGCGTCACGTCTCTCATGGGAAAATCTCCACCACCGGAATGTCCGGCGCCTCGCCTGCGCGAAACGCCGCCAGGTTCACGCTCAGCCGGTCGGAATCGAACCGCACCGGCACGTCGAACGCGAACCCCGCGCTGACGCTCACGCCGTCCATCCTGCCTCTCCCCGGAAAGAAAAGCCCGGCCGGCGGAGAGCGCCGCGCGCCTCGCCTGATACCGGACATAATTCCTATATCGGCATCAGCCGCGCGGGCGTCAAGAGAGGGTAGGATTATTTTCTAGGCGGCGGCGTTCCGTCCGGCGGCGTCCTCTTCCGCCCACAGCGCCTCCAGCACGCTCATCATCGCGGCCGCGGCGTCGTCCTCGCCGCGCTCCATGAAGGCGTCCTGGCATTTCAGCACGACATTCGCGGCTTCGGGGCCAAAGGCCAGCGACAGCCGCGCGGCGATCGCCCGGGCGGCCTCGCCGCGCGCTTCCTCGGGCAGAGCCATCAGCCCCGTCACGGCCAGCGACAGCGCCGCCGCCGAAACCGCCTCGCCGCCCGCCATCCGTTCGTCCGCCATGTCGGCCCTCACGCAGCGGCGCTGGATGCGACCGCGTGATGATACCCTATCGGAATTGATGTCGTTAATCTAATAACCACAGGATATCGCCAGCCACCGCGCAGGTAATCATGCACTCCACCCGCCAGCTCGCCGTCGTTCTCGCCCTGGCGCAGCACCGCCATTTCGGACGCGCGGCGGATTCGCTCGGGCTGTCGCAGCCGGCGCTGACCAAAGCGCTCAAGGCGCTCGAGGCCGGTCTCGGCGTCCGGCTGTTCGATCGCGGTCCCCCGGTCGCGCCCACGGCGCTGGGCGAAATGGCGATTCAGCGGGCCCAGGCCCTCGTCGCCGGCTTCGACGATCTCAAGCGCGAGATCGACCTGGCGCGCGGTCTCGACACCGGCCGGCTCAATCTGGCGGCCGGCGGCCATGTCGCCGAATACGCGGCCATCGACGCGGTCGCGGCGCTGTCGCGGGCGCATCCCTATGTCACCTGCAATCTGTGGATCGGCGACCATCTCTCGGTGATGGCCGACGTCCTTGAGGGCCGGGCCGATCTCGGCGTCGCCCAGATCGCCAATGGCGCGCGCGAACATCCCGACCTCACGGTCGAGCTGCTGCGCAGCGCGCCCTATGTCGTCTTCTGCGGGGCCGGCCATCCGCTGACGCAGATCGACGACGCGGCGCGTCCCGACACGATCCTGTTCGACTATCCCTGGATCGGCGCCAGCCCTCTGGTGCCGCCGATGGACTATGGCGGCGCGGGCCGGCGCGCCTATGGCGACCTCGACCCCGAGACCGGACTGGTGCGGCTGCGCCTCAGGGTCAACGCCTTCCGCGCCATGCTGCGGATCGTCATGAACAGCCACGCGCTGTCCGCCGCGCCGATGGCGCTGATCGCCGACGAGGTGGCGGCGGGCCGTCTGGTGCCGCTGCGCGCGCCGCCGGACTGGCCGCCGCTGGAATACGGCATCATCCTGCGCCGCGGCCGCACGCCCTCGCCCGCCGCCCAGGCCTATATGACCGAACTGCGCGCGATCGAAGCCGCGTTCGACCGCTAGGAACGCTCCGTCATACCAGAACGGCGGCGACATAGTCCGGCACGGCGCTCTTGCCATGCGCGGCGATGGCGGCCAGCGCCGTGCGCCCCATGGCGCGCCGCACGGCGGTCTGATCGGGCAGCACGCGCGCGCCCAGGACATAGGCGATCTCGATCCGCCCGCGCAGCCGCGCCGGATTCGCCGCCGCGATCATCTGGCCGATCGCGGGGTCTTCGGTCTCGGCGTCCAGTCCGAACAGCAAAAGCCCCACATGGGCGCGCGTCTCGGCCTTGGCGGCGAACAGGGCCTCACGCGCCGTCAGGAAGGCCGTCCGGTCGCCGATCGCCAGCGCGGCCCAGCACTTCCACACCAGCAGATAGACCTCGAACTCGCTGCCGGGCTCGCACAGCTCCAGCCCCCGGTCGAACATCGTCAGGGCTTCGTCATAGGCGTCGCGCGCCGCGAGGACCCGCCCCAGCGCGGCATAGCCGCTGGCGAAGGCGGTGGTGCGCTCGAAGGCGTGGCGGGCCAGCCGCTCGGCCATATCGGCATGATCGCGATTGGCGTCGACCAGCAGCGTCACGGCCGTCAGCGTCAACTGGGGGTCGTGCTGCACATATGGCAGCGCCTCCAGCACCAGCCCCTCCAGCGCCCTGAAGTGCCCTTTCAGCACGCCAGCATCGCAATGCCCCAACGCGATCTTCCGCAACAGACGCGCCTGCATCTGCGCCGCGCCGATCAGCTTGTCGACCGCCTCGCTGTCGCCCGGCTTCACCTCCAGAAAGCGCGGTTCAAGGCTTTGCGATCGCCTCAGGAACTCCGCCGCCGTGTGGGCGCGCACCTCCAGCGGCGCGCTTGAGGGCGAGGCGATCTCGCCGCGTCCCAGCGTCATCTGCCGCCAGATCGCGGCCAGCAGCGCGTCGGCGGCGCGCGCCAGTGCGGCGTCCGCGTCGGGCGCGGCGAAATCCAGCCGCTCGGCGGCCAGCGCCGCGCTATGGTGGCGGTCCACCAGCACCAGCGCCGCAGGCAGCGCGCCATCGGCGGGGTGCAGGCTGACCTCGATGCCGAACCGCGCGCCCCGACAGGCCATGGCGTCGCGTACCGAGGCGAAAAGTCGCACACCTCGTCCTTCCGGCAGCCGCTCGCTCAGCGCCGCCGCCAGGGCGTCCAGCGCGGCGTCCCGGGCGTCGGTCCCGGCGGCGGGCGTCGAGGCATAGACGATCAGGAAATCGCCCGTTTCCGCCCCTCCGGGCGGCGCGATCCAGACATAGCCTTCGCCATACAGCGATCGGATAAAGCGCGGGGCGCGCGCCGGGTCATCCAGCTTGCGGCGCAGGCGGTTCACCGTGAAGTCCACCGCCCGGTCGGTCACCTCGGCGTCGCGGCCCGCCATAGCGTTAAGCAGAACCTCGCGGCTCATCGGCCTGCCGGGGCGTGCGGTCAACGCGGCCAAAAGGGCGGTTTCGTTGCGCGTAAAGCGGATCACCGCGCCGTCGTCCCGCCGCGCGCTCTTGCAATCGTCCTCGAACGTCAAGTCCAGGAACCGGGCGTCTGACGAAGGGGTCAGCAGATCGTGCATCGCCCCCGCATTTCGCCGCAGCCGGGCGGCAGAATCAAATTCTTTTACAACAATCCGTCGTTAAGGCTCCGGGTCGGGTTGCGCCCGGGAGTAAGGGCGCTTTGGGGGGCCGAGTACGGTCATGACATCTCAGCAGATCCGCAACCGCGCCGGCCGGCGGCTCGCTTCGCTCATGTCCGCCGTCTCGCGGCATGCACGCGCCGTGGCCCGGCCCACGCTTTCGCGTCTGCGCGCATCTTTCGCGACGGCGGCGCTCGCCGCCGGCTTCGCCATCGCCGCGCCCGCAGCGGCCTTTCCCCTGCTGCATCAGGACCCAACGAGCAGGACCGCCTCGCAGCAGGTCAATACCGATGCGACCTTCAGCGTCCTGGTGTACTCGGCCGACCACGCCTTCGTGTGGCCGTCGGCAGGCCTGAATTTCACCTGGACCCTGCTCGGCCCGGGTACGGGCGGCGCAGGCCCGAACGCCGCGTTCAACACAGGCGACAGCCCGTGCAGGACCGGCACGGGCGGCACCGCGCCCAACTCGAACTACGCGACCACCACGTGCGTGGTGCGCGCCAACCAGCATCCGGGCACCTACCAGCTGAGGGCTTCGCTGCCCGGCGACCTTGCCGCGCCGGTCATCTTTACGATCACCGTACACGGCCCCCAGCAGCCGCCGACCGTCACCTCGGCGACGCCCAACAAGACATCGACCGACGGCGGATCGATCATCACCCTGAACGGCAACTATTTCCTCTCCGTCAGCAGCGTCACGATCGGCGGCCTCGACGCGCCCATCACCGCCAGGGACCCCAGAGGCTCGAGCATTTCGGTCAAGGTCCCGTCATTGCCGGCCGGAAGCCCGGCCATCGCCCTGACATATCCGCATGGCGTCACAAATGTCGGCGGCGCGCTGACCTATGTCGCGCCCTCGCTCGGTGTGACCGTAACGCTCTACCACATCCCTGCGGTACGCGCAGGGCTATATGGCGCCGAGATAGCCCGGGTGGAAGTCTTTGGTGGTACCAGCCCGCATTCGTTTGCGGTTACGCACGGCGCCCTGCCTGCAGGCGTCATGCTCGATCCCGCCACCGGGGTCTTCTCCGGCACCCCTCTGGGAGTCGGGGATTTCCCGTTCACCGTGACGGCGACAGACTCGACGACTGGCGTTGGGCCATATTTCGGCGTCCAGACTGCATCAATGACCATTGGGGCGCCCCAGCTCGCGATCACCGGCGCGCCCCCGGCGACCGGCGTCGTCGGCCAGGCCTATTCCGGCGCGCTCGGCGGCGACGGCGGCAGCGGCGATTACGTCTTCTCGGTCACCGGCGGAAACCTGCCGCCGGGCCTCACGCTGGCCGCAAGCGGCGCGCTCTCCGGCACGCCCTCAACGCCGGGCGCCTATACCTTCACCGTCGAGCTGCAAGACACGACCATCACCGGTCCCGCAGCGCCCTACCGGGTCACCAGAAGCTTCAGCATCGACATTACTCCCGCGCCGCTCGTCATCACCACCGCGTCTCTACCCAACGGCCGGGCTGGCGTGGCCTATGACCAGACCATCGTGGCGTCTGGCGGGGTTGGGGCTCACAGCTTCGCTGTCACCGGCGGCCGTCTGCCCGCCGGCCTCGCCCTGGCTGAAACCGGCGCGCTTTCTGGCCGGCCCACCGAAGCCGGCGCGGCCTTTGAGGTGACGATCACCGTCACCGACGCCGCCAACGTGACGACCAGCCGCAGCTACACGTTTTTGGTCAACCCGGCCCTGTTGATGGTCAGCGCGTCTTTGGGCGGGCTGCGTGTCGGCGTTCCCGTGAACACCGAGGTCCGAGTGGTAGGGGGAACAGCCCCCTACACATTCTCTCTTGTCGCTCCCTCAAGCTTGCCAGCCGGTTTGACCTTGCTTGCGGACGGCACAATCATCGGCACGCCGACAGAGGCAGCAGGGCGCCAAATCCAAATCAGGGTCACCGACAGCTCCACAGGTCTGAATGCTCCCTTTGCAGGATTGTTGAGCTACGCGATCCCGGCCGCCGCCCCGCCCGATCTGACGCTTCTTCCCGAGGCCGGCGCGCTGCCTGATGCGGTGGCGGGAACGCCCTACAGCCAGTCCTTCGCCGCCGGCGGCGGCACGGCGGCCTACAGCTACGCCCGTACCAGCGGCACGTTGCCTGCTGGCCTCACGCTCTCCCCAACCGGCGAGCTTTCCGGCACGCCCAGCGCGGCCGGCAGCTTCACCTTCGAGATCACGGCCACCGACAGCACGACGGGAACCGGGCCCTTCAGAATCGCCCAGACCTACACGCTGAACATCGCCCCGCCGACGCTTTCGCTGACGCCCGAGGTGCTGCCCGCCGCGGGGCAGGG
>CAZBPO010000109.1:0-8431 GCA_964493795.1 uncultured Flavobacteriaceae bacterium
GAATGCACGATCAACGGCATCGGCGAGCGGGCCGGCAACGCGGCGCTGGAAGAGATCGTGATGGCGATGAAGGTGCGCAAGGACGCCATGCCGTTCGACACGCGCATCGACACCACCCAGATCGCGCGCATCTCGAAGCTGGTGTCTTCGACCATCGCCTTCCCGGTGCAGTTCAACAAGGCGATCGTCGGCAAGAACGCCTTCGCGCATGAGAGCGGCATCCATCAGGACGGGATGCTGAAGAACGCCGAAACCTACGAGATCATGCGGCCTGAAGACGTCGGCGTGGCGAAGAGCTCGCTGGTTCTGGGTAAGCTGTCGGGGCGTCACGCGTTCCGCGAGAAGCTGAGCGCGATGGGGTACGAGCTGGGCCAGAACGCGCTGCAGGATGCGTTCGAGCGTTTCAAGGCCCTGGCCGACAAGAAGCGCCATGTCTTCGACGAAGACATCGTGGCGCTGGTCGATGACGAGATGGCGCGCGGGCAGGACCGGCTCAGGTTCGAGAGCCTGCGCGTCGTCGCCGGCACGTTCGGCCCCCAAAGCGCCGAGCTGGAGCTGTCGGTCGATGGCGCCCCCCGGGTCGGGCTGGCGCGCGGCGACGGCCCGGTCGACGCCATTTTCAACGCCATCAAAGGTCTCTTCCCTCACGAGGCCGCGCTGCAGCTCTATCAGGTGCACGCGGTGACGGAGGGAACGGACGCGCAGGCCGAGGTCAGCGTCAGGCTGGAGGAGGCGGGCAAGTCCGTCACCGGCCGCGGCGCCGACACCGATACGCTTGTCGCCTCCGCCAAGGCCTATCTCAACGCGCTGAACAAGCTTCTGATCAAGCGGCAGAAGACCGCCCCGGAAGCGATGTCAGCGGCCAACTGATCCCGAACCGGTCCGGGGCTCTCGTTCCGGGCCGGTTCCAACAAAGACGGATACGCAAGAAGTGGGTTTGTTCGGAAATCTGATCGGCGCCTTGTCGGCGGACATGGCGATCGATCTCGGGACCGCCAATACGCTGGTCTATGTGCGCGGCCGGGGCATCGTGCTGAATGAGCCTTCCGTGGTGGCGATCATGTCGCGCGGCGGCAAGAAGCAGGTGCTGGCCGTGGGCGACGACGCGAAGATGATGCTGGGCAGGACGCCCGGCCACATGGAGGCGATCCGGCCGATGCGCGACGGGGTCATCGCCGACTTCGAAGTCGCCGAGGAGATGATCAAGCACTTCATCCGCAAGGTGCATAACCGCCGCAGCTTCGCCAATCCGATGATCATCGTGTGCGTGCCATCGGGCTCGACGGCGGTGGAGCGCCGCGCCATTCAGGAATCGGCCCAGTCGGCCGGCGCGCGGCGCGTGTTCCTGATCGAAGAGCCGATGGCGGCGGCGATCGGCGCCGGCCTGCCGGTGACCGACCCCACCGGCTCGATGGTGGTGGATATCGGCGGCGGCACGACCGAAGTGGCCGTGATCTCGCTGGGCGGCATCGTCTATTCGCGCAGCGTCCGCGTCGGCGGCGACAAGATGGACGACAGCATCATCGCCTATGTCCGCCGCCATCATAACCTGCTGATCGGCGAAGCGACGGCCGAGCGGATCAAGAAGACGGTCGGCAGCGCGATGATCCCGCCGGATGGCGTGGGCCTGACCATCGAGATCAAGGGCCGCGATCTGCTGAACGGCGTGCCGAAGGAAATCACGATCTCGCAGAAGCAGATCGCCGAGAGCCTTTCAGAGCCGGTCGGGCAGATCGTCGAAGCGGTAAAAGTCGCGCTGGAGGCGACGCCGCCGGAACTGGCCGCCGATATCGTAGATAAAGGGATCGTGCTGACGGGCGGCGGTTCGCTGCTGGCCAATCTCGATCAGGTACTGCGCGAGCGCACCGGCCTGCCGGTCCTCGTGGCTGACGAACCGCTGAACTGCGTCGCGCTGGGAACCGGCCGGGCGCTGGAGCAGTACGCGACCATGAAGAGCATTCTGTCGACCGCGTTCTAAGGGGGAGCGCTGCGCGATGGCGCATGCGACCTACAAGCGCCAGGGCTGGAAGACCCCGATCGAGCTGAGAGCTCACCGGGGCCGGCTCATCGCGTTCGGGGCGCTCGCGGTCGTTCTGCTGCTGATCGGCCGCGCCGAGCTGCCGTTCATGGACAAGGTGCGGATGACGGCCGCCGATCTCGCCAGCGACGTGCTGGAGGCAGGCGCGGCGGTGACGGGCCTTGTGTCGGACGGGCTCGACTATGTCGCCAACGCCGCCGATCTGCATGACGAAAACCAGCGCCTGCGCGCGGAGAACGCCGAGTTGCTTGTCTGGCGCGCGCGCGCGTTGGAGCAGGAGCGCCAGATCGCCGCGTTCGAGAGCGTCCTGGAGATTCTCTATACGCCCATCGAGGACGTAACGGCGGCCAGCGTCGTCGCGGACATGGCGGGGCCGTTCTCGCGGGCGGTCATCGTCAATGCGGGGGCGAACCGGGGCGTCAAGGAAGGCGACGCCGCGCTGGACAGGTTCGGGCTGGTCGGACGGGTCGTCAAGGTGGGCGCGCGTTCGGCACGTGTGCTGTTGCTGACCGACTCGGCCAGCCACGTCCCCGTCGTCATCGGCGATGAGGGCGTGCGGGCGATCCTTTCGGGAGACAGCGACGGGCTGCCGGAACTGCGTTTCATTCCGCCCGGCGTCGTTCTGGCGGACGGCGCGGCCATCGTCACGTCGGGCGACGGCGGCGTTTTGCCGGCCGGGTTGCCGGTGGGCATCGTGCGTCTTCGCGGCCCTGACGCCCCCGCAGCGCTGCTCTATGCCGATGCCGGACGGGTGGAAGTCGTCGCGATCAAGCGCTTCAACGTCATCAACGACGTGGATGACCCGCCGCTGGTGTCGGAGGAACAGCAGCCGAGCGACGCCGACATCGCCGCCAACCCTGTCAGCACGGGGCGCTAGGCGATGGTGATCTCGGTCTTCTCACGCTTCATCAGGTGGATCGGCGGGCGGATGCCGTTCCTGCTGGCTATCCTGGCTGTCATCATCGCAATCCTGCCGCTGCGGATGCCGGGAGATCTCGAACTCACGCCGCTTTACCCGCTGATGGTGGTTTTCTTCTGGGGCAACCATCGCGGCGACTTGATGACGCCCGGTCCGATCTTTCTCACCGGGCTGGCCTATGACCTCCTCAGCGGCGCACCAGTCGGTCTTTGGGCCCTGACCTTTCTGGTTTGCCACGCCTTCGCGCTCGTGCTGCGCGATACGTTCGGCCGCGTCATCTACACGGCGTGGGCCTTGTTCGCGCTGACCTGCATGATGGCGTGCGGCCTCGCCTGGGGGCTGTGGTCGCTTTACGAGTGGCAGATACAGGACCCCGTAAAGTTCATCGTCCAGGGGCTGGTCTCCATCGGGCTCTATCCGTTTTTCGGGTTCGCCTTCGCCTTCATCGAGCGGCGTGTCGTCACGCCCATGAGGGCGTGACCGATGGGGCTCTACAGCGAGCGCGATGAACATGAACGGGCGGGCGCTTTCACGCGTCGCACGCTGTTGCTGGGCGTCGGGACCACGGCGCTGCTCAGCGGTCTGGTTATGCGGATGTACCAGCTTCAGATCCTGGAATCCGACAAGTACCGCACGCTGGCGGAGGACAACCGGATCAACCTGCAGCTTCTGCCGCCGCCCCGGGGGCGGATCGTGGATCGGCAGAATATCGAACTGGCGGGCAACCGCCCGAACTATCGCGCTCTCCTGATCCCGGACAGAACCAAGTCGATCGACGAGTCACTGGACCTGCTGGCGCGTTTCGTGACGATCACCCAGAGGCAGCGCGACCGAGTGAAGCGCGAGGCGCGCACCAAAGCCGGGCTGGCGGCCGTCACGGTGGTGGACGGGCTGGACTGGGACACGTTCTCCAAGATCAATCTCGCCGCGCCTGATCTGCCGGGCATCGTCGCCGATGTGGGGCAGGTGCGGACCTATCCCTACGGCACCGAGCTGAGCCACGTTCTGGGCTATGTCGCCGCCGTGTCCGAGAACGACCTGAAGACGCGCAATGACGGCGATCCGCTGTTGCGGTTGCCAGGTTTTCCCATCGGCAAGAACGGCGTGGAGCGGGCCGTCGATCTCGATCTGCGCGGCAAGGGCGGCGTTCGTCAGGTCGAGGTGAACGCTCATGGCCGGGTCATCCGCGAACTCGACCGGCAGGAGGGCAAACCCGGCGCCGACGTCGAACTGACGCTGGACATGGAATTGCAGCGCTTTGCGCAGGAGCGGATGACGGGCGAGAGCGCCAGCGTCGTCGCGATGGACGTCCACAACGGCGACATTCTGGCTTTCGTTTCGAGCCCGGGCTTCGATCCGAACGAGTTCATCACCGGGTTCAGCCAGGCGCGCTGGGAGGAGATGAACAGCGATCCCTACAAGCCGCTGCTGAACAAGGCGCTGGCCGGCGAGTATGCGCCCGGATCGACGTTCAAGATATGCACCGGCCTTGCCGGGTTGGAGGCGGGCGCAATAGACCCCACATCGCGCATCAGGTGCGGCGGGGCGCTGCGCCTTGGCGGTCATACCTTCCATTGCCATCGCGGCGGCGGGCATGGGGCGGTGAACCTGTCGGATGCGCTGAAAGTTTCGTGCAACGTCTTTTTCTACGAAATCGGACGCCGCATCGGGCTGGATGCCATCGCGTCGATGGCGCATCGCCTGGGCCTTGGCGAGAAATTCGGATTTCAGGTGCCGGGCGAGCGCGGCGGCAGCATCCCTTCGACGGAATGGAAAATGCGACGGTTCGGCGAGGCGGTGCGGCCCGGCGATGCGCTCAACGCCTCGATCGGGCAGGGCTATGTCACCACGACGCCGCTGCAGCTCGCGGTCATGACCGCGCGCGTCGCGAATGGCGGGTTTGCGGTCATGCCGCGTATCGTAAGGGCGATCGGCGGCGCGCCGTTGCCGCCGCAGCCGGCGCCGGCCATGGGCATTCCGCAAGAGCATATCGCGGTCGTTCAGCATGGGCTGGATGCCGTTGTGAACGCGGCCGGCGGCACGGCGGGCCGCTCGCGTCTTGTGGGCGAAGGCATGCGGATGGCCGGCAAGACCGGCACGGCGCAGGTTCGCGGCGCCAGAAGCGTTGGCGGCACGCTGAAAGGCAACGCGGTTCCCTGGCATCTTCGCAACCACGCGCTGTTCGTGTGCTATGCGCCTTCGGACGCGCCGCGCTATGCGATGGCGGTGGTCGTCGAGCACGGACAGGGCGGCAGCAAGGCCGCGGCGCCGATCGCCAAGGACGTCATGCAGCGGCTGCTGGAGAAGTATCGCGATCCGGCCGATGCGCCGGTCGCCAGCGTCGTGCCTGCCTGACCATGGGAACCCGCGCGCTGACGCTGGACAGGCCTCGCCCTCATCCTCTGATGAAGCTGCTCGATCTGCACTGGCCGCTTCTTCTGGCGGTCACCGCGATCAGTTCGATCGGCTTCCTGATGCTTTACTCGGTCGCCGGCGGTTCACTGGAGCCGTGGGCGATGCGGCAGATCGTGCGGTTTCTCGTCGGGCTGGTGATCCTCGTCGTCTTCGCGATGATCGATATCCGCCTGTGGATGGCGGTCGCCTATCCGTTCTACCTCGCCAGCGTCGGTCTTCTGATGGTCGTCGAGTTTCTGGGCGGCAAGGTGGGCAAGGGCGCTGAACGCTGGATCGATCTCGGCGTGATGCAGCTTCAGCCGTCCGAATTGATGAAGCTGGCGCTGGTGCTGGCGCTTGCGCGATTCTTCCACGGCAAGACCTACGAAGAGGCGGTCAAGCTGCGCAGCCTGATCGTTCCCCTTGGGCTGATCGGCGTGCCGGTGGTGCTGGTGTTGATGCAACCCAATCTCGGCACGGCCACGATCCTGTGCTTCATCGGCGCATGCGTGCTGTTCGTTTCGGGCCTGAGGTGGTGGATCATCATCGTCGCCGTGTCGGGCGTGGTGGCGATGGTGCCGGTGGCGTGGGAGTTCCTGCACGACTACCAGAAAGAGCGGGTCTACACCTTCCTCGACCCGAGCCGCGATCCGCTGGGCGCCGGCTACAACATCACCCAGGCGAATATCGCGATGGGGGCGGGCGGGCTGTTCGGCAAGGGCTTCATGAACGGCACCCAGAGCCAGCTCGACTTCCTGCCCGAGAAGCATACGGACTTCATCTTCGTGATGCTGGGCGAGGAATTCGGACTGGCCGGGTGCCTGATTCTGACCGGGCTCTACGTGCTGGTTCTGGGGATCGGTCTCTCGATCGCGCTGGGCGCGCGGGCCCACTTCGCGCGCATCGTGGCGCTTGGCCTCACCATGAACGTGCTGGCCTATATCCTGATCAACATGGCGATGGTGATGGGCCTGATTCCGGTGGTGGGGATACCCTTGCCGCTCGTCTCCTATGGCGGAACGGCCCTGCTGACCGTGATGATGGGGTTCGGCATCATCATGAGCGTCTATGTTCATCGCGAGCGCGAAATTCCGCGACAGACGGGGCTGTTGATTTAAGCGTCCGGGGTGCTGGACAGGGGCAGGCGGGTGCTCTATACGCCGCCCTCCCGTGGGTGATTAGCTCAGTTGGTAGAGCAGCTGACTCTTAATCAGCGGGTCGTAGGTTCGAATCCTACATCACCCACCATTTCCCTTGTTTCGGCTTTCCGCACGCCGGCCTGACGTCAGTCGGCGCTGGCGTAGATGCGCGCGCCGCGATAGGCGGCGGCGTATCGCGCCGGGGCGTCCTGGGGCAGGAAGGCGCGCAGGGCGGCTTCCTGCGACGCGGTGCTGTCATAGGCCTTGTCTTTCGGCATGGCGGCGATCAGGTCGAAGAACCGATCGGGCGACTGGCTCCACAGCCAGTGGAAGAAGACCACGTTCCCGTAGTCCATCTGGAGGACCGACTTGGCGTCGGCGATCTCGGCGAAGCCCTGATTGACTTTGGACTGCGCGGTGAAGCCGGGATAGGCGAGCATGCCGATAAGATCGGCGCTACCTTCGCGCCACCAGGCGGACGATTCGAGCGCCATCTGGTGCGACCAGTTCCAGGACTGCACGCAGTGAAAGGCTTCGTGCGCGACGATGAACTTGAACATCTGAAGGTTGTCTTCCGGCGCGATACGGGATGCCGTGACGACCTCAAGCGCGATCACGCATTCGGCCTTGCCGCGCCAGTAGGTGGTGCCTTCCATCCGCGCTTCGCGGCGCTGGCCGTAGGCCTTGGTCGGGAGGATCGAGACATTGTGGAAGTTGAGCTTGCGCTCTTTCGCGACGATCTCGAACGCACGGGCGACGGCCTCGAACGCCGCGTCGGCATATCCGGGCGGAAGCTTGGCGTTCTCGTCGTCGTCGTGAAGAAGGCGAATGGTGACGGTCTGGTCGCCGACCGTCAGCTTCGCCCGGCTGATCTCGCGGCACTCGACGTCGGCGTTGAAAATCTGGGCCTTGAAGACCGCGCCGTTGCAGTCGATCGGCTCTCCGACGGGTTGAGCCGGCAGCAGTATGGCCGGAGCGGGCTGGGCGGCCGCGAGAACGGCGGAGAACAACAAGGACGATAACATTGGTGGCCGCTACCCCGATTCGGACCTTCGAAGCGGCCAGTCTAGCGACAGGCGCTTAAGGCAGTCTTCCCCGGAATTCGGCGAAATTCTGTCGAATTTGAGCGATGATGTGGACTGGCCTCGCCCGCCCGGAACGGCGGGGAGGCATCCACAAGTGCAGTGGAACCGAAGTTCCGGATCGCCGTTAATGGAAGAGGCGCGCCTATGCGCCGCTGGGAGAGGGCACAGCAATGACGGTTGAAGGCATCATCATCGCGCTGATCATCGGCGGTATCGCCGGTTGGCTGGCTGGCGTGATCGTAAAGGGCGCCGGTTTCGGGGTCATCGGAAACATCATCATCGGCATCATCGGCGCGTTCGTCGCGGCCTGGTTGTTCCCGCAACTCGGCGTTTCGCTGGGGACCGGCAGCGCGATCGTCACGAGCATCATCCATGCGACGATCGGCGCGGTCATCGTGCTGCTGATCCTGTCCCTGATCAGGCGGGCAGCCTAGAGGCTCACTTCGAAAGCGCGTTCGACTTCAGCGGCGCTTTCGTCACAGGCAGGATGATGCGGCGGTCGGTCCTGAGAAGGGCCGACCGTTTGCCTTTGTAGTCGGATCGTTGAAGCAGATCGCGAATGACGTTGATCCGCGCCTGCTTTTTCGAGTTGGCCTGAACGGCTGTCCAGGGCCCCGTCTTGTGGCTGGTGCGCGAGAACATGACGTCACGGGCCTTGCTGTAGGCCGACCATTTCTCGAGCGCGCGGGCGTCGATCGGTGAAATCTTCCACTGTTTCAGCGGGTCTTCACGGCGCGCTTCCAGTCTTTCGGCCTGCTCGGCCTTGGAAATGTCGAGATAATATTTGAAGAGTTGGATGCCGGATTTCACCAGCATGGTCTCGAACTCGGTCACTTCGTCGAGGAAGTGTTCGGTC
>CAZBPO010000109.1:8441-9296 GCA_964493795.1 uncultured Flavobacteriaceae bacterium
AGAAGCCCATCACCGGCTCGACGCCCGCCCGGTTGTACCAGGAGCGGTTGAACAGGACGAACTCGCCCGCCGACGGCAGGTGAGGGACGTAGCGCTGGAAATACCATTGCGACTGTTCACGGTCGGACGGCTTGGGAAGCGCTACGACGCGCGTTTCCCGGGGGCTCAGATGTTCGACGATGCGCTTGATCGTGCCGTCTTTTCCGGCGCCGTCGCGGCCCTCGAGGATCACCAGGACTTTCTCGCCATTGGCGATGATGTCGCGCTGGAACTTCACGAGTTCGACCTGGAGATCGTAGAGGGCGGCCTCGTATTCCTTGTCTGACAGCTTGTCACCATCGGGCAGCGAACGGGACTTTTTGGCCATCGAGGACACCTTTGAGCTCAGGACGAGAGCCCATTGAAACGGAGTTGCGCAAAACCACAAGCGGCCGTTCCGGCTTGGCGTTGGCGCATGGCGGCCAGCCGCCTATCATGAGCCCAAACCCTTTCAAGGAGGCATCCCGAGATGGCCGACCTGTTCGAGAACCCCATGGGCACCGATGGCTTCGAGTTCGTCGAGTACACCGCCCCCGATACCGCCGCGCTGGGCCGTCTGTTTGAGCAGATGGGCTTCAGGGTCGTCGGAAAGCACCGCTCGAAAGACGTCACGCTGTATCGTCAGGGCGACGTCAATTTCATCGTGAACGCCGAGCCCGGCAGCCATGGTTCTGAGTTTGCCAAGGCGCACGGCCCTTCAGCATGCGCGATGGGCTTTCGCGTCAAAGACGCGGCCAAAGCCTACAAGCGCGCGCTGGAGCTTGGCGCCGAGCCGCACGAGGCGGCCGTCGGGCCGATGGAGCTGAACATACCCGC
>CAZBPO010000110.1:0-9080 GCA_964493795.1 uncultured Flavobacteriaceae bacterium
GGCGGTGGTGCAGGGCTCGGCCTTCGGCCTGTCGCCGTTCTTCCGCATCTCCTACGCGACCTCGACCGAGGCGCTGACGGAAGCGTGCAACCGCATCCAGCGGTTCTGCGCCAGCCTGACCTGAGGGATACCGAAGATGAGCGATGATATCGTCGTGCGTGACAGCAACGGCAACCAGCTGCATGACGGCGACAGCGTCACGCTGATCAAGGACCTGAAGGTGAAGGGCACGTCGGAGACGATCAAGCGCGGGACGACGGTGAAGGGCATCCGCCTGACCGACAATCCCGGCGAGATCGAGTGCAACACCAAGCAGGTCAGGGGCCTGGTGCTGAAGACCGAGTTTCTGAAGAAGGCCTGAGGCGGAGACGTCCGGTGCGCGCGTTAAATCTCGCCGGCTATGGCCAGGCGGGCGACGGCTTCGGCGCGGGAGGCGGCCCCGGTTTTCTGGCGGACATTGTCGACATGGTGACGCGCCGTGGCGGGCGAGATGCCGAGCCGCGCGGCGATCTGGTCGTCGGTGCGGCCCATGGCGACCAGAGACATGGCGTCGCGCTCGCGCGGGGTCAGCGGCGGCGGGCGTAGCGCTGCGTCGAGATCGGCGGCGCGCGAGAAGACCTCGAACACGCATTTCGCCGCCGCGCCGAGCGCTGCGCGGTCGCCGGGGCCAAGATCGAGCAGCTTGCCCGACAGCATCGAGACCATGCCGAGATAGCCGTAGGGCGCATGGACGGGCACGATGAGGCCGTCGGCCAGACCGAAATCCAGCGCGATCGTCGCGACCGCGCCGATATCGAGCTCGCTTGAGGGATCGGCCCCGAGTTCAAGGAAGCTGTAGGGCGCGTGCCGCCGGCTGGAGGCCGTCACGATGGGGTTTTCGTAGTCGACCTGATCGCCGATCAGGGCGTCCTCAAGCGCGCGCGGCAGCGTGTTGAACAGCCACTTGCACGACCGGCTGCCGCCGAAGCCCGTGGAATAGGCGGCCGAGGGCGTGTGAAGGGCGAAGCCGTCCAGCACCGCGATGAAATCGGTCAATGCCTCGGTGCGCCGCGCGCCCGCGCTCCACGCATCGACGAAAGCGAGGGCGCGGGTGCGGGCATCGTGATGGTCGGCCGGCGCGAATTCCGGCGTAGCGAGCGTCCGTGGCTTCATCATCGGGGGAAAGAATAGCAATTGAGCCATCGCGGACTACCCCTTTTCTCGGTCGTCTTCGTCGCACGCTCTGGAGGAGGAATCGTGACCTGAAACCGTGCTAACGACGCAATCCCCGGATTCGGGGATCGCCTCATGATGGCCTGTATTGTCAAAATCCAGGCGGAACGAATGTTTTAGGAGACACCACCATGAACCGCATCGCAGGGATGCTGCTCGCCGCCACGATGCTCACCGGACTCGCCTCAGCGGCGGTGCCGAAGAACGCGCTGGGCGCGGTCGCCGTCTCGCCGGATGGCGCGACCGTGGTGGCGGCCGGCGACAACCGGGTGCTGTATGTCGTCGATCCGGCGAGCCTTGAGGTGAAGAGCCGTGTCCACCTGGGCATCAATCCGCAGGAAGCCGTGTTCAGCAAGGACGGCGCGACGCTGGCCGTATGGGATACGGACGGCACGATCACTTTCTACAATGTCGCCGACTGGAGCGTGAAAACGTCGGTGAAGGGCGCAGAGGCGATCGCCTTCGCCCCCGGCGGCGATGTGGTCGCTGCGCTGGGCCGTCCGGCCAACAAGGACTCGACGCCGGTGACGCTGTACGCGCTGTCGGACGGGTCGAAGAAGGCCGAAGGGCTGCTGACCGGGGCCGGCAAGTCGATCGTCGCCGCGCCGGACGGTTCGTCTTTCGCGGTGCTGACCGAGCGCAAGGAGACGGCGGACGAAACCAAGCAGTCCATTCCCTCGGACGTGAAAGGCCTGGCGCGCACCGAGTTCGAGATGAAGAACGACGGCTTCGCGTCGGAGGTGATCCGGCTGGATGCGGGTTTGAAGGAAACCGGCCGGACGGCGACCTGGTATTCCGGGCATGAACTGCTGTCGGGCGTGATCGACGGCGATACGGCCTGGTTCGCGGGCTACAGCAACAAGAACCTGAAGATCACAGGCGCGGGCGAGTCGAGCGTCTATGACCTGCCCACCGGCTTTGCCTATGGCTTCGGCGTGTCGCCGGACGGCAAGACGCTGGCGAGCGGCGCGCTGCGCAATGGCGGCACGCTGTCGCTGGCGGACGGCGCGGTCACGAGCTTCAAGCTTGAGAACGAGGGCGGCTGGCCGGAATATTTCGAGGTGTTCGCCTTTGCGCCTGACGGCTCGGTCTATGGCGGCACGACGGCCTATCGCCTGATCCATGTCGCGCCGGACGGCACGGTGAAGACGGCGAAGCCGATCTACTGAGGCGGTTCACTCGAAGGCGGTCTCTTCCGGCGTCATCCAGTCGCGCCAGGTGAGGCGGTCGAGCCGCCATTCGAGATAGCGCCCCGGCGCGTCGGGCAGGATTTCGATGCGCGAGGTCGCCGGCATCCAGCAGCCATCGGTCAGCGCGTAGTCCGTCAGCCAGTTGCGTTGGGTGCGGACAGGGCCGGGCATGTCGGTCGCCAGGATGGCGCCGTCTGCCGCGATATAGAGGACGTAGGGGCGTCCGCCCCGGGGCGTCAGCGCCACAGCCCAGGCGATGTCCGTCATGTCGGGCGGAATGTCCGCCATCTCGATGCGCGCACCGCCCCGGTCTGGCGCGCGCAGGTCTCCGAACGCGACATAGGCGCTGGTGATGTCTTCAGGCGTGACGCTTTCCTGCGGCACGGGGCGCAGGCGGCAGGTCTCGGCGCGCCTGGCGGTGCAGAGATAGAAGACGCCGTCGGCATAGGCCTGACGGGTTACGGTCCAGTCATCCGGGTCGTCGGGATCGGTCTGGCGGACCAGCGAAACCATGCGGCGGCGGCTGCGATCGACGATCGAGAGGGAATCCGCCGCCGTGCCGGTGAGGTCGGAGGCGGGCGAGACGCGGTGCGCCTCCCACCCCTGCGCGGTCTGCGCCCGGACGCATCCCTTCTCGCGAAAAGCCCATTTGAGGATCGCGTCGGGATCTTCTGCGCCGGCGGGCGCGATGAGGCCCAGGGCGAACGCGGCGGACAGGACTCGCAGCAACATCGCGCCAGTATAGCGGGAGACGGGGCGCGGTCGCAGGCACGAAACGCGGCGGAAGCGGCGCGATCTTCGCTGCGGTGCAGCGACTCATTTGCTTGCATGCCCGGCGAAACAGGCGTGACGTAACGACACCGGGAAGGCCTCCACGCCGCTCTCGCGCGCGCCTCTCCGGCGATCTGAGCGCAGTCATGCGTTCATGACAGCGCTCTTCACGCTCGACCGCGAAGAGGAGACACGCATGAGCGATACCAACGCCAAAGGCATCAAAACCGGCAGACAAGACGGCGGGCCGAGGAATACCGGCCCGCGCATGATCGCCATCGTCGGCCCCTACGGCGCCGGCAAGACGACGCTTCTGGAGAGCCTGCTGCATGCGACCGGCGCGACGACGCGCAAGGGGTCGGTGACCGCAGGCAATACGGTGGGCGACGCCAGCGCCGAAGCGCGCGCGCGGCAGATGTCGACCGAACCCAACGCCGCGGTGACGACATGGCTGGGCGACGCCTATGCCTTCGTCGACTGCCCCGGCTCTATCGAATTCCTGGCCGATACGCTGAGCGCCGTGGCGGCGTGCGATGCGGCCATCGTGGTGGCCGAGCCCGATCCGGGCAAGGCGCTGATGCTGCAGCCCTATCTGAAGGCGCTGGAGACCGCCGGCGTGCCGCGCCTGATCTTCGTCAACAAGATCGACAAGGCCAAAGGGCGTATGCGCGACCTTTTGGAGAACCTGCAGCCGATGAGCGCCGCGCCGCTGGTGCTACGCCAGGTGCCGATCTGGGATGACGGGCAGGTGACGGGCTTCGTCGATCTGGCGATGGAGCGCGCGCATCACTACCGCGATCACGCCCAGTCGGAGATCGTGGCGATCCCTGAAGAGCTGGCCGAGCGCGAGAAGCAGGCGCGCTATCAGATGCTGGAGACGCTGGCCGATCATGACGATCACCTGATGGAAGAACTGCTGAGCGACATCGAGCCGCCGCAGGACGAGGTGTTCGCCGATCTGGTGAAAGAGACCGGGGCGGGGCAGATCGTGCCGGTCCTGCTGGGCAGCGCCGAGAACGACAATGGCGTGCGGCGTCTGCTGAAGGCGATCCGCCACGATGCGCCGGACGTGAAGGCGACGGCGGCGCGGCTGGGCGTAGAGGGGCCGGATGCGGCCTATGTGCTGAAGACGGTGCACTCGCCGCAGGGCAAGCTGTCGCTGGTGCGGGTTCTGGCCGGCACGATCAAAGACGGCGCGACGGTGATCCGCAGCGACGGCGCAGAAGCCCGCATCGGCGGGGTGTTCACGCCGTTCGGCGAGAAGATGAGCAAGACCGGATTCGCGGGGGCAGGCGATCTGGCGGCGTTCGCGCGGCTTGAGCCGGTGCAGACGGGCGACACGCTCTCGACCGTGAAATCGGCCTTCGCCGTGCCCTACAGCGCATCGGCCGAGCCGGTGCACGCGCTGGCGATCGAGGTGGCCGACCGGAAGGATGAGGTGAAGCTGACGGCGGCGCTTCACAAGCTGGCGGAGGAAGACCCGTCGCTGAGCGTGAAGCACGACGCCGAGACGCACGAACTGGTGCTGTCGGGCCAGGGCGAGATGCATCTGAAGGTGGCGATCGACCGTCTGGCCTCGAAATTCGGGCTGAAAGTCACGTCACGGCCGCCGCGCGTTCCCTATCGCGAGACGATCCGCAAGGGGGCGACGCAGCAGGCGCGGCACAAGAAGCAGTCGGGCGGGCACGGCCAGTTCGCCGACGTGACGGTGGAGATCAGGCCGCTGACGCGTGGCGAGGGCTTCCAGTTCGAGGACAAGGTGACGGGCGGGGCGGTGCCGCGCCAGTACATCCCTTCGGTGGAGCGCGGGGCGCGCGAGGCGCTGGAGAAAGGCGCGTTCGGCTTTCCGGTGGTCGATGTCGCGGTGGCGCTGACCGACGGCAAGTATCACGACGTCGATTCCTCGAACGAGGCGTTCATCATCGCCGGGCGTCAGGCGCTGAACCAGGCGCTGCCCAATTGCGCGCCGGTTCTGCTTGAGCCGGTGATGGCGGTGGAGATCGCGGCCCCTTCAACCGCCACGGCGGCGGTCAACGGCATGGTGTCGAGCCGGCGCGGGCACATTCTGGGCTTCGACGCGCGCGACGGCTGGGCCGGCTGGGACGTGGTGAAGGCGGAAATCCCGCAAGCCGAACTGCAATCGCTGATCGTCGAGTTGAGATCGGCGACCCAGGGCGTGGGCGGCTACACGGCGCGGTTCGACCATCTGGCCGAACTGACCGGGCGTCCGGCCGAGCAGGCGCTGGCGCAGACGCGGGCGGCCTGACCTAAGGCAGCCGGGGCGGCGGCGATATCAGTCGCCGCCTCCTCCGCCATCTCCACCGCCGCCGTCTCCGGCGTTGGTGGACTTGGACGCGTCGGTCTTGTGCGGAATACGGGCGGCTGAACCGCCATCGGCGGGAACATATCCGCCGTCGCCGCCGCGCTGGGCGGACTTCCGGTTCTTTGACTTGTTCGCCACGAAGGCGAGGACCGGGATCAAGGCGACGAAAACGGCGATCAGCGCGATCCAGACAGGCTTCATGGCGTTACCCGATGTTGACGGTTCGCCGCTGTTTGCCAGATCGGCGCGCCGCCGTCATCGGCACGTCAGGGCGTGCCGGTCTGTCGAATGGCGGGCTTGTCGTCGTCGGCGGTCTGGCGCTGCGAGGGGCGGGGGCCGATCGAGCGGATGGAGGCCGGGGGCTGCTCCTTGAACCAGGCCAGCGCGACGTCATCGGCGTGGCAGAGATCGTGATAATTCACGGTGATTTCTTCGCCGGGCGCGATGTCGCGTCGCGCCACCATGGTCGGCTCGCCTTCGCCCGCGCCATAGGTCACGACCATGTTGGGCGTATCGGAGTGGTTCATGAAGCGGCTATCGTCGACGGAATAGATGTGTTCGCGCGTCGCCTTGGACAGGAAGCCGTAATAGTCGAGGTGGTGCTTTTGCACCGGCGGCGCGGCGGCATAGGCCGGTTCCGGGAAATGCAGGTCGAAAGAGGGGTCGAAGCGCCAGACCACGGTGCCTGCCGGAATGCGCTGGTCGGCGAACAGGCCGATGCCGTGAAGGTGGCTCGCTTTCAGGGCGGTCTTGATCGTGAGCATGGGACTATGACTGCAGGTTGGGAACGGAAGCGGTGATCGACGGCCGGCGCATGCGGGCCGAAATGGTCCGGATCGCGGCGTGGGAGATGAGAGCGAGGAAGATCGCGCCGGCGCCGATGAAGGCATAGACCGGGAATACGACGATCTCGGGAACCCAGCGGTCGATCGCGAATATGTTCAGTCCGGCGGCGAGGAAGCTGAGCGACCAGTAGGTGGTGTCCTCGCTGTCAGGGTCGGCGATGGCTTTCTTGAGCGTCGGGAACACCGCCATCGCATCGACGAATATGATCATGTAGAGCGCCAGTTCGGGCTGATCGAGCGCGATCCAGGGGATCAGCGCGATCGAGGCCCCGAACAGGCACAAAAGGTCGAGCGGGGTCGCCCCGCCCTCGCCATAGCGCAGGGACAGCGACGCCACAGTCAGGGTGCCGACCGTGTAGCCGACCGCGACGAAGAGCGTCGCGTCGGCGCCGGAGGCGGCATAGGTGGCGGTGGTGACGATTTCGGCGAAGGCCCAGATGAACCAGCTGGCGCGGTTGGGACGGGTCTGGCCCCTGAGGATCGAGCGGATATACGGCACGAAGGCGGCCAGCGCGATCACGCCGGACGTCAGACCTATCCAGGAATGGAGGCTGCCGTCGATCATGGCGTTAACGTAAACGCTTCATTAATTAAGGTCAACATTTAATTAGTAAATGCGCCAACTATTCCGCAGAAATCCGCCGATTCAGAATGGGACAAATTAAGATAGGTTAATAGAAGAAGTTAATATGAATTAAGGAGTCGAGTTAACTTTGGTAAAAGAACAGGGTTAATATTGGTTAATGGAGAGGGCTGCCGGGGCTTCGGTCAGGAGTGGGGCGGCATGACGTCGCGGCGGACTGTGTCGATTTGACCGGCGGCGACGAAAAATGAGGTGGCGCGGGCGGCGTTCGGGCTAGATGGGGGCATGTTCATGCGCCGCCCCCAACACGTGATCTTCGACTGCGACGGCGTGCTGGTCGACAGCGAGCCGATCGCCAATGCCTGTCTGGCCGAGGCGCTGGCGGCCGAAGGGCTGGTGCTGGAGGTCGGCGAGGTGCGCCGGCGCTATGTCGGGCGCTCGATGGCGAGCGCGGTCGAGATGATCGAGGCGGAGCTGGGGCGCAAGCTGCCGGAAAGCTGGCTGGACGATTTGCAGGCAGAGACGTTCCGGCGGCTGCGCGAGCAGGTGAAGCCGGTCCCGCATGTGAGGGACGCCGTCGAGGCGATCGTCGAGAAGGGCATCCGCGTTTCGGTCGCTTCGTCGGGCTCGCTCAAGAAGATGACCCTGACGCTGGGCATGAGTGGTCTTCTGGGGTTGTTCAACCCGCGGTTGATGAGTGCCGATCAGGTCTTGCGCGGCAAGCCGCACCCGGACCTGTTCGAGGCGGCGATGCGGCTGTCCGGGATCGTGCCGCAGAACACCGTCGTCGTCGAAGACTCGCTGCCGGGCGTCGAGGCCGCCGTCGCGGCTCGCGTTCGGGTGTTCGGCTATGCCGGCGACCCCTTCACCGACGCCAAGGCGCTGGAGGCGGCGGGGGCGGTGGTGTTCCACGACATGCGCCAGTTGCCCAAGCTGCTGGGCATCGCCTGAAAGAAAGAGGCCGGGCGCAAGGCCCGGCCGAAGGTGCTTGAGGGAGGCCAGACCGGCAAAGCGCGCCGGCCTGCGGAGCCCAGCGCCGGAGGCCGGTGCGGGGCCACAAAATGCGCGTGAAAGTCACTCGCAAACTGCCCAGCTGTTTTGCCTGTTTGCCGTCCTCAGTGCAAGCGAATTTGCGAATCTCTCGCAAGTTTTTGAATTAGTGAATCGAGTCAGAGGGTTGTCTGGCTCCGCTGTGACGGGGATTCGCCTGCTTGAGAGTTCGATTCCGCTTCTTCGCAGATTGATTCAGATTCGCGGCGGCCGTGCGTCGCGAAGGGTTTTCGGCGCTTCATCGTCAAAAAGTCGAGTCGCCGGAATCGTTTGCCGGCGATCGCTGAACATCAGAGTCCGATATGGATGTGGGCGCGCGAACGCTGTTTACGCCGCCTCGGCCGCTGCGTCGTGGTCCTCGGCGGCGAGGAAACGTTCGGCTTCGAGGGCCGCCATGCAGCCCAGGCCCGCCGCGGTGACCGCCTGACGGAACACTTTGTCGGTGACGTCGCCGGCCGCGAAGACGCCGGGGATGGAAGTCGCGGTGGAGTCGGGGGCCTTGAGCAGATAGCCGCTTTCGTCCATCGGCAGCTGGCCCTTGAAGATCTCGGTCGCCGGGACATGGCCGATCGCGACGAAGAGACCGTCGGCCTTGAGCTCGCTGAGCGCGCCCGTCTTGACGTTACGCAACGTCACCCCGGTCAGCGAGACGGGCGCGGTCGTGCCGGTGGCGTCGGCGACCTCGCTGTCCCAGATGACGCTGACCTTGGGGTTGGCGAACAGACGGGTCTGGTTGGTCTTGTCGGCGCGCAGGCTGTCGCGGCGATGGACCAGCGTAACCTTGCTGGCGAAGTTGGTGAGGAACATCGCCTCTTCGACGGCGGTATTGCCGCCGCCAACCACGACGACTTCCTTGCCCCGGTAGAAGAAGCCGTCGCAGGTCGCGCAGGCCGAGACGCCATGGCCCTGGAAGGTCTGCTCGAAGGGCAGGCCCAGACAGCGGGCCTGCGCGCCGGTGGCGATGACCAGAGCATCGCAGGTATAGACCGCGCCATCGTCGCCCCAGAGGCGGAAGGGGCGGTTCGAGAGATCGACCCTGACGATGGTGTCGTGGACGAATTGCGTGCCGACATGGGCGGCCTGGGCCTGCATATGCTCCATGAGCC
>CAZBPO010000111.1:0-8277 GCA_964493795.1 uncultured Flavobacteriaceae bacterium
GATCATGGGCTTTTCTGGCCAGATGACCATGTGGCCGGTGTCGTTCGTGAAGTCGCTGGCGGCCAAGGGCTTCCGCGTCATTCGTTTCGACAACCGCGATATCGGGCTTTCGACGCATCTGTCGCATCTGGGCGCGCCGGATATCGGCGCGGCGATGATGGCGGCGGCATCCGGCCAGCCCAACCCGAACGCGGCGTATCTGCTGGACGATATGGCCGCCGATACGGTGGGCCTGCTGGATGCGCTGGGCATCGACAAGGCGCATATCGTGGGCGCGTCGATGGGCGGGATGATCGCGCAGATCGTGGCGGCCAAGCATGGCGCGCGGGCGCGCAGCCTGGTCTCGATCATGTCTTCGACCAATCGTCCGGGTCTGCCGCAGGCCGCGCCCGAGATCATGGGAGCGCTGATCACGCCGCCGCCGACCGAAACCCGCGAAGACCGGATCAACGCGTTCAAGCTGGTTTTCCGCACCATCGGTTCGCCCGGCTACCCGGCGACCGAGGCCGAGCTTCAGGCGCTGGCCGAGAACCAGGCCGATCGCGCGCCCTACGACCGCGAGGGCATCGGCCGTCAGCTGGTCGCGATCCTGTCGTCCGAGCCGCGCCATGAGATTCTGGGGAACGTGACCTGCCCGGCGCTCGTGCTGCATGGCGAGGCCGATCCGCTGGTGCGGATCGAGGGCGGCAAGGATACGGCCGATTCGATCTCAGGGGCGGAGTTCGTCAGCATTCCCGGCATGGGACATGATTTCACCGAGGCGCTGATGCCGGTGTTCCTGGAGCATGTTGGCGGCTTCCTAGAGCGCGCCGAGGGGCGCGGGAAGGCGGCCTGATCCATGGCGCAGATCAAGGCGAACGGGATAAATCTCGAATACGATATCGTCGGCCCCGACGACGGTGTGCCGCTGTTGCTGATCATGGGCTTCGGCTCGCAGATGACGTCATGGACGCCTCGCTTTTGCGAAAGCCTTGCGGCGGCCGGATTGAAGGTGATCCGCTTCGACAATCGCGATGTCGGCCTGTCCCAGCGTTTTACCGGCACGCCGGCGGCGCGCGACGTGGCGACGGCGATCGCCGAAGGGCGAAAGCCCGACATTCCCTATCAGCTTGCCGACATGGCGGCCGACGCGGCCGGTCTGCTGGACGCCCTGGGCATCGAAAGCGCGCATATCGCAGGCGCTTCGATGGGCGGCATGATCGCGCAGCTTGTGGCGCTGGATCATGCGCCGAAAGCGCGTTCGCTGGTCTCGATTTTCTCGACGACGGGCGACCCGTCGCTGCCGCGGTCGACGCCGGAAGCGCAGGCGGCGCTGGTGACCGCGCCGGCATCGCCCGCGCGCGCAGATGTCGTCGCCCATGCCGTGAAGAACCGGAAGGTCTATGCATCGACCCGCTGGCCGTATGACGACGCCAATGTCGCGGCGCTGGCGGGGGCCAGCTTTGATCGCGCCTATTACCCTGAAGGGACGCTGCGCCAGTATGCGGCGATCCTGGCCGCGCCGCCCCGGACCGAAAGGCTGAAAAGCCTTGGCCTGCCTGCGCTTGTGCTGCACGGCACGGCGGATACGCTGATCCCCTGGCAGGCGGGCGCGCATACGGCGGCCTGTATCCCGCATTCGGAGTTCGTGCTGATCGACGGGTGGGGGCACGATCTGCCGGTGCCGGGCGTGCCGCTGATCGTTGATTACATGGCGGCGTTCCTGAAGCGCGCAGATGCGGCTCACAGCGGGCGCGGCGCGCCGGCATAGGGCAATCGAGTCAAATTGCGCGGCGGCCGTTGAGACTGCGGCAAGGGCGGGGCGGCAGCATTCCGGGATCATCTCCGGAACGCCGCCATGTCTCTGGCCCTTCTTCTTCGCGCCTGCCTGATCTCAGCCGTTCTTGGGCCGGGCGCTGTGGCCGCGCAGAACGCCATGTCCGGCGAGTTCGGCTCGAACATGCGGGCGATGAGCGTCGTCGAGCAGCAGATGACGGCGGAGCCGACGCGCATAACGCTGGCGCTGATCAATCAGTACCGGGCGCAACGCGGACTGGGGCCGTTGGCGATCGACCAGCAGATGACGGCGGTCGCCTATCAGCAGGCCAGAGCGATGGCCGATGCCGACCTGATGGACCACAATATCGCAGGCGATTTCGGCGGCAGGCTGCGCGCCCACAAGGTGCTGAACGTCTATGCCGGCGAGAATATCGGCCGCAACATCCGCTCGGCCGAGAAGATGTTCGACTGGTGGGCGAACTCGCCGGTGCACGAGCGGAACATGACCAACCCGCGCATGACCCGGCTTGGGTTCGCGGTGGCCTATTCGCCGACGTCCGGAAAACCGTATTGGGCCATGGCGCTGGCGTCGGGCCCGATCCGCTAGCGCCGCCTATCGATCAGCATAGGCGGGCGGGCGCTTCTCAAGGAAGGCGCGCACGCCTTCGCCGAAATCGGCGGTCTGGGCGCAGAGGATCTGATTGCGGTCCTCCATCGCGATGGCGGCCTCCAGGCTGCCGGCGTCGACGCTCATGTTGAGGCATTCCTTGGTCATCCTCAGGCCCAGCGGCGAGGTCGTCAGCATCTCGTCGAGATAGGGCTGGGCGGCGGCGCGCAGGTCGGCGTCGGGCACGACTTCGCTGACCAGGCCGACGCGCAGCGCGCGCTCGGCGTTGATGAAGCGGCCGGTCAGCATCAGCTCGCTGGCGATGGTGACGCCCACCAGGCGCGGCAGGAAGTAGGAGACGCCGATGTCGCAGGCCGAAAGCCCGATGCGGATGAAGGCGGCGTTCATGCGCGTCGAAGCGCCTGCGATGCGGATATCCGACGCGAGCGCGATGGCGAAGCCGCCGCCGCAGGCCGGGCCATGGATCAGGCTGACGACAGGCTGCGGGCAGCGGCGCATGCGCATCACGATCTCGCTGATGCGGCGCTGCGACACGAGGCCGTCCGAGGGACCGCCGACAACTGAGGTCTGTGTCGCGCGGTTCGAGCGTTCTTTCAAATCTAGCCCGGCGCAGAATGCTTTGCCCGCGCCTTGTAGCGTCACCACGCGCACCGAACGGTCCCAGTAGAGCCGGCCGAAATAGTCGAGCAGATCGTCGACCATTTGCGGATTGAGCGCGTTCAGGCTGTCCGGGCGGTTCAGGGTGACGCGGTCGATCGCCCCGTCCTTCTCGATGCTGAGGGTCTGGTAGGTCATGGCGGTCCTCCGATGTGTTTTCGGCCATGAGCATAGGCGGCGCCGCGCGGCGGGAAAGGTCTCCCTTGCGTCACCCTGGCGTTCGCGGCTTGGACATGGCGGCCCGGCGTGCGATAGAGCGCCCCACGCGACTCCGTAGCTCAGCTGGATAGAGCGGCTGCGTCCTAAGCAGCGGGTCGGAGGTTCGAATCCTTCCGGGGTCGCCATCTATCCTCATGCTATTGAACTCATTGATTTTACATGGTTTCCCCGTAAATCGTGTGGGGAAGATGTGTGGTTCAAACGTGTGGGGAAGCGGTGCCTAGTCACTTGGAGTTGCGGCGGCGGACTTGGTACGCCGTGCTGGACGTGCCGCGCGAGGTGCGTCTCGTCATCGGCAAGAAGCGCCTCGTCCTGTCGCTCAAGACGGACTCTCTCAAGGCCGCCGAACGCCGCGTGGGTACGGTCGTCTCGCAATGGAAAATGGAGATAGAGGCGGCCCGCCGAATGGACCCCGTAAACGCTGATGCCGAGTGGCTGCGCAAGTCGCTGGCGGAGGCTCGCGCCGCCGATGCGGCGTCCACAGACGATGACGCCGATCTAGCGGGCCTTACTATCGAAGCGATCCACAAGCAGGCCGACGCGATCCGCATGACGAAGGGCGAGGGTGTGTCCCGCCGCTTCCTCCGCCACGCCACCGCCGGAGACGATCTGATAGAGCCCCTGTGGACGCGCTGGGTTGCGGAGTCCAGCTACACCGACAAGACGCTGCTAAGCGTGGAACAGGCGAAGACGCTTCTCCTCTCCCGCCACCCTACGGCCCGCGAGGTCGGCCGTCGTGAGGCCGCAGTCTTCGTCTCTGAAGTCCTCACACCCGGCCGCAAGCCGGCGTCCGTCAACAAACTCCTGTCCCACCGGTCGAGCTTCTGGCGCTGGCTACGCAAGCGCGGCGTGGTCGATACGGAGAACCCGTGGCGCGATCAACGCGCCGCCGAGGGTGCCCGCAAGGGTGCCCCTGACGAAGGCCGCCGTCTGCCTATGCCGGAAAGGGAAGGGGCCGCGTTGATTGCTGCTGTCGATGACAAAGCCGCCGATCATCCGGCCGATCCCGATGTGCTGCGCCTCGTCGCCATCACGGGAATGCGTTTGGAGGAGGCGTGCGGCCTGACAGCGCATGACCTTGAGGAGCGCGGCAAGGTGCTGTTCGCGCATGTTCGTGAGGGGAAGACGGCGGCGGCGGCGCGGCGTGTCCCTGTCGTGGTCCCTGCGGTGGCCGCCATGCTGCGGCGTCGTGCGAAGGGAGGCGGCCCGCTGTTCCCCGAACTGACGCCTGATCTTCGCGGGGACCGCTCGCCCCGTATATCGCAGCGCCTTGGCCGGGCGCTTCGCACCATCACGAAGGAACGCGCTATCGTCGCCGCCCATTCATGGCGGCATCGCGCCGCGACGTTGATGGAGGCAGGCGGTGTCATGCCGTGGACAATAGCCGCGCTCCTCGGGCATGAGCGGATCGGTGAGAGCTTGGGACGCTACAGCAAAGGCCCCTCAGACGTACAACTTGCTGGGGCGGCGGCCTGTATCGTCCTGCCTAGTGCCTAGGCAGGGCGTAGCAAACAAACGAATGCGCACCTGCCATAGGCAACATTCCTCCACGCGTCAGCGCGGATAGAATGCAGCGCAACTTGCCATGAGCGCAACCATAAGCGCGGGAGAAATGCTTGCAATCATTATAGCTTTGATCGTTGCTTGCAGACTCTCGTTCTTGTGGATTGACAGGGCGATTTCGTTGTCATTGGCCATAGCGAACCTCCCGTCCTAGCGGTGGTTGCCAAACCGCCGGGGGGCGCTTCCCCCCGGGCGGAATGGCTTCAAGTCACTTCTTTTCAGCAGGCTTCGTGGCGTCAGGCGCAGGGGTCGCCTGATTTGGCTTGGCGGCCAGCTTTTCATCCGGTTTCGCAGTGGGGGTAGTATTGCGGTCATTAGACATTTTACTATCCATTTCAAAAAGAGCCGTTCATACGGCAGTGAATATATGGGGATTGCAAGCGCACTTTGCCATTTTATTTCATACCCTCGCTTCGTGCAGCCGGGGGCCATCCTCTTAGGCGGCCCCCGCACGCCGAGACTGAACATCTAGTCCCCTAAATTTTCACTTTGCGTTGAAGGCGTCGTATTTCGGTAGTCCCCCGATGACGGCGTTCAGCGCGTTCACGAAGGGTAGTGCGTTTTGAAACGCAAGTGGCCGAGCAAGTGACCGGGCGTCCGCCTGAGACATTCCGTTGCCAGCAATGAGGTTGACGAGCGTTCCCGTGGCGGCCGGCATGTCCGAGAATATGAGCCCCACAGCTGGGTTCCCCAATACGATGTCCGACGCTTGCCCGGTCGTCCTGAAATCAAACACGGGGTCTTGCTGCGCAAAGAACATCCCCGTGTCCACCACGGTAGGCAGCACGCTCGCCCATCCGGCCCGCTGAAAGGCCGCCTTGCCGATGTTCTCCATGGTAAGGCGCTTATCCAGGAAGTCCTCTCGGTCCTCCCTGCCGACCCCCTGAAGGTGCGTCTGCGCGATGTACGAAAGGCCCGCCGCGAAGCTGGCCCCCATGAACGTCGCGAATGCCTCAAAGTCCTTCATGTGGACGTTGTGCAAGAGCTGCTTCGTCCACGCGCCGAGGATGAAGGTTCGGAACTGAAGCAGGGTCTTCATCACGGGGTTCGCCGTGATCCGGTGCATCATGCCGGCGTCATTCTCCTGCACGATGCGGCGGGAGAGACGATAGGCGGCATTCTCGAAAGCGTAGGCCGCTTCCGCGTCCGTCCACCTGTCGATGCCCATGGTCCGCAGCTTGCGGCCGCCCGTGCCGGGGACCGTCTGCGCGTGGTCCTTGATCTGAGACAGCACGCGCCCGAGCATCGCTTCGTCCAGCCCCACTGACGCCATCCGCGCCATGTTGGCCTTGGTCGGGTTCTTCGACAGGTTCGCGAAGTGGTACATGATGGAGCTTGCGCCCCATCGCTGGATAAACGTGTTGATCGTCGCCATGCCGGAGACCGCAGCCACGCCGCGCTTGCCGCGCTGCATGAGGTGGTCAACCGTGCCGAGCATCCCCGAGGGGCCGTGCATCGGCACCCCGGCGTCGTCATAGCGCAGGAGGTTCTTGCCCCGCAGCCAGTCGGAGCCGGCGGTCGTGATCCACTCCACTTCCTCCGCGAACTCGTCGTTGAGGCGGCCAGTCTTGGCGTTACGCCACAGCGCCTTGAACGCCGGCATACCCTGATAGGCCGCCTTGAAGCCGAGCTGCGACACACCGACGAACACCTCCGCCACCTGCGCGAAGCCTACCTGCCCCATGAGGCGCAGGAAGTTGTAGTCGCGGATCATGCGGAGCGCCTGCGCCCCCTTCGTCCCTTCCATGTCGTGCGGAATGCCGACGATGGAGCGGTAGAGGTAGTCCATGGTCTGTGCCTCGGCCTCTATCTTCGCCGGGGCCATGCCGCGTTCCTCGCCGGCCTCGCGCACGCGGCGCATGAAGGTATCGAACTCAGAGGCGTTGGTGATGCCGTCTAGGATGTATTCCTGATCCGCTGCATCAGTGTCCGGGCGGTAGCGCGGGTTTTCGATACGCACCCGGCTCATGGCGATCCAGCCGGCCTGCGTCCGTGAGTAGGCGTTGAACAGCGCCGTGGCGTCACGCTCGAAGAAGTCTTCAAGGCCAAGCTCGATACGCTCGCCAGTGCGGGCGTCGGTCATCGCATCGCGGTAACCTTCGCTGATGTTGATGCGATGCTTTCCACGGGAGACTGCGCCGGCATCGCCGGAGGGCTGAAGGGGGCCGAGGATGCGGGACACCTCGGCGTCGTCCAGTCCGTGATCCCGAAGGGTGCCGCGCAGGTAGTTGAGGTCATCCTGCCCGAACGGATCGACGTACCCCCGGATACCGACGCGGGAGCGGCGGGCCTGAGAGACCACGGCCTCCGCGATCTTGGCGGACAATGCCCGGTCGATGTCGGGCTGTGCGGCGCGGATGGCGCGGGCGACGAACCCGTTCACCTGGGCCGAACCGAACCGAGCCAGCAGGCCGCCAATCTTCTCGGCGTGCCAGATGCGGGGAAGATAATTCTCGTTGTCCGCCACCGATCCGAAGCCCCTCACGGGCCGCCGCGTGGTACCGTCGTCGAGCAGGCCGGGGTTGTTGGAGAGGGCGTTGAACTCGCCCATCATGGTCCTGATCTGCGCCCCGTGCGCCGCTACTTCCGCATCGAATTTGCGGGTGGGGTCCTGGTTACGCACGAAGTCGCCGGTCAGCTCCCCGAAGCGGACCCGCGCCGCCGCATCGGCGTTCAAGCGCCGCCTGTAGCTCGTCCTGCCACCTCTGTCCGCCCTTGATGGTGCTTTCAGACAGGAACACGTGTGCCCCCTGAAAGACCATTTCGAGCCACTCTTTGAGTGCCGCCGCTGTCCGCCGTGAGCGGTCCCCCGACCAACACAAGAATACCCGCACCATGTCATCCCCCCGCTTGATGCTGTGGGAGCCTACAGGCGGTGGCCTGTCGATTGCTACGCGCGGGCATGACGCATACGAGCTATTCCCGCGCCCGCGTGCGGCCGCGCGAAGCTCCCCTACCCCTACGGGGGGAGCTCCAGCGCCGCTCTTATCAGATGCCCTCTCAGATTTTTCCGCCAAATGTCTGCGGTTCGCCGCGCCCACCGCGCCCCGCGTTGTGCTTCTTAGGCGCTTAAGTCGGTTGCGCCGCGCTGCTTGTGATGCGGCCTTGAAGTCTAAATCGCGGGTCGTGTCGGTCATGGTGCCTCTCTTTCGGAGGCACGCATTAGTCAGCCCATAGATGGAGGCACAACAACGCTCGGGTAGGCTGGCCGCGCATCGTTCTCCTCTCCGCCTGAGTTGGGAAACAGGTGGGGAAAGCAGGTGGGGAAGGGAGTGCTATCGCGTGCGGTAGAGCTGTTTAAAATCAGTTGGTTATCTGGTTTCTGCGCATTCCCCTGTCCCGTCCTTCCGGGGTCGCCATTCTCATAGCGCGCGGCGCGTCACCAGCTTTCCCAGAAAAGCTCCCACATTACCTGCAATATCGCTGCGCCGCCGACCAGCCAGATGGCGTAG
>CAZBPO010000111.1:8287-9061 GCA_964493795.1 uncultured Flavobacteriaceae bacterium
CTTCACCGCGACACGCAGCATCGCCCACCCGGCCCTCGCCCTGCTTGCAGCCACTCTTGAGAGCGCGGTCGCGGTGAAGGCGCGGGGCGGTGTTTCACCCTCAGCTGCGGGAGCGGTGATGCGGGCGATAATCTTGACGTCGTCGCCTTCGCCTTGCGGCGTGAGGGAGCATTCCCAGTCGGGCCGAAAGGCGGCCGCGATGGCGGCGGCGTCTTCGACGGAGCCGTCGAGCGCACGGATGAAGGTCTCGGCCAGCATTTCCGGCTTCAAGCCGCTGCGCAGTTCCGCGGCGATACTGTCACGCGTGCGGCGTGAGGGCGGGCCGGAAAGCCGTTTGATGCGCCTTGTCAGGCGCTCCAGCGTGTGCTGCTCGATGTTCACGCGAAAAGAGTAGGCGGCGCGCTGGCGGGTGTCGAAGCGGCGCGGCGCCGCGCCGGACAAAGAAAAGGCCCGGCGTTTCCACCGGGCCTTTATCGTATCTTGGCGGGCTGCCCTCAGGCTGCTGCGGCGGCAGCCGGAGCGGCGGCCGCGGTCTTGGTGAGGGCGCTTTCCAGGCGCTTCATCGCCGAATCTTCGTCGATGCGCTCGACGGCGGCGACTTCACGCACCATGCGCGACAGGGCCGCCTCGTAGAGCTGGCGCTCGGAATAGCTCTGCTCCGGCTGGCCGCCGGCGCGGTGAAGATCGCGGACCACCTCGGCGATCGAGATGAGGTCGCCCGAGTTGATCTTCGCCTCGTACTCCTGGGCGCGGCGCGACCACATGGTGCGCTTG
>CAZBPO010000112.1:0-671 GCA_964493795.1 uncultured Flavobacteriaceae bacterium
GGCAGCGACGACGCCGCGTTCGACTGCGGCGCGGTGGCGACGGCGCTGGTCAACGCCGCCTGGTCACGCGGCCTCGGCGCGGTGATCAACAGCCAGGGCATCATGCAGTCGCCGGTGGTGCGCGAACATGCCGGCGTCGCCGAGGATCAGGTCATCATGAAAAGCATCGCGCTGGGCTGGCCCGACGAGACATTCCCGGCCAATGCTGTGGTCTCGGAACGCAAGAGCGTGGCCGACGCGACGGTGTTCGTAGGGTTCGAGTAAGTGGCGAGGGGCCGGGGTACCATCATGACCAACAGCATGCGCTTCGCCGCTCTGGCGGCCGCCCTGGCGCTGGCCGGGTGCGCCGGAATCTCGCGGCCGCCGCCGGAATCTCTAAAGCTCGCTTCGTGGAATTTGGAGCATCTGGCCGAAGCGGACGGCACCGGGTGCCGTCCGCGCGGCGAAGCCGACTATGCGACGCTGCGCGCCTATGCCGCCAGGCTGGACGCGGATGTCATCGCGTTTCAGGAAGTGGAGACGGCCGCCGCCGCCGCGCGCGTCTTCGACCCGGCCACATATGACATCGTCATGTCGGACCAGCCCTATCCGCCGCTGTCGCAGACATGCGGCAGGGGCGGCGACCAGCCCATCCGCCCCCAGCGCAACGGCTTCGCCATCCGCAAGGGGAT
>CAZBPO010000112.1:681-9058 GCA_964493795.1 uncultured Flavobacteriaceae bacterium
CGGTCAATCCGCCGGTGACGGCGCTGGACGTGGAGCGCGACGGCGGCCGTCCGGTGCGCTGGGGCATCGACGTGATGCTGAAGGGGGCGCAGGCGCTGCGCCTTTTGAACGTGCATCTGAAATCGGGATGCGCCGCGGGGTTCAAGGCCGATGACGAGGATTGCCCGCCCCTGATGGAGCAGGTGCCCATCATCAAAAGCTGGATCGAGGCGCGCGAACGCGCGGGCGAGGCCTTCGCGATCCTTGGCGACTTCAATCGCCGCCTCAAACCGGAGGATATGGAAGTCTGGCAGGCGTGGAACGCCGATGGCGGTCTGCACATCGCCGCGCTGGAAGGCGGCGGCGGCCCGCGCGGGCCCGGCTGCAATGACGGACGTTATGCCGACTTCATCGATCACATCGTGCTGTCGGCCCGCGCATTCCAGCGCTGGGACAAGGCGTTCAGCGAACTCGTCTATGACGAACGCGGCGACGCCATGCCTTCGGACCATTGCCCGATCGCAGTGACCATCAGGGGGCAGTGAGGGGGCGAGGCTTGCAAACGCTTCAGGCAGGGCGGGGTGGTACGGCCTTCGGCACGCCGCCCCGGCTTCATTTGCTCATCGACGCGACGGCAGACGGCGATCCTGTTTCTTTGTAGTCGCCGCCGGCGGGGTTCTCACGACTGAGCGACACGCGATGCTCCTGCCCCCAGGTCGCCATCATGAATATGACCTGCTCCAGCCTCTGGCCCGACGCCGTCAGCGCATAATTTCTCGAAGCCCCGCCTCTCTCCCCCGCGACACGCATGATGACGCCGTTGAGTTCCAGCTCACGAAGTTCGCGGGACAGCATTCTGGGCGAGATTTCCGGCAGGAGCCGCTCGATGTTGGCGAAGCCTTTCGGCCCGCTTAACAACGCGCAGACGATGGCGAGCTTCCACTTGCCGCTGACGACGTTTATCGCGTCCTTGATCGCCAGAACGAAACTGCGCCTGCACAGGTCGTGATCTTCCGGGTTCTCTTCGGCTTCGTATCGGACGCGAACCACTGCGCTGCCTCCGTGATTGATAGCGATCGCTATACTCTTTGACAGTTCTCTTCCCGCCCCAGCGCCCTATCTGTGCCGAAGGAAGCCGGAGCGCGACGATACCGATCGTCGGCGCGACACGAAACCCGGCGAGCCAGCGAGAATGGAGAGACCTGTGAGCAAGTCACCCCGTGCCGTCGTGGAACGCATGTTCGCAGCGTTCAATGACAAAGACCTGACGGCCGCGCTCGCCACGGTCTCCGACGATACGCTCTGGATTCATCACGGGTCGCAGAAAATGCCCTCCGTCCGCTTCGTAGGAAGAAGCGGCGCGGCCCAGTTCTTCCAGACGAGCTTTACCGCCATGAAGATCGAGTATTTCCGCCTTCAGTCCTTCATGGAAGCCGGCGACAATATCGTGGTGCTCGGCGAAGAACGCTACGAGATGGACGGCATAGAAGGCATGCTCTCCAACAGGTGGGCGCAGGTTTACACCGTCAAGGGCGGGTTGATCGTGAAGATGGAAGAGTTCGCTACGTCAGCCGACCCCGCCAGCTATGTGACTGTCACCTGATTTCGCCGCTCTGACGGGCGGCGCCGGCCGCGCGGCGAAGCCGGCTATGCCCGGGCCAACCCGTCCGCCTCCGGCGCAACGGGTTCGTCATCCGCAGGCGAGGCCAGGGATCATGCATTGACGCCCGTCGCGCCCTAGAAAGCGGAACTCAGCGACGCTCCGGCGAGGAAGATGATCACTAGAGAGCCCGGCGTCCACAGCGCCGCCCTGACCTCATGGTTCTGGGCCGTGTAGTAGGCGGCGAAGTGCGCGAGCCTGGTGACGACGAAGCCGTAGAACAGCACCTGCGCGAGCCACAGGGGCGGCATGGTGGTGACATAGAGCAGCCCGGCCGCGAAGAAATACGGCAGGCTCTCAAGATCGTTCTTCTGGATGCGGCGAATGCGATCCACCCGATCATTCGGACCAAGCTGCGCGGGATTCGGGTTGGGGTTGAATGGCGTTTTCCGAAGGTCCTCAGGATTGAGCAGGCCTGCGTTCTCGGTGATCAGCCTCGCCACTGTGAGCCAGGACATCGCGACGCCCTTCAACACCATGATCGCCACGGCGATTGCGTATGCGGCGAACACCGGGTTCGCCAGATTCAACTGATCCATCGATTCCCCCATTTGACGGCCGATCCGGCGCCACAACCTGACTAATAGATTTGTTTTTAGACCATTGGTCGAATTTGTCAATCTGTGGACTTTTATTCGTCCATCCGTATTTTGCGAGTCTTCCGAGAACGCCAGCCATGTCCAAAACGCCCCCTGATCAGACCGAGGCGCGCCGCGCCCGCCAGCAACGCCGACGCGACCGCTCGCGCGAGGACATTCTCGCCGCCGCCCGCGTCGTGATTCTGCGTGAAGGCACAGGGGCCATGACCCTCGACGCGGTCGCTCGCGAGGCCGGGATGTCGAAGACGGGGCTCTACTATTACTTCGCCTCGAAGGATGCGCTGATATTTGAGCTGGTGTTCGACGTCTGGCGTAGCCACGGCGAGCGCGTGCACGATGCTGTAGAGGCCACGGACACGGGAAAGGCAGCCGTCGCGGCGATCATCCGCAACACCGTCGAGGGGTATGCCCGGCAGATGGATGACTTCCGCCTCGCCTATTTGCTTGGCCAGGTCTCCGGTCCGGCGGGGCTCAATATCCAGCCGGAGCAATTCGCCCGCATTCGCCCGATCAACGACCTGGTCTTGGGCGGCACAGCGCGCAGACTCATCCAAAAGGACAAGCGCCCTAAGGTTGAGCCTCGGCTGCTTGCCTTCCTCGCCTACATCTCGGCGCTCGGTGTGCTCACGATGAAGGGGCTGGTGGAGTCGCAAGGCGATCCACTGCTGTATTCCGACGAGCAACTTGTCGAGGCGCTGAGCGCGGTCTTTACCGCTGCCGTAACCTGACCGGCGACCTCGACGACATTCGCGGAAAATGGCGCACCCGACAGGATTCGAACCTGTGACCTCTGCCTTCGGAGGGCAGCACTCTATCCAGCTGAGCTACGGGTGCAGCGCGGGTTGAGGCTTTAGACGAAACGGCGCGCGTGGGCAAACGCCCCGCGCGCCGTTTTAATGGCGGCCGGCGGCCGCGGTCAGGCGGCGATGCGTTCCGCCGCCGCAGGAACAGCAGCATTGGCCGGGGCGGCCTTTGTGAACTGCATCACGCCGTCATCGACCGCGCCCCGCCTCAACGCACGCAGATCCTTTTTATAGTTCTGATGCTGCTTCCAGGGTTCCTGATCGGACTGCTTGGGGAACAGGTGGATCGACCGCTGGACATAGCCCGAGGAGAAATCCAGCCAGTCGTCGCTGGCGACGTCGCCCGGGCGGCGGCGCGGCGTGCACTGGGTGGTGCCCGTCGCCGTCATATGGTTGAGCAGACGCGTGACGTAGTGGCAGGTCAGGTCGGCCTTCAGCGTCCATGACGCGTTGGTGTAGCCGAACGACGACGCCAGGTTCGGCACGTCGGAATACATCATGCCCTTGTAGGCCAGCGTGTCGGCGAAGTTCACCGCCTTGCCGTCGACCTGGAACGTCACGCCGCCCAACATCTCGAGATTGAGGCCGGTGGCGGTGACGATGATGTCGGCCGGCAGTTCCTTGCCCGATTTCAGCAGGATGCCGGTTTCGGTGAAACGCTCGATATGGTCGGTCTCGACGCTGGCCTTGCCCGACTTGATGGAGTCGAACAGATCGGCGTCAGGCACCAGGCAGAGGCGCTGGTCCCACGGATTGTATTTCGGCGTGAAGTGCTTCTCGACGTCGTAGTCGGGGCCGAGCGCCTCGCGCACCATGCCGACCAGACGTTCCTTGACCTTTTCCGGCTTGCGGCGGGCGAGATTGTAGAAGAACGAGCCGAAGCTGACATTCTTCCAGCGCGTGATGCCGTAAGCCATCTTGGCCGGCAGCCAGCGGCGCAGGCGGTTGGCGATGGCGTCTTCGGCCGGGCGCGAGACGACATAGGTGGGCGAACGCTGGAGCATGGTGACATGCGCCGCGGTCCGGGCCATTTCGGGCACCAGCGTCACCGCCGTGGCCCCCGAGCCGATGACGACGACGCGCTTGCCGGCGTGATCGAGATCGGACGGCCATTCCTGCGGGTGGACGATGCGCCCCCTGAAGTCGGATGCGCCCTCGAAGTCGGGCTTGTAGCCGGACTTGTAGGAATAATAGCCCGAGCACATGAAGAGGAAGTTGCAGGTGAAGACGAGCGCCTGGCCGTCATGTTCGGCTTCGACCGTCCAGAGCGAGCGGGCGCTGTCCCAGCTGGCGTGACGCACCATGTGGCGGTAGCGGATCTTCGGCTCGATGCCGTGTTCGGCCGCCGTTTCCTTCACATAGGCGAGGATCGAGGGGCCATCGGCGATCGCCTTGGCCTGCTTCCAGGGTTTGAAGTCGTAGCCCAGCGTGTACATGTCGCTGTCGGAGCGGATGCCGGGATAGCGGAACAGGTCCCACGTGCCGCCGATGCTGTCGCGCCCTTCCAGGATCAGAAAGCTGCGGTCGGGCGACTTCTTCGTCAGATGCACGCCCGCGCCGATACCTGACAGACCGGCCCCTACGATCACCACATCGACATGCTGAACGGTCATAAGCCGCGCTCCTGTGCTTCCAAGGCTGAGCGACCGCTCTTGCCGGCGGCGCGCTCCGAATTCTGACAAATTGTCATAGCAGGTTGGACTTGTCCAGCACCGGGTCAGAAAGCCTTGCGATCCGACGCGCAGGACAGCATGGTCCGCCGAGCAGCTTGAGCCGTTCCAGATGACCCAGACCGCCACCGACCTCGCCTCCACGACCACGCCGGCCCCGGAAGTGGTGCATGTCAGCGACCACCGCATCGCCTGCGATGGCGGCGGCGGCGCGCTGGGCCATCCTCGGGTGTTCCTGGAGATGGGAGAAGCCAGCGAGGTCACCTGCCCGTATTGCGACCGGCTGTTCGTGCTGGACGGCCACTAAAGCTCAGAGACGAACGCCCTCGCCGGGGTCGATGACCGCCACCGGCGGCGTCGGGACGCGCGGGTTCTCGATGTAGAAGCGCCGCACCCTGAGATAGACGAAGGCCGCGCCCGGCAACGCCAGCACGACGCCGGCCCAGACCGGCGCACCGGCCCACACCAGGCCGGCGGCGATGAGCAGGCCCAGCGCGCCGCCGATATCCCAGCCGCCCTCGGCCGCGACATAGAAGCGGAAGGTGCAGGGCGCGCGGCGGCCCAGCGTATAGACCGCCGTCATGACCGCCGGGACATAGAGACAAGCCGCCAGCGCCCCCAGCGCATTGGCGACGATCGCCAGCGTGGCGTCGCCCGACGCGATCGCCCGAAGCCCTGCGACCAGCGCCAGCGCGCCGATGCCGATACGCAGCGCCCGGCGGCCGTGGCCGGCGTCGATGGCGCTGCCGAGCAGCACGCCCGCCGCAGCCCCGACCAGCGCGGCCAGCGCCAGAGCGCCGCCGAACGCCATCAGATCGGCCCCCAGCGCCATGAACAGCACGATCTGCCAGGTGAAGTGATAGCCGGCGGCGACGAAGCCGTCGCCGAGGAAGATGAGCGCGCCGGGCATGGATGCTTTCAGCGTGTCCGGCGGGGGCTTGCGCGCGACGGCGACGTCCGGCGTCCAGGCGAGGGGTATCGCCGACAAGGCGACGACGAGGGCGGTCAGACCGAAGGCGACGCGGGGGCCTTCGACCTCGAGCAGCCAACCGGCGGCGAGCGGCGCGAACACGCCGATGACAGCGACGGCCGCCTCACGCGTGCCGACATGTTTGCCGCGATCGGCGTCGTCGCCGACGGAGGCGAAATAGGCATGATAGCTGGACCAATAGACGGTCTCGCCGAGCGCCGCGAGCAGACAGAAGGAGACCAGGACCGCGCCGACCTCGTTCACCTCGGCCAGCACGGGATACTGCAGGGCCGACAACACCGAACCAGCGATCAGAAGCCGCCGCAACCCGTAGCGGATCGCAAAGCCGATCGCGATGGGGCGCAGAATAAAGCGCGCCGCGAGGATCAGGGCGACGGCCCCCAGCACCAGCTGCGGCGCGATGCCGTTCTTGAGCAGGAACGCCGACACGAAGGCCGCGCCGCCGCCCATGGCGATGGAGTGGATGGCGTAGTGGATGTTGACCAGATTGATCGTCCGGTTGGCGAGGAAGGCCATGAAATTCTTCGATGAACTGAGGTTTTCGCGTGTGATCGGACGCGGCCGCGCGCTGGCGGCGGCGGGCGACGCCGGATAGGCGTCAGGTCAGGTTCGGATCAGCTCACGCAAAACGGCGCCTCGGCCAGGGACCGGGCGACGCTATCGCGGCCATAGGCGAAGTCCAGCGACGGCGCGGCCACAGGTGGAACCTTTCCGTCGCTGTTGATTTCCGCAGGCCGCACGGGCTTCACTCCGCGCCATGTCGAAGTCCGCCGCCGAAGCCGCCAAGGCGAAGTCCGCCGCCCCGTTCTCGAAGGGCGATCATCTCTATCTGATCGACGCGTCGGGCTATATCTTCCGCGCCTATCACGCGCTCCCGCCCCTGACGCGCAAGTCGGACGGTCTGCCGGTGGGCGCGGTCAGCGGCTATTGCAACATGATCCACAAGCTACTGCGCGACTTGCGCGGCGGCGAGGCGCCGACCCATCTGGCGGCGATCTTCGACATGTCGGAGGTCACGTTCCGCAACGAAATCTATCCCGAATACAAGGCGCATCGTCCGCCTGCGCCGGAAGACCTGATCCCCCAGTTCCCGCTGATCCGCGACGCGACGCGGGCCTTCAACGTGGATGTGGTGGAGCTGGGCGGCTATGAGGCCGACGACCTGATCGCCGCCTATGCCGTGCAGGCGCGCGACCGGGGCGGCCGCGTGACGATCGTGTCGTCCGACAAGGACCTGATGCAGCTGGTCGAGGACGGCAAGATCGAGCTGTACGACGCGATGAAGTCGAAGCGCATCGCCAGCCCCGAAGTGTTCGAGAAATTCGGCGTCACGCCCGACAAAGTGGTCGACATCCAGGCGCTGGCCGGCGACAGCGTCGACAACGTGCCGGGCGTACCGGGAATCGGCGTCAAGACGGCGGCCGAGCTGATCAATGCCTATGGCGACCTTGAGACGCTGCTGGCGCGGGCGGGCGAGATCAAACAGCCCAAGCGGCGCGAGAACCTGATCGCCAACGCCGAAAAGGCGCGCATTTCGAAGCGGCTGGTGCAACTTGACCGCGACGCGCCGGTGCCGGCCCCCCTGGACGATCTGAACGTCGAGCCGATCGATGCGCCGCGGCTGATCGCGTTTCTGAAGGCGATGGAGTTTTCCTCGCTGACCAAGCGGGTCGCGACCGAGTTCGACGTCGATGACGTGAACGCCATCGCGGCGGACCCGGTGGAGGCCGCCCAGCCGCCTGCCGCAGCGGAAGCGCAAGACGACGAGGCCCCCAGGCGGACGCCGAAGACCGGCGAGGCGGCGCAGTGGACGCCGGCGGCGCGGGCCGGCGGCGAGGCGGCGATCGCGGCGCTGAAGACGCCCATCGACGCCAAGGCCTATCGCGCAATCACCGACGCCGAGGCGCTGGCGGCCTATGTCGCGCGGGCCAGCGACGCCGGCGTCGTCGGCTTCGACACCGAGACGACGGGCCTCGACCCGATGGTGGACGAGCTGGTGGGGATCAGCCTGGCGTTGGGGGCCGGCGACGCCGTCTATATCCCGCTGCGTCATGGCAAGATTAGCCGCGACCTGATGTCGGCCGGCGAAGCGCCGCAGCAGATCGAGGTGGACGCCGCGCTGGCGATCCTGAAGCCGATGCTTGAGGACCCCGCCGTGCTGAAGGTGGGACAGAACATCAAATTCGACATCAACGTGCTGGCGCGGCTGGGCGTCGCCGTCGCGCCGGTCGATGACACCATGCTGATCTCTTACGTGCTGGACGCCGGCAAGCAGCGAAGTCACGGCATGGACGATTTGTCGGTGACGCATCTGGGCCACCAGCCCATCGCGTTCAAGGACGTGGCGGGCTCGGGCAAGAACATGCTGAGCTTCGACCGCATTGAGATCGGCCGCGCCACCGAATACGCCGCCGAAGACGCCGACGTAACGCTGCGGCTGCACGGAGTGCTGAAGCCGCGCCTGCCGGCCGAGCGCATGACGTCGGTGTACGAAACGCTGGAGCGCCCCCTGATCGGCGTGCTGGCGCAGATGGAGCGCGACGGCATTCTGGTGGATCGCGAGATGCTGTCGCGGCTGTCGGGACGGTTCGCGCAGAAGATGGGGGCGCTGGAGGCCGAGATTCACGAACTGGCCGGCGAGCGTTTCAATGTCGGCAGCCCCAAGCAGCTGGGCG
>CAZBPO010000113.1:0-9034 GCA_964493795.1 uncultured Flavobacteriaceae bacterium
CTTCCATGCCGCCGCCCTCGCCCATGGCGGACGCGACGATGGCGCGCCCGGCCCGCGCCCCGATTACGGCCACGACTATTACGGCGCCTTTGTCCGCGATCCCGACGGCAACAAGATCGAGGCCTGCCTCCACGCATGAGCCGCAAGCCCATCGCCCGCGGCGGCTGCACCTGGCCCGGCAGCGACCCGCTCTATCTCGCCTATCACGACACTGAATGGGGCGTGCCGGAACATGACGGCCGCGCGCTGTGGGAAAAGCTGATCCTCGACGGCTTTCAGGCCGGGCTTTCGTGGATCACCATCCTCAGAAAGCGTGAAAACTTCCGCCGCGCCTTCAAGGACTTCGATCCCGCAAAGGTCGCGCGCATGACCGAGAAAGACGTCACGCGCCTGCTCAGCGATGAGGGCATCATTCGCCATCGCGGCAAGATCGAAGGCGCGATCAAAAACGCGCACGCCTTCCTCGAAATCGAGAAAACCCATCCCGGCGGCTTCGCGGCCTATTGCTGGGCATGGGTCGGCGGCAAACCGCTGGTGAACCGCTTCGCCACGATGAAACAGGTGCCCGCCGCCACCGACATCTCCACGGCCTTGTCCAAAGACCTGAAAAAACGCGGTTTCACCTTTTGCGGTCCCACCATCGTCTATGCCTGGATGCAGGCCTGCGGCCTCGTCAACGACCACATGACCGACTGCGACCGGCACGCGCAGGTGGCGAAAGCGAAACCTGTCAGGCGTCGCTGATCACCTCGTATTCGATCCGGCTCGACGGCTGCATCGGCTGCGGCGGCCTCTCGCTGAAGACCTGCGCCCTCTACAATCAGGAAGACCGCGCCGCGCAGGTGGGCGCCGGGCCACGCTACGTTCTGGGCGAGATGCGGCCGCGCGCTGCAAAACGTCCGTCAGGCTGACGCTACGTCGGCTTGCGACGAGGTGTCCCATCTGGCACTTGTCGCGCCTTCCGTTTGCGTCAGGTTCCCCTTGAATTCTCTAAGCCCCACCAAGGTCTTCGACGCGGCGACCGACCCCGCCGCCGCCGCCCGCCGTCGCGAGGCCGTGCTGCGCGGGGACGAGCCGCTGCGCATCCTTCTGCCCAGCTATCGCTCCGACCCGCATACCGGCGGCCAGGGCATCTATATGGACTACATGTCCCGGGCGATTCTCGAACTCGGCCACGAGGTCGAGGTCATCTCCGGCCCGCCCTACCCGGTTCTCGACCCGCGCATCACGCTGACCAAGCTGGAATCGCTCGATCTCTACGCCAAGCCAAAGAACTGGATGGGCATCCCCAGCTATCCCAGGGGCGCGCCGAAAACCTGGACCGACATCCAGGAATACCTCACCCACATCTCGGGCGGCTTCGGCGAACTGAAATCCTTCGGCGAACGGCTCTACAAGCACATGCGCCACCGGGCGCATCTCTACGACGTGGTGCACGACAACCAGACCCTGTGCTGGGGCCTGCTGAAAGTCCGCGATCTCGGCCTGCCCGTCGCCGGCACGATCCACCACCCGATCACCCGCGACCGCGACATCGCCATCGCCCATGCCCGCACGCTCAAGCTCAAGCTGCTGATCCGCCGCTGGCATTCCTTCGTGAACATGCAGAAAAAGGTCGCCCGCCGCCTCGATCCGGTGATCGTCGTGTCGGAATCGACCAAGCGCGATGTGGTCACCGAGTTCGGCGTCGATCCCAAGAACATGCGCGTCGTGCTTCACGGCATCAACGCGCGCGACTTCCACCCCGAGCCGGGCATCGTCCGCAAGACCAACCGTATCATGGCGGTGGCCAGCGCGGACGTGGCGCTGAAAGGCCTGATCTACCTGATCCGCGCCTACGCGAAACTGGTCAAGGATCGCCCCGATCTCGAACTGCTCGTCGTCTCGAAGCTGCGCGAGGGCAACACCTCGCGCGAGCTCGACGAGCTGGGCCTGCGCGACAAGGTGAAATTCGTCCACGGCCTCACGCTCGACGAGATGCGTAACTATTACGCCGAGGCGACCGTCGCCGTTTCGCCTTCGGTCTATGAAGGCTTCGGTTTCCCCGCCGGCGAGGCGATGGCCTGCGGCGTTCCGGTCGTCACCACCAATGGCGGCTCGCTGCCCGAAGTGGTGGGCGATGCCGGCATCGTCGTGCCGGTGCGCGATCCCGACGCCCTCGCGGCCGCGATCGGCGACCTGCTCGACAATCCCGAAAAGCGGGCGCAGCTCGGCACCGCCGGCTATCGCCGCATCCAGGAGAAATTCCTGTGGACCCGCGCCGCGTCCGACGCCGTCGGCGTCTATAAAGAAGCCATCGCCAAGCATTACGGCTTGCAGCACGTGTTGGGCTGATCGCGTGCAGACGATCGACCTCAACATCCTCCAGCTGAAAGACGGGATGCGGATCCTCGACCTCGGCTGCGGCCGGGGGCGTCATGTCCATCAGGCCTACTACCATGCGGTCGGCCACGTGGTCGGCGTCGATCTCGGCTTCGATGACGTCGTCAGCACGCGCGAGGGCTTCAAGCAGGCCCCCGACATGGACCCGGATTCCAAGCGCGCCTATTCGCTCGCCGTGGCCGACGCGCTCTCCCTGCCCTTCCCCGACGCCTCGTTCGACCGCGTGATCTGCTCCGAGGTTCTCGAGCATATCCCCGACTACAAGGGCGCGCTGAAAGAGATCGCGCGCATCCTCAAGCCAGACGGCAAGTTCGGCGTCTCCGTGCCGCGCGCCTTTCCTGAATGGGTCTGCTGGAAGCTGGAAGAACGCTACCACAACAATCCCGGCGGGCATGTCCGCATCTTCCGCACCTCGGGGCTCAAGCGCGACGTGACCGAGGCCGGCTTCAAATTCCGCCGCCGTCACTGGGCACATGGGCTGCACTCGCCCTATTGGTGGCTGCAATGCGCCATGTGGGACAAGCGCGAGACCAGCCGCATGGTGCGCGGCTACCGCAAGTTCCTTGAATGGGACATCCTCAAGCGCCCGCTCCTCACCCGGGCGCTCGAAAAAGTCGCCGACCCGCTGATGGGCAAGAGCATCGTGCTCTATTTCGACAAGGCGGCGGCATGACGCTCCCCGCCGGCTTCTTCGACGGTGCGCTGAAACGCATACTCGGCCTGCAAAAGCCGGACGGCGCGATCCCCTGGTTCGATGCCGGCGTGTTCGATCCGTGGAATCACACCGAGGCGGCGATGGGCCTGGCCGTGCTCGGCCGCGTCACCGAAGCCGCCCGCGCCTATGACTATCTCGCCGCCACCCAGGAAGCCGACGGCTCCTGGTGGGCGCATTACGGCAGCTCGGTCTCGCTCGATACCGGGAAATACGAAGGCACCGGCGACGAGCCGAAAAAGCGCGACACCAATTTCTGCGCCTATCCCGCCACCGGCGTCTGGCACCTCTATCTCGTCGCCGGCGACCGCGCCGTGCTGGCGCGCTACTGGCCGATGGTGAAGAAGGCCGCAGACTTCGTCGTCGCGCTGCAGACCCCGCACGGCGACATACGCTGGGCGGCGCCGGGGCCAGAGGCCGAACCCGACGACGCGCTCGTCACCGGCTGCGCCTCCATCTTTCACAGCCTTGGCTGCGCCATCGCGATCGCCGAAACGCTCGGCCACAACGCCGCGCGCTGGCGCAAGGCCCGCGCCGCGCTGGGCGACTGCCTGGTGAACAAGCCCGAACGCTTCGACCGCACCTGGCCCAGCAAGTCGAACTTTTCGATGGACTGGTACTACCCGGTCCTTTGCGGCGTCCTTACGGGCGAAGCGGCCCGGGCGCGCCTCGCCTCGCGCTGGGAAGAATTCGTGGTCGAAGGGCGCGGCTGCCGCTGCGTCCTGGGCGAACCCTGGGTCACGATCGCCGAGGGCTGCGAACTCGCCATCGCCCTGATGGCTGCGGGCGACGCCGCCGCCGCCCGCGACATGTTCCATCTGCAGGATCAATGGCGCGACGACAGCCGCGCCTACTGGATGGGCTTTCAATACGCCGAAAGCGTACCGTGGCCGGTCGAGAAGCCCGCCTGGACCGCCGGCGCGGCCATTCTGGCGGCCGACGCGATCTACGGCCTCTCGCCCGCCTCGGGCATCTTCACGCGTCCCCTAGCCGCCGAGCCGCACCAGCAGGCGCAGCGACTTGACCTGCTCTAGCTCGCGGAACTGACGGCTGGCGACCGCCGCCTTGTAGATTTCATAGGGCGGCCGCCCCCCATCCTCGGGGTTCGGGAACACGTCATGGATCGCAAGATACCCGCCCGGCATCACGTGCCGCGCCCAGCCGCGATAATCGGCCAGCGCCAGCTCCATCGAATGCCCGCCATCGATGAACAGAAAAGCGAGCGGCGTGTGCCAGTGCCGCGAGACGGCGGCCGACCGTCCCACGACGGCGATGACATTGTCCTCCAGATGCGCCCGGCGCAGCGTGTCGCGCAGGAACGGCAGCGTCTCCATCGACCCGGCTTTCGCATCCCAGGTCTCGGGGTCGTGGTGCTCCCATCCGGGCTGCATCTCTTCCGAGCCCCGGTGATGATCCACGGTGAACAGCATGCCGCCGCGCGCCTTGCAGGCCGCCCCCAGATAGAGCGCCGACTTGCCGCAATAGCTGCCGACCTCAAGACAAGGCCCCCAGGCCACGGCGTCCTGCGCCCAGCGATACAACGCCGCGCCCTCCTCAGGGTCGAGGAACCCCTTCACGCTCTCAGGATCTATGGGAAGTCTCACGGCATGATACCCGTCAGCCGCTCGCTCACGGCCCAAAGCTGCTTCTGTGCGGCTGCGTCCTGGGCCTGCGCCGATGGCGGCACGGCCTGACGCTTCACGAAATACTGTCCGCTGACGTCTTCGACCTCGGGCGCCGCGCACAGATAAACCGACGTTTCCGCACCTTTGACGACGTCGATCGCGAACAGATTCTTGGCGGCGCGCAACGCCCAGCCGAACGCGCCGCTCGTGCCGCTGCCGAAACTCGACGCGACGAATCCCGGATGCAGGCAGTTCACGGTCACCTGACGGGGATCCTCCCGCTGCGCCAGTTCACGCGTGAAAAGAATATTGGCCAGCTTCGAGCGCTTATAGGCGCTCCAGCCGGAATACCGGCGCTCGCCCTGAAGATCGTCGAAGTCCAGCGCGATGCCCTTGTGGGCGTCCGATGCGACGTTGACCACCCGCGCGCGCGGCGCGGCGTGCAGCGCATCGAGCAGCAGATGGGTCAGCAGAAAGTACCCCAGATGGTTGAAGGCGAACGTCATCTCGATCCCATCGACCGAAACCTGCCGTTTCGAGAACATTCCGCCGGCATTGTTCAACAGCACGTCCAGCGTCGGCGCGTTCGCCACCACCTCACGCGCGAGCGCCCTGATGGCCGCCTGCGACGACAGGTCCGCCAGATAGGTCGCCGGAGGTCTGCCGCCCGACGCCTCCGCCACCTTCGTTGCGGCGATCGACAGTTTGTCCGGGTTGCGCCCCACCAAATGAAGACTGGCGCCCAGCCGGGCCAGATCGCAGGCCGCCTGCAAACCGATCCCATCTGTCGCGCCGGTCACGAGAACGCGCTTGCCCTCAATGCTCATCCCCGATCCCACGTCTGACCGTCGATAAAAATGCCGCACCCATACCAAAGCATAGCGCCTCAACCCCAGAATCGAGGATTGCGCCACTCGCCCAACTAGACGACTTACGGGCGTCGTGGGAATGCGCGAAATGGGATATTCTTCTTCCGGTCACCTTCTGCGCCGCGCAGCCTTACAGCCGCCGGCCCTTCAAACGCTCCCCATGCCCTCGCCCGCGATCACCGAGACGTTCACCTACGCATCGCCGGAAGACTCCAGGATGCGGCGCGCCGTGATCCGGGGCATCGAGCGCCTGACCGGCCAACCCCACCTGAAACGACTTTACCAACAATTTCAGGATGATATCGCCACGGGCCGCAGCACGGACGACTTCTTCACGGCTGGTGTAAAGAAGCTCGGCCTCGATCTCGTCTATGACGAAGACAAGCTGCTTTCCGCCCCGAAAACCGGACCGCTCGTGGTCGTCGCCAACCACCCCTTCGGCGTGCTCGACGGCATCGCGATCTGCCATCTTATGCTCAGGCTTCGGCGCGACTTCCGAATCCTGACGAACAGCGCGCTCTACCGGGTGCCTGAAATCTACGACTGGCTACTCCCCATCGACTTCAACGAAACACGGGAAGCCCTTGCCACCAATATAAAAAGCAGAGCCGAAGCCCGGCGCTTTCTCGAAGCGGGCGGCGCTTTGGTCGTGTTTCCCGCAGGCGGCGTCGCCACGACGCCAGGGCCATTCGCCGGCCAGGCCATAGACGCGGAGTGGAAGCCGCTCACCGCGAGGCTGATCATCCAGGGCCGCGCGCCGGTTCTGCCGATCTTCTTTTACGGCCAGAACAGCCGGCTGTTTCAGATGGCCAGCCAGGTCAGCATGACGGTTCGCCTCGCGCTGATCTTTCACGAAGTTCACCGCCGCATCGGCACCCGGCTTCAAATCGGCATCGGTGATACAATTCCGTTCGAAACCATCGCTAATATCGGCGACAAGCGGGGTGTTATGACGCTTTTGAGGGATGCCGTTCACGGGCTTCAGGACGGTTCGAAATGATCGACTTGGCGGTCGCGGATAGATGACCGGGATAAGTAGCGGGGCCGAGGGAAAAAGACTTGCATAGTCTTGAGATCATCGCGTGGCCCGCCGCGTTCGGCGCGATCGCTGCACTGTTTTTGTGCTTTCTGCGCATGCCGATCGCGCGGACGATGGCGCTCGTGGATCTGCCCGATCATCCTCGCAAGGTCCATGTCGGGCCGGTGCCCCTGATCGGCGGCATCGCCGTGTTCCCCGCCATCGCCATAGCTTGCGTGCAGGCCGTCTCGCTGGGCGCGAAAGACGACGCCATGGCCGTGCTCGTCGGCGTCGTGTTCGGGTTCTTCATGATCGGCTACGCCGACGATCGCATGCAGATCCGGCCTTCGCGGCGCCTGCTTCTCACCCTGATCCTCTTCGCTGCGCTGGTGCTGATGGCCCCGGGCCTCACCCCGGACAACTTCAGCATAGCCGGGCTGGAGATCCATCTCGGCAGCGGCACGATCGCCTTGCTGGCCATCATCGGCGCGGCCGGGGCGCTCAACGCGATCAACATGGCCGATGGTCAGGACGGCCTTTGCTGCGGCCTGCTCGTGATATGGCTCCTGTTCCTGGCCGCCATCGGTCATCCGCCCACCCAAAGCGCCGCCGTCATCGTCGCGTTGGCGATTGGCGTCGCCATGATCTTCAATCTCGCCGGCCTGGCGTTTCTCGGCGATATGGGGGCCTACGGGATCGGCTCGTTCGTGCTCGCGCTCATGCTCTACTCCGTCGGCGACGGCGCTCTGGATCACGGCCAGATCGTCGCCCTGCTGGTGATACCGATCGCCGACTGCATCATGTTGATGGTCGAGCGCGCCCGGCGCGGCCATTCCCCCTACGACCCGGACCGCCAGCACCTGCATCACATTCTTCGGGCCACGTTCGGCGATTGGCCGAGCCTGCTGATCTATCTGGGCGCGGCGGCGCTCTGCGCTGTTGCAGCATGGATAAACGACGGCGCGGTGATCGCCGGGATCATCGGCGGCATCGCCTTTGTCATGCTCACCCGGCGCTTCGGAAAGCGGGAGCCGGAGCTCCCGCCCGTGTCGCAGGAAATCCTCATCTAACCTTTGTAGTCGGCCTGCATTTCAGGCGCCGCGGCGGCGAAGGCCGGTAAAGCCCGGGCCGCAGCATCGGCCCGCACGATGCGGGGATAGTTCTCAAGCGGGATCGCGAAGCGCCTGGCATTCGCCACCTGGGGCACCAGCGCGACGTCGGCCATCGTCGGCGCGTCGCCACAGGCGAACGGCCCGGAAGCGTCCAGCAGAGCCTCCACGCCCCGGAAGCCCACGTCGATCCAGTGGCGATACCAGGCTTTCGAGGCCGCCTCGTCGACGCCCAGAACGCCCGACAGATACTGGCGGACGCGCAGATTATTGACGGGGTGGATGTCGCAGGCGATCGAGAGCGCGATCTGTCGCACCCGCGCCCGCGCCGTCGCCGTCCGGGGCAGCAGCGGAGGCTCAGGATGGACTTCGTCGAGATATTCGATGATCGCCAGCGATTGCCCTATGACGTTCGGCCCGTCGATCAATGTCGGCACCAGCTCCATCGGATTGAGCGCCGCATAGGACGCGTGGTGCTGTTGCCCGCCGTCTTCAATCAGATGGACGAACCGCTCATCGGCGCGCAGCCCCTTGAAGTTGAGGGCTATGCGCGTCCGATAGGCGGCCGACGAGTTGGCGTAGGTATAGTGGACGAGCGTCACGTTTCGGCCGGCGCGCTGACGACCCCGCGGCGGATCTGGTCGAGTTCGATGGATTCGAACAGCGCCTTGAAGTTCCCCTCGCCGAAACCCTCATTGCCCTTGCGCTGGATGATCTCGAAAAAGATCGGACCGATGGCGTTCTGCGTGAAGATCTGAAGCAACAGCCCGTCATCCGGCGCGCCGTCGATCAGAATGCGATCGGCGCGCAGACGCTGCACGTTTTCGCCATGCCCCGGCAGGCGCTGGTCGATCAGGTCGAAATAGGTGTCGATGGTGTCCTGGAAGGCGACGCCCATCTTGGCCAGGGTCTCGACCGACTCGTAGATGTCGCCGGTCCCCAGCGCGATGTGCTGGATGCCCTCTCCCTTGTAGATATCCAGATATTCCGCGATCTGCGACTTGTCGTCAGAGCTTTCGTTGATCGGAATCCGGATGCGGCCGCACGGGCTGGTCATCGCCCGGCTCTTCAGCCCCGTGACCTTCCCCTCGATGTCGAAGTAACGGATTTCCCGGAAGTTGAAGAGCTTCTCATAAAAGCCGGCCCACTTGTCCATGTTGCCGCGATAGACGTTGTGGGTGACGTGGTCGATTTCGGTCAGCCCTGCGCCTTTGTGCTCGAAGCCAAGCGTCTCGTCGGTCGGCACGAAATCGACGTCGTAGATCGAATGCGCGCCATAGCGGTCGACCAGATAGATGACGCTGCCCCCGATGCCTTTG
>CAZBPO010000114.1:0-8904 GCA_964493795.1 uncultured Flavobacteriaceae bacterium
GAACACCGGCGTCCACGTCGCCAGCCACGACATGGTCTTCTGCCGCACCTCCGGCAAGGCGGGCGACGCCAAGGGCATTTCCTGCCTGCTGGTCCCGATGGACGCGCCGGGCGTGAAGGTCGAGTTCTACTACTGGACCTTCAACATGCCGACCGACCACGCGCATGTGACGTTCAAGGACGTCCGCGTGCCGGCCGACGCGCTGTTCGGCCCGCTGGATGACGGCCTCCGCCTCGCCCGACATTTCGTCCACGAAAACCGCATCCGCCAGGCCGCCTCCTCGCTCGGGGCCGGCGTCTATTGCCTGAACGAAGCGATCGACTATTCCAACGTCCGCGCGCCCTTCGGCAAGAAGCTCTCCACCAATCAGGCGATCCAGTTCCCCACCGTCGAGCTGATGACCCAGGCTGAAATGCTGCGCCTGCTCATCCAGAAGACCGCCTGGGAGATGGACCAGATGACCGGACCGGAAATCCAGACCCAGCTCTCCGACAAGGTCTCGATGTGCAATTACTGGGCGAACCGCTTCTGCTGCGAGGCGGCCGACTGGGCGATGCAGGTACATGGCGGCATGGGCTATTCGCGGCACAAGCCCTTCGAGCACATCTACCGCCACCACCGCCGCTACCGCATCACGGAGGGTTCCGAGCAGATTCAGATGCGCAATGTCGCCGGCCATCTCTTCGGGTTCCTGGGCAAGAACGCGAAGCCGCGGTGAGCTTCTCGTCGCAGGCATGGGAAAAGAACGTGGATCGCTATCAGGCCATCCGCACCATGCCCTTCAACAGTGAGCTCGCGGCCGGAACCCTCGGCCGCGGGCCCTTCGCGCACTACATCGTGCAGGACGCGCATTACCTCATCGGCTTCGGCCGGGCGCTCGCGATCTCGGCGGCCCGCGCGCCGCACCCTGACCGCGTCGTCCAGTTCGCAAGGGCCGCCGATTTCGACGCCGCAGAGCCGACGCCGGCCTGCCAGCATTATGTCAGCTATCTCCTCGCCGCCGCCTATGGCGAGGATCACGCCGTGGGCCTGGCGGCGCTGCTGCCCTGCTTCTGGATCTATGCCGAGATCGGGCGCGACATCCTCGCACGCGCCGCGACGCCCAACCCTTATCAGGCCTGGATCGACACCTATGCCGGCGAAGACTTCCATCAGGCCGTCGCCGCCATGATCGCCGCCACCGACGAAGCCGCGGCCCTCGCCGCGCCCGCCACGGTGCAGCGCATGCACGCAGCCTTCACCGCCGCCACCCGCCTTGAATACCTCTTCTGGCGCTCGGCCCACGAAGAAGCCGCCTGGCCGCTTTAGAAATACCGCACCGAAACGCCGTCGCCGTCGCGGTCCACCCGCGCCTCGACGTCGTACACCGCGCGCAGCAGGGCGGCGTCCACCGCTTGCGCCGGAATGTCGGCCACCACCTTGCCGTCGCGCAGCGCGATCACCCGCCCCGCGAAGCTGAGCGCCAGCGACAGATCGTGCACCGCCGCGATCACGCTGCGCCCCGCCGCCGCACGCGCCTTCAGCCGCGCCATCGCGTCCAGCGCATGGCGTGGGTCGAGGCCGGCGGTCGGCTCGTCCACCAGCAGCAGCGGCGGATCGCCGACGATGGCCCGCGCCAGCATCGCCCGCGCCAGCTCGCCGCCCGACAGCGTCGTCGCCGCCTGATCGCGCATCGCCATCAGGTCACAGGCCGCCAGCGCCGCCTCGACCTTCGCCTTTTCGTCCGGCGCGACGTCGCCGAAGAAAGGCAATTGCGGCGTCAGGCCCAGCGCCACCAGCCGTTCCACGCTGATCGGCCATTCGGCGCGTGGCGTCTGGGGCAGATAGGCCCGCGCCCGCGCCAGCGCCTTCGGCGCAATCCGCGACAGCGCCGCGCCGTCCAGCGTCACCGTCCCCGCATCGGGCTTCAGCAATCCGGCCATGATCGCCATCTGGGTCGATTTGCCCGCCCCGTTCGGCCCGATGATCGCGGTGAAGCCGCCCGGGGGGAAATCGGCCGACACGCCGTCCAGCACACGGCGGCGGCCACGCGTCATGACGATGCCGCTGGCGGAAAGGCCGCTCATGGCGCGCGCTTCCGCATCGACAGCACCAGCCACAGGAAGAACGGCGCGCCGAAGATCGAGGTCAGCACGCCCAGCTTGATCTCGGTGTTGTAGCTGATGAGGCGCGAGGCGATATCGGCGGCCAGCAACAGCGCCGCCCCCAGCAGCGCCGAGGGCAGCAGCACACGCGCCGGGCGATAGCCGACGAACGGCCGCACCAGATGCGGCGCGACAAGACCGATAAAGCCGACCGCGCCGGTCACCGCCGTCGCCGCGCCCACCGCCATCGCGGTGCCGCCCAGCGCCATCAGACGCGCGCGCTTCAGATTGATGCCAAGGCTTTCGGCCTGCGCCTCGCCGACGCTGAGCGCGTCCAGCGCCGGGGCGGTCAGGAACAACAGGCCGCAACCCACCAGCATGAAGGGGATGCCCAGCCACACATGGTCCCATGTGCGGTCCGACAGCGACCCCAGCAACCAGGTCGCGATCTCGAACACCGCATAGGGATTGGGCGCAAGGTTCAGCGCCAGCGCCAGGCCCGCCGCGCCCACCGACGAGACCGCCGCGCCGGCCAGGATCAGCGCCAGCGTGCCGCCGCTGCGCGACAGCGCGAAAGCCAGCGCCGCAGCGATGAAACCGCCCGCCAATCCCATCAGCGGCGTCGCCAGCGCGAAACTCGCCGCCGCTCCGTAATAGATCGCCAGCACCGCGCCCAGCGCCGCGCCGGTCGAAACGCCCAGCAATCCGGCCTCGGCCAGAGGATTGCGCAGCAGCCCCTGCAGCACCGCACCGGCGAGGCCCAGCGATGCGCCCACCCCGATCGCCAGGATCATGCGCGGCAGGCGCAATTCGCTGATGATCAGCCCGGCCAGCGTGTCGTCCGGCGCGGCCAGCGCATCCGCCACCTCGCCCGGCGGCAGCCAGACCCGCCCGGCCAACAGCGAGGCCAGCGCCAGGACGACCACCAGCGCCAGCAGGACGATGCTGAGGATGCGGCCGTTCATCGCCAGATGAAGGGCGGCGTATCCATGCCCTTCCCTTTCAGTTCGGCGAATGCGGCGGCCAGCATGGTGACCGCCTCGGCGGAATAGGTGGTGCCGCAGACATAGGCCCATTGCGGCACGGTCGCCGTCCGGTCGGCGTAATAGCCGCGCGCCAGCGGATGGCGTTCCACCTGACGGCGCAGCCCCGGCGCGTCGGCGCGGTCGACGCCCTGCACCAGCACGTCGGGCGCGGTCTGGATCACCGCCTCGGCGTCGAACGTCGCGAACTGGTTGACGCCCGCCTCCGCCGCCACGTTCACCGCGCCGGCAGCCGCGAGAATCTCGTGATAGAGCGTGCCGAGGCCGGGCGCATAGCCGCCGCCGTCCCAGGCCGCGACCCGCAGATGCGTCGGCGCGCGCGCCGCGTCGGCCAGCGCCGTGTCCATGTCCGCGATCAGCGCCTCGGCCTTCGCCTCTTCGCCCAGCGCGCGGCCCAGCACCCGCGTCACCTCGGCGATGGCGGGAAAGGATTCCGGCGTATCGACCTCCAGCAGCGGATAGCCGAGCCGCCGCAACAGCGCCTTCAGCGCGCCGGTGGAATAGCGCCCGACCACGATCAGGTCGGGGTTCTGCGCCAGCACCTCCTCGGCCTGGCCATGGCTGTAGGGAACGCGCAGCGCCGCCTCGGCCATGCGCGAGGTCATGGGATCGCGCGACAGCCAGGTCACCGAGGCGATCCGCTCCGGCTCCAGCAATTGCAGCACGATCTGGTCTGCGCACTGGTTCAGCGACATCACCCGCAGAGGCCGCGACGGCGGCGTCGCCGCCGCCACGTCGCCCACAGGCGTCATCGGCCCGGCCGCCAGCCCCGCCGCGCCGGCTATCCCGCCGGTCGCGATCAGGACAAGGCCGAGCGCCCGCACGTCAGAAGCCTGCACGCAGGCCGGCGTAGAACGCGCGGCCGGGCGAGCGATAGGTGAAGACCTCCTCATAGGTCTCGTCGAACAGGTTCTCCACCCGGGCATAGACGCGCACGCCCTCGCTCACCCGCAGATCGCCGCCCAGATTGACCAGCGTGAAGCTGTCCAGCGTTGCGGGATAAGGCCCGAAATTGGTGAAGTTCGAGTCCGTCATCTCGCCGTTGTAGCGGACGGTCAGGGTCGCGCTCCACAGATCGTCGTCGGCCAGATAGGACAGGTTGAGGCTGCCCGAATGCTGCGGCCGGCGCACTTCCTCCACGCCGTCCTGTTTGGCGTCCAGCCAGGTATAGGTGGCGAAGACGCGCCAGTTGGCGTCGATCAGCGCCTGAGCCGAAACCTCGACGCCCTTCTGGCGCGAGTCGGTCGTCAGGTTCACAGGCGACGACGGGAAGCCGACCGTGGCGATCTCGTCCTTCAGGGTCGAGTCGAAATAGGTCACGTCGATCCGCGCCTTGCCGTCCAGGAAGCTCTGCTCGACGCCGACCTCCCAGCCGTTCGAGCGTTCCGCCTTCAGATCGGGATTGCCGATGAAGAAGTCGGGGAAGAAACCCCAAAGCTCGAACACGCCCGGCGCTTTGATGCCGGTGCCGGCGGCGGCGTGCAGCCGCGTGCCGCTGTCGAAGGCATAGCTCGCCTGCACCCGCCAGGTCGTGGCGTTGCGGAACAGGTCGTTCTCGTCATAGCGCACCGAAGCGCCAAGGCCGAACGCGTCGCCCGCCAGCAGCTCATAGGCCGCGACCAGACCGGTATTGATGAGGCTGCGCCCCTCGACCACGTTGCCCGAGTAGTATGGCGTGGTGTTGCGGAACGTTTCGCGCTTCCAGTCGACCGCGCCGGTGATGGTGTGGCGCAGCGCCTCGTCGCCGAACGTATAGGCCGTCACATAGGACGCTTTCACCCGGCTGCCTTTATAGGAATAGTCCTGAAAGCCGCCCGAGAAGGTCTCGCGGTCCGACTGGACGCCCTGAAGGGTCAGCGAATGCGTCCACGCGCCGCCCAGCAGCTTCAGGTCCGCGCCCACCAGACCCATCAGCGTGCGGTTCTGATACAGCCCGTCGCCGTCGATGATGAAGCCGTTCAGCGGATCGGCCGGCGCGTAGAGCTGGGTGTTCACGTCCGCCTCGGTATAGGCGTAACGGGCGATGGCGCGCAGCGTCAGCAATTCGCTCGCCTCATAGACGAAGCGTCCGGCCAGGGCGACGTTCTTGCCGCCGATGTCGCGCGAGCCGAAGCGGGCGGTCGGCGAACCCTCGGTCGAGGCATAGGCGGCGCTCAGCGCGTAGTCGAAGCCGTCGTCATAGCCGCCATAGCGCAGCGTCGAGGCGAAGCTCGAGAACGATCCGCCTTCGACGCGGCCGCGCAGCCCCGACGCCTCGCGGCCCGAAGCCGTGCGATAGCTGACCACGCCGCCGATCGCGTCCGAACCGTAAAGCGCGCTCTGCTGTCCGCGCAGTACTTCCAGACCGGCGACGTCATCGGCGATCAGCGTCGCGAAGTCGAATTCGCCCTGATAGGGATCGCTGGCCTCGATGCCGTCGATCAGCACCAGCGTGTGATTGGCTTCCGAGCCGCGCATGCGGATCTGCGTCATGCCGCCGGGGCCGCCCGAACGGTTCACGGCCACGCCCGGCACGTCGCGCAGGATGTCCGAAACATGGCGCGTCTGGCGCAGCTCCAAGTCCGCGGCCGAGATCGTGGTGGCCGAGCCGCCATACTGCTTCTGCGGCACCGGCGCGGCGCGGCTGGCGGTGACCACGACCTCCTCGTCGGGCACGGCGTCGGCGGCCGAGGCGTGGGCGGACAAAGCGGCCGCGAGGGCCATCATCGAAACGGAAACATGCAGTCGCATCGGGAATCGTCCCTTCAGGGCGTCTGAACGACCTGACGGGGACCTCCGCCGTCACGACGGCCGGACACCACGCAGACGGACGCCTTCGCGCCCACGCGGCTCCGGTGCGGCCCCCGCCGCTTCGTCGCTCAGACGGATTCCCGCGCCCCGGACTGCACCTGGTCCGAAGCAAAGAGCGACCCGCACCGGCCGGTCTCCTGGCTTGCGGGTCATCGCGCGATGCGCAGGCCTTCCCAGGTTTCCCCAGTGGCTGCGACCCGGCCGAACCGGGTCACGAAGCGCATCGCACTCGCCGCTCACAGTTGCAGGGACAGCCGCAGACTCGAAGGCTCGCCTTCTCACTGCCGTTCCCGTGAAGCCCTTTCGGGCGCCGGTGCGAAATCATGCGGACGCGAACGCCCGCGACGCGCTCTCTACGCCCTGCGCGCGCCCACGCCAAGTGCCTTGCGGTGCCGTGAGGGCACCCTCATCCGGCTCAATGGATCGGCTACCTCGCCGCCCACAACAGCCGACCCTTCTCCCCGCAGCGAAGCGCCGTCAGGCGTTCGCATAATCAACGACGCGGAGAAGTCCCTCGCGGCACGCGAGGGGATAAGGGGTTCAGCTGCTCAAATGCTCAGCGCCGCCAGCCCCGCCGCCCGGGCCGTCGAAAAGCACGCCTGCAACAGATAGCCCCCTGTCGGAGCCTCCCAGTCCAGCATCTCGCCCACGGCATAAACGCCCGGCAGGCGCTTCAGCTGGAAGGCGTCGTCCACCTCGTCCCGCGCGATCCCCCCGGCGCTGGAGATCGCCCGGCTCAGCCCCTGCATCCCGGTCAGCCGCACCGGCACGGCCTTGATCAGCGCCGCCAGCGCGTGCGGTTCGCGCGGCAGCGGCCCCGCCTCGCGCATCAGGTTCACCGCCACCGGCGACAGCCCGGCCGCCTTGCGCAGCACATTGGCCAGGCTCTGCCCGCCCGCCGGCTTTTCCAGCCGCGCCGCCAGCGCCTCAACGCGCATCTCGGGCCTCAGATCGACGGCGATCGCCGCTGCCCCATCCCGCTCGATGCCCGCGCGCAACGCCGCCGACAGCGCATAGATCGCCCCGCCCTCAAGGCCATAGCGCGCCACCATCGCCTCGCCGCGCTGCGCCCGCCCGCCGAAAGAGATCGCCACGCCTTTCAGCGGCTGGCCCGCGAACCGGCCGGCGAAGCTTTCGCTCCACGCCACGTCGAAGCCTGCATTGGCCGGGCGGAACGGCGCGACCGCCACGCCCTTCGCGCGCAGGATTTCCGCCCAGCCGCCATCCGCGCCCAGCTTCGGCCAGCTCGCCCCACCCAGCGCCAGCACGGTGATGTCCGCCCGCACCGCCGCCGCGCCATCGAACGCTAGCGCCCCCTCTGCATCCCATCCGCGCCACGCCGCGCCGAAATGGAAGGTGACGCCCAGCCCGTTCAGCCGCCGCAGCCAGGCCCGCAGCAAAGGCGAAGCCTTCATCGCCCTGGGGAACACCCGTCCCGACGATCCCACGAAGGTCGCCGCACCCAACTCGTCGGCCCATGCCCGCAGCGCCTCGGGCGGAAAGGCGCGGATCGCCGGCTCAAGCCAGTCCCGCGCCGCGCCATAACGGCCAAGGAACGTCTCCAACGCTTCCGAATGCGTCAGGTTCAGCCCGCCGCGCCCGGCCATCAGGAACTTGCGCGCCGCCGAGGGCATCTTCTCGAACATGGCTACCGCCATGCCGCGGCGGGCCAGTGTCTCCGCCGCCATCAGCCCGGCCGGGCCTGCGCCGATCACCACGGCGCGCGCCGCGCAAGTTGACGCGTCAGTCATCTGCTTTCCCTTGCGGATACTTGCATTTCGCGCGTCATGGGTTTCTGTCATCGCCGCTTTCATATAACGGCGAGGGAACGCTAGTCATGTCAGAAGCCTGGATCATCGACGCGGTGCGCACGCCCCGCGGCATCGGCAAAGTCGGCAAGGGCGCGCTCGCCGACATCCACCCCCAGCAGCTCGGCGCCACGGTGCTCAAAGCGCTGGCCGAACGCAACAACATCAAGACCCAGGAAGTCGACGACATCATCTGGGGCACCTCGTCGCAGCGCGGCAAGCAGGGCGGCGATCTGGGCCGCATGTCGGCCCTCGATGCCGGCTATGACGTCCGCTCGTCGGGCGTCACGCTCGACCGCTTCTGCGGCTCGGGCATCACGTCGGTCAATTTCGCCGCCGGCATGATCATGTCGGGCCTGGAAGACCTCGTCATCGCGGGCGGCACCGAGATGATGTCCTACACCTCGTCCACCGCGAACCCGTCCGCCGGGCCGCAGCTGATGGACGGCGGCAATATGCGCCTGCGCGCCCGCCACCCCCAGTCGCATCAGGGCGTCTGCGGCGACGCCATCGCGACGCTTGAGAACATCCCGCGCGAGGCGCTCGACGAACTCGCCTATGTCAGCCAGCAGCGCGCCGACGCCGCCATCAAGGGCGGCCATTTCAACAAGTCGGTCGTGCCGGTTTACAAGGAAGACGGCACGCTGGCCCTCGACCGCGAGGAATTCCCCCGCCCGCAGACCACGCTGGAAGGCCTCGCCAGCCTCAAGCCGGCCTTCGAGGCGATGGCTGAATTCCCGCTCGACGACCAGGGCACGACGCTGGGCGGCCTGATCCGCAAGGTCCATCCCGACCTCAAGATCAAGCACGTCCACCATGCCGGCAATTCCTCGGGCGTGGTCGACGGCTCGGCGGCGCTGCTGCTCGCCTCGCCCGACTACGCCAAAAAGCAGGGCTGGAAGCCGCGCGCCCGCGTCGTCGCCGTCGCAAATGTCGGCGACAGCCCCACGCTGATGCTCAACGCGCCCGTCCCGGCGGCGAAGAAGGTTCTGGAAAAGGCCGGCCTCACCATCGCCGACATCGACCTCTTCGAGATCAACGAGGCCTTCGCCGTCGTCGCGGAAAAATTCATCCGCGACCTCAAGCTCGACCGCGACAAGGTCAACGTGAACGGCGGCGCGATGGCGCTCGGCCACCCGATCGGCGCGACCGGCGCGATCCTGATCGGCACGGTGCTCG
>CAZBPO010000115.1:0-917 GCA_964493795.1 uncultured Flavobacteriaceae bacterium
AGCAACCCGCCGCCCGCGTCGCCCTTCCATCACTCAACTATGTCAATCAACGTCGGCCGACAAAACCTCTCCCCATCGGGAACCCCGATGCGCGCCCAAGCTGCGAAAAGAGAAATCCGGTCGAGCCGGCCGCCGCAGGGCTTCGTGTCTCAAGACACGCTTCCGTCGGGCGGGAGGCGGTATCTATGCCCGTGACGGTTCTATGTCAAGCGCAATCGCCAACTGATTTTGACAGAAAACGCCAGTCGCCCTCGCCTAGGCCGCCCCGGCCGCAGGCGGAATTAACCTTTTGCCAACCAGCACGGCTCAGAGATAACCAAGAACGGCCTGCAGACCTCCGGACGGATTCGCTTTGGCGCTGATCGCATTGGAAAAACGCTCGCCGCAGCCGGCCGCAAAGGCCGTCGATCAGCGTTGGCTGGCGGCGGCGGCTACGGCCGGCGCGGTCGCGATCGCCGGCCTTGCGCTCACCTGGGCGCTGCTTGCGCCTATCGGCCCTGCCCGCCTGATCGCGACCGTCGATCCTGCCGATCTCAGCGTCGCCGGCGCCCAGCGCCCGGCCATGGACGAATCGGAGCCGTTCGGCGACGAGATCTCCTCGCTCTACGCCGGAATCGAGGGGCCTGACGACCGCCGCTATGCTGGCATCGACACCCAGGTCCTCACCGTCGCCGAGGGCGACACGCTGTCCAGCCTGTTGCAGGCGGCCGGCGCCGCCAAGGACGACGCGCTCGCGGCCGTCAAAGCCATCTCGGCCGTCTATGACCCGCGCCAGATCAGGCAGGGCTTCCGCCTGACCGTGACCCTGGGCGTTCCGGAAGCGTCGCCCGCCCCTATCCGCGCCGCAGCCCTGCCGATTCCGCAAGGCCGCGACATCCTCGACGTGAACCGAGTCGAGCAGCTCCTCAAGGCCGCCT
>CAZBPO010000115.1:927-8873 GCA_964493795.1 uncultured Flavobacteriaceae bacterium
CATCACTCCAGGCAGCACACCGAGCAGCACCCCCAGCGCGGCCAGGGTCCACCGCCCCCCCGTCGCCCCGACCCGGAGCGGCCGAATGGCCCCCCTTCGCAGGCCGACCGTCGCCGCAATCGCCCCCAGCAGGGCGACTGTTAGCACATCGCCCCGTGCCAGCCATCGGGCCATCGCCACCGGGCCTCGGACCTCGACGAACAGCCCGGCCGGGTCCGCCTGATGTCCCTGGCCTTCAAGCCCGACGTCGACAAGGAAGTCGTCGCGCGCCGCGATGCCAAGGGCGTCTATACCGCCGAGACGATCCAGAAAAAGCTTTCGGCCCAGCTCTACCGCGCCAGCGGCGTGATCGACGCCAGCCTGTTCATGTCGGCCGCTGCGGCAGGCGTCCCGGATCGCGTCACCTCGCAGCTGATGTATCTTTTCTCCTACGACGTCGACTTCCAGCGCGACATCCGCTCGGGCGACAGCTTCGAGATCTTCTTCACGCGCTATTTCGACGAGTTCGGCAATCCGGTGAAGTCGGGCGACATCCTGTTCGCGGCGCTGACCCTCAGCGGCGAACGCATGCCGCTCTACCGCTATCAGCGCGAGCCAGGCCGCGATCCGGAATACTTCACGGCCGCCGGCGAGAGCATCAAGAAGTCGCTGCTGCGCACGCCCATCGAGTCGGCGCGGGTGTCGTCAGGCTATGGCGTCCGCCGCCATCCGATCCTCGGTTATTCCAAGATGCACAAGGGCATCGACTTCGCCGCGCCGGAAGGCACGCCGATCCTCGCCAGCGGCGACGGGGTGATCGAGATGGCGGGCCGCGCCGGCGGCTATGGCAACTATGTCCGCATCAAGCACACTGACAACTACAAGACGGCCTACGCGCACATGTCGGGCTATGGGCGCGGCATCAAGGCGGGCGTCCGCGTTCGCCAGGGCCAGGTCATCGGCTATGTCGGCTCGACCGGCCAGTCGACCGGCCCGCACCTGCACTACGAAATCCTGATCAACGGCGAAGCGGTGAACCCCAAGGGCGTCAAGCTCGACACCAACGAGCCCTTGACCGGCAAGGCGCTGACCGCGTTCGAGCGCGCCCGCAACGAAACGGATCAGCTGATGGCCCGCACCCCGCTGAATGCGCCGGTCGAGACTGCCGAGGCCGACACCATCGCCACCGAACTGCGCGGCTCGCGTAACTGATCAGCGCGCGGGCGTTTCCTCGCCCGCTTCGGCGGTCGCACGCGCCTCGCCGACCGCCCGCACCATCGCGTTTTGCTGCGCCGTATCCGGCACGTCCCACACCAGCGTCGTGGCCGTGACGCGATCGGGCAGCCCGAACCGGGAAACCAGCTGTTCGGCGTTGGCGCGGACATCAGCGGGCCACGCCGCCATTACGCTGTCGAGCCGGGTCTGGCTGACTTTGCCCTCGGCGGCCAGCGCCGAAAACGACCCGATGGAAAGGGCCAGGGCGAGGCCCACGCTGTTGAGGAACTTCATATCCGGCCTCCGTGCGTCTGGACGTCCGGAGGGATAACGGCTGAAGCCCCGCGTCGTTCCCTAGCCTGCCTGAGTCACATAGTCGCGTAACGCCTGCGCCTCGTGCTCGGCGTCGTCGATGCGTTTTTTCACCACGTCGCCGATCGAGATGATGCCGACCAGCCGCCCGTCCTCGATGATGGGCAGGTGGCGAAAGCGCCCGTGGGTCATCTTTTCCATGACCCGCCCGATCGAATCGCCGGGGGCAGCGCTCACCACTTCGGGCGTCATGAACGATGAAGCGCTCATCGCCAGCGCATCGGCCCCATGTTTGGCCAAAGCGCGCACGACGTCGCGCTCGGACAGCACGCCGATCACGTGCCGGTCCTCCCTGAGAACCAGAACCGCACCGATGCGGCGCTCGGACAGCGTGCCGATCACGGACCCCAGCGCCTCGTCGGGACCGACCGAAACGACGTCGGAGCCTTTGGATTTCAGAATCAAGGAAACAGTCATGCGCACCCACCGCAGAAAGCGGCCCTCCCGTTGAGGCGCGGGGTGCGGACGTCATTGGGCGGGCCGCGTCCGTCTCTACCCGCAAGACGGAAGCCTGCACTCCCTTCCGCCGCATGACAAGAGCGCCGCGCGCCGAAAATGGGCCGGAATTTCGCGAAGAACCGGCGCTGCCCGTGCAGACAGGCCTGTCGCTTTAGCGACAGTTTAGCGGCGCTGGCTTTACAGCGCGCCCGCTCAACGGCCATCCACCGCAACCAACAACACATCAGTTGCATTCAGGGGGCTTCATGCGTTCGGTTCGTTCTTTCCTCCAGGCTGGCGGCGCGTTTGCGGCGCTTCTGGCGCTTACGCCGGCCTTGGCGCAGGAGGCTGACGTCGCCGCGGCGAACGACCAGGCCGTCGCCGAAGAGGACGTCGTCGTCACGGGCACGCGGTCGCGCGGCCGCACCGCCGTGAATACGCCGGTGCCGGTCGATGTGGTCACCGCGTCGGACATCGCGAAATCCGGCGCACAGGGCGGCGAGTTCGGCCAGGCGCTCCAGAACCTCGTGCCGTCGTTCAACTTTCCGCGCCAGTCGAACTCCGGCAGCGCCGACATCGTCCGCCCCGCCCAGCTGCGCGGGCTCAGCCCCGATCAGGTTCTGGTGCTGGTCAACGGCAAGCGCCGCCACACCACCTCGGTCACGACGGTCGAATCCAAGACCGGCCGCGGCACTGCGCCGGTCGATTTCAATGCCATCCCGTCGAACGCCATCAAGCGCATCGAGGTGCTGCGTGACGGCGCGGGCGCGCTCTACGGCTCCGACGCCATCGCCGGCGTGATCAACGTGATCCTCGATGACGCCCCCACCGGCGTCGAGATCGACGCGTCGTATGGCATTCACGACACCCATTTCGACCCGACCGGCGAAGACCTGTCGGATGGCGCCACCTGGGTCCTGCGCGGCAAGGTCGGCATTCCGCTCGGCGTCGAGGGCGCGTTCCTGCGCGCCGGCTTCGAATATCGCGACCGCGCCCGCACCTATCGCGGCGGCGTCGACCAGATTCCCTTCTTCGAAGATCCGGCGAACATTCCGCTGGTGGGCGGGCGCGTGAACTTCGCCCCTGGCGACGGCGGCTCGGAAGACCTCAGCCTCTGGTTCAACGGCGCGGCGCCCGTGGGCGCGAACACCGAACTTTACGCCTTCGGCACCTGGTCGCAGCGCGAAGCCGAGGGCTCGGGCTTCTTCCGCTATCCGGTCGGCTATCAGAACGTGCCCAGCGTCTATCCGTTCGGCTACCGCCCCGTTCCCACCGGCGACACCGAAGACCTCGCGATCACCGGCGGCTTGCGCGGCGAAGTCGGCGCATGGGGCTGGGACGCCAGCCTGAACTACGGCCAGAACCGCTACGAGGCCGGCGTTTACAACTCGCTGAACCCGTCCTTGGGCGCCGCCAGCCCGACCAGCTTCTTCACCGGAGCCTATGAGGTCGATCTGTTCACGGCCAATCTCGACCTCACGCGCGAGTTCGATTTCGGCCTCGCCGCGCCGGCCGCGCTGGCGCTGGGCCTTGAATACCGCAACGAAGGCTTCCGCAGCGAAGCGGGCGATCCGGCATCCTACCAAGCTGGTCCGTTCACCGGCCTCGCCGTCGGCGCGCAGGCCGGCGGCGGCCTGCGGCCCGAGGAAACGCGCGACATCTCGCGCGATGTGTTCAGCGCCTATGCCGAACTCTCGCTCCAGCTCAGCGACACGCTGCTGCTCGACATCGCCGGCCGCTACGAGAATTTCAGCGATTTCGACGACACGCTCGCCGGCAAGGCCGCGCTGCGCTGGGAGTTCGCAGAAGGCCTCGCCCTGCGCGCCTCGATCTCCAACTCCTACCGCGCGCCGTCGCTGGTGCAGGTCGGCTACGGCACCTCGTCGCTCAGCTTCGGCCCCGGCGGCCAGCTCCAGAGCATCCAGACCGTCCAGGTCGACGACCCGATCGCCCGTGCGCTGGGCGCGACCGATCTCGATGCCGAAAGCGCGGTCAGCTACTCGGTCGGCTTCACCGCCGCGCTGGGCGATTTCCGCTTCTCGGTCGACGGCTACCGCATCGACGTCGATGACCGCATCACGCTGTCCGAGCGCGTCGATCGCGGCGTCGTTTCGCCGGCCATCCAGGCCCTGTTCGACGCGCGCGGCATCACGGCGGTGAACTTCTTCACCAACGCCGTCGACACCCGCACCGACGGCATCGACGTCGTCGCCACCTACGCGGTCCGCGACACGCTCGGCGGCGTGCTGAACCTTTCGGCCGCCTACTCGTACTCAGAGACCGAAATCACCGCGATCCGCAATTTCGGCGACGTCGTGGTGATCGGCGTCGAGGAGGCGAACACCGTCGAAGGGGCTGCGCCGAAGTCGAAGTTCATCCTCACCGCCGACTGGACCGACGAGACCTGGTCGGTGCTGGGCCGCCTCACCCATCACGGCTCGGCGACGCGCGTGTTCAATTTCGGCGGGGGCTACGAGCCCGAACAGACCTATGGCGCGAAGTGGCAGGTCGATCTGGAGGTCGCCTATCAGATTAACCGGAACATCAATGTCTATCTCGGCGCATCGAACCTGCTCGATACCTATCCGGATCGGTCGAACTCCGAGATTTTCTATTTCGGCAACTTCCCCTACGACGTCCTCTCACCCATCGGTATGAATGGGCGCTATCTCTACGCGGGCATCCGCACCTCGTTCTGAAGGACGTCATGAAGTTCACCTCAACGGGCGCGGCGCTTTTGGCCGCCGCGCTCGCCGCCTGCACCACGCCGAACGCCCACGCCCCCGTCGCGGGCCCCACGACCGAGCCTTCGTGCCGCGAGGGAAGCGTCCGCCTGGAACGGGTCGAACTCCTGTTCGGCCTGGTCGTGAAAGACACCGGCCGCATCTCGGAAGACGCGTGGCGGCATTTCCTCGAAACCGAGGTCACGCCGCGCTTTCCCGAAGGCCTCACCGCGCTCGACGGCTACGGCCAGTGGCGCTTCCCCAGCGACGGCACGATCGCCCGGATCGACAGCAAGGTCCTGCTGATCTGGTATGCGCCGGCCGCCGATGCGAACGCCCGCATCGAAGCCATCCGCGACGCCTACAAGGCGCGCTTCCGGCAGGTTTCTGTCATGCGCGTCGACGGCTCCGATTGCGTTTCGTTCTGATGTCGCGCCACTCTCGCGCGGCATGACCGACACGCCCGCCGCCTCCGATCCCGGTTTCGCCGCCCAGCCGGCGCGACACGTCACCGTCGCCTATCTGGTGATGGTGGCGATCGCGATGGTGATCGGCGCGGGCATCTTCAAATCGCCCTCCATCGTCGCCGACAGCACCGGATCGTTCTGGTGGCTGATGGCGGCATGGGCGGCCGGCGGGCTCATCTCGATGGCCGGCGCGCTCTGCTACGCCGAACTCGCCACCACCTTCCCCAATGCCGGCGGCGACTACCACTTTCTCAAGACCGCCTATGGCCGCAACCTCGCCTTCCTGTTGGCCTGGTCGCGTTTCGCCGTCATCAATACCGGCTCCATCGCCCTGCTCGGCTTCGTGCTGGGCGACTACGCCAACGCGGTCGCCGATCTCGGCCCGAACGGCCCGGCGATCTACGCCTTCGTCGCGGTCTCGGCGCTTACGCTGTTCAACCTGAAAAGCATGTACGCCAATGCCGGGGCCGACTATGCGCTGACCGGGCTCGAGGTCGTCGGCGTCCTCATCATGATCGCGGCGGGGCTGCTCCTCGTGGTCACCGGCGTTCCGCCGCTCACCCTCGACGGCCCGCCGCCCGAAACGGGCCCGCCGGCCTTCGGTCTCGCCCTCGTCTTCGTGCTGCTCGCCTTCGGCGGCTGGAGCGAGATCGCCACCATGTCGTCCGAGGTCAAGGACGCCCGGCGCGGCATGGTCAAGGCGCTGGTCTGGTCGATCGTCGCGCTCACCTTGCTGTTCATGGCGGTGAATTGGGCCTTCTGGCGCGGCCTCGGCATCGAGGGCCTGGCGGCCTCAAGCGCGCCGGCCGCCGACCTGATGGGCCGGGCCTTCGGATCGGCCGCAGGCATCGTCACCGCCATCGCCATCGCCTTCGCGACGATCACCTCGATCAACGCGACCATCGTGGTCGGCGCGCGCACCACCTATGCCGTGGCGCGCGACTTCCCGCCCCTCGCCCGCATCGGACGCTGGGACGCCACGCGCGGCATTCCGGCCCGCGCCGTCCTCGCCCAGAGCGCCGTTGCGCTGCTGCTGGTCCTCTATGGCGCGGCGGCCTATGACGGCTTCCAGGCGCTGGTCGACTACACCGCGCCGGTCTTCTGGCTGTTCATGGGCCTCAGCGGCGTCTCGGTGGTCGTCCTGCGCTATCGCTTCCCCGACGCCCCCCGGCCCTTCCGCACGCCGCTCTACCCGCTCCTGCCGCTCGTGTTCGCGGCGACGGCCGGTTTCATGATGTGGTCCAGCCTCGACTATGTCAGCGCCACCTATGGACGAATCGGCGCGCTGATGGGCCTCGGCGTCCTTGCGGCGGGCGCCGTTGTCCTGTTGGGCGTGCGCCTGTTTTCAGGCCTCGACAGAGGCCGCTCGCCTCTCTAGAAGGGCGCTTCTGCGGAGCTGTGGCCGAGAGGCTGAAGGCACCGGTTTGCTAAACCGGCATACGGTTGTAAAGCCGTATCGAGGGTTCGAATCCCTCCGGCTCCGCCAGCCAATCCCTCAAAATATTGAAAACGCTGGTATCTTTCGAGAAATTGGTGGGAGCGTTAACCGAAGCGCTTACCAACAGACGTTCGTCGGCCCTACTAAGATCCGACTAAAGTGACACGTAGCCAACATCCGACAAATCATCGCTACTAATCGCCAGTTGGATGACGATCATAGATTCGGCCAAGTTGGCGCTGGAGACCGAATGGATATGGACGAGCTTCTCAATCGTCTTAGACGTTTTCGCGACGAGCGAGGCTGGTCAAAGTTCCACACCCCCAAAGATCTAGCGATCTCAGTGAGCGTTGAAGCAGCGGAGCTCCTCGAACTTTTCCAGTGGAGGCCAACTGACGAGCCGCCTGATCCGAAGCTTGTTACCGCGCTGCGCAGTGAGTGTGCTGACGTGCTATTGTATTTGGTGCTGCTAAGCGACGCAGTTGGATTCGATCTTGCCGACGCGGCGAAGGAAAAAATTTCATTCAACGAACTGCGGTTTCCTAGAGCCAGTTCGCAGGGTGTTGCGAAGCCTGTCGATCAGCTTGAGTATCCAGAATGAAATCGTCTGCTGACTTCTACGTGTTTCCAAAATGGGCTGACGCACCCAGCCATGCATTTGGTGGACCGCGTTCACAGAGCTTGATTCCACCTACTGACAAGGAAGCATACTGGCGCATATTTGAGGAGATCGTTGCTGCGGCTGAAGCGGCAATTGCCTCACATCCAGACTCACACCGCCTATCTCTGAGAGGCATGAACTACTCGAGGGTCAGCGGCTCGCGAGGGCATCGACCTGTTGATCTATGGGTATCAATTTGCGCCACAGGAGCGGAGCATCTTGGATACATGCCACAGGTTTACGCGATTGCATCTGCTAGGGGAATTGAGATCGGATTTGCTGCCTCGATACCCGAGGATGACTATCACAACGTCGCCTCAAAGGAGCGAAACAGGTCGATTGTTCCGTTCATTAACGCCAAGCTGCCCAGCCCGACCAGCGCGCTCGTAAGCCGAGTGGAAAGTGTGCTGAATTCCCAGGGTGGCTGGCACTACAATCGAATGACGCGACTTATGCCAGCGGTCGATGGGTTCGATCAGTTTCAATCACTCTCGTCGCTCGTCTCGCATCTCAAGAATGGCGGAGATGCAAAGGGTGGCGGAACGATATGCCGCTACTATCCGATTAGGCAGCTAGGACGGGTAGATGTCGGTGACGAGCTAGGGCGAATCCACATTCATTGCATCCAGATCATGGAAGCGGCGATGTGGATG
>CAZBPO010000116.1:0-4891 GCA_964493795.1 uncultured Flavobacteriaceae bacterium
TGGCGCAGCACGGGCGTCCAGTCGGGCGATTCCATTTCGCCGGGCCAGACATCGTTGAGAGGTGTGATTTCGGGGTCTCCGTGGACGATGACCGCGTCGAGGTGCTGCGCCAGGCGCGCGGCGCATTCATCGAGGCGTTTGGCGTCGGAGGGCGGCGTCGGAAGATCGCGGATCGAGGCGACGATTTTTGCGCCGCGGGCTTTCGCAGTCTCGATCAGCGGCAGGATTTCGCGGGCGAGCTTGCGGCGGCCGAAGGGGAAGGTCTCGGTCACGACCACGTCCGGCGCGGCGGTCTTGATCGCTTCGTCGATGAGGGCGGCGCGCCGGGGCCAGTAATCGTCAGGGACGGGCCAGCCCTCGGTCGTCACGAGCCGGGCGTAGGTGGTGTCGGCGGCGCGGATGGCGGGCAGCGTGACGAGCGTGACGGCCGGGTCGAGGCGGCCGGGCACCGGCGTGTTGCCGCTGATGATCGTCGCGCGGCCGCCGAGCGCGATGACGGCGTTGGCGATGGAGGCGGTGCGCGTGAAGTGGCCGACGCCCCAGAGGTGGTTCACATGGAAAAGGGCGGAGAAGCTCATGCGCGGGGCCGCAGCATGAGGTTGGCGGCTTCGAGGGTCAGCCGGCCATCGCGCCAGGTGAACATGTGGGCGGCGCGCCATTTCATCTTTACGGGCGGCTTGTCGAGCATGTCCCAGCCCAGAGCGAGCGCCAGCGCGGCGCGGATGACCCCTTTATGCGTAACGCAGACGGCGAAATCGGGGCCGGAAGCGGCGGTCTCGGCGAAAAAATGCTGCAGTCTTTGCTGCACGTCGCGCGGGCTTTCGCCGTGTGGTGGGCGGAAGTCGAGCCCGGCTTGACCGCGCGCCGAAATGCGGTGGCTAAGGGGGGTGGTGACGTCGCGCGTCAGGCCTTCCCATGCGCCCCAGTCGGTCTCGATCAGGAGCGGCGCGATTTCGGGCTCGCCGTGCAGTAGTCGGGCGGTTTCCATCGCGCGTTTCAGCGGTGATGACAGCCATGTTGCGCCGGCAAGATCGGGCGGTTGTGCGAGGCCTAAAAGCTCGTGACGGCCGGCCGGCGAGAGCGTGATGTCGGCGCGGCCCTGGATGCGGCCTTCGACGTTCCAGGCGGTCTCGCCGTGGCGGATGAAGGCGAGGCGGGTCATGGCGTCAGGGGCGCGAGAATGCGGGCGAGATGTTGCGCGGCATGGGTGATGTCGCGCTCGCCATGGACGAATTCGGCCGCCACCTCGGCCATGATGTCGCGGGTCTGGCGGTTCATCAGCAGGATGCGCAGCGACTGGGCCAAGGCATCGGCATCGCCCGGCGGCGAGAGCAGTCCGCCTCGGCCACGGTCGACCACAGCGGGAACGCCGGCCGTGTCGCAGGCGACGACCGGAAGGCCGCTGGCCTGGGCCTCGAGATAGGAGAGGCCGTAGGCCTCTTTCAGCCCCGGCCAGAGATAGAGGTCGGCGCGGCCGTAAAGGGCGGGCATGGCCTCGGGCGGCACCGCGCCCATGAAGGTGATGCGGTCCTTCGGGAAATTCGCGAAGGCGGCCGAGGCTTCTTTCAGGCCCTCGCCGCTGCCGGCGACGACATAGAACCATTTAAGGTCGGCGATGCGGGCTAGCGCCGCCGCGATAAGCGGGAAATTCGCCAGCTTCTTGCCCGGCCGCAGCATGGCGACCGAAAGGATCAGCGGCGTGACGCCGCGTTTCCTCGGGACATTGGCGAAGCGGGCGGTGTCGATGAAGGGCGGCAGGCGGTGCAGGCGGCTCTCCGGCACGATCTGGCGTAGCATGGCGGCGTCGTGATCGGTCATGGCGATGACCGCGTCGGCCGCCTCGAGCGCGGATTTTGCTGCAGCATAGGGTGCAGCAAAATCGCCTGCGGCGCGCTTGGGCGCGTGGCTGGCCTCGACGATCACATAGGGGATGCCGAGCGCCTTCGCGACGGCGGGGCCGAGATGGTCGGGGGATTTGTAGTAGGTGAGGTAGGTGACCCAGAGGGCCGGCGGGTCGGGGCGCAGACGCGCCAGAATCTGCGGAATCTCGGCTTTTGCGGCGGCTTCGATGGCCGATTGCCGGGCGCTGTCGCCCTTGCCCTCATAGGCGCGCAGCGTCGAGGCGGTCTCGACCGCGAAACCCAGTCTTTCAAGGGCGCGGGCCAGCAGACCCACCATGGCGCGGTCGCCGGAGGGCGGCGCGCCGGGGATGGGCGGGTTCATGGGGGCATAGAGAAGCGCGCGCTTCATGCTGCGCGTTCCCCCGTTTCCATGCTGCGCAGCATGTCCGCGATCCAGTCGGCGGTGGGCGCAGCGCTGAAATCGTTCTGAACGCGCGCGCGTCCCGCTCTGCCCATGGCGGCGCGGCGGGCGGGATCGGCGATCAGCGAGGCGATGGCGGCCGCGATCGCGGCGCTGTCGCCGGCCGCGGCGATGAGGCCGGTTTCGCCATCGAGGATGAGTTCGGTGACCCCGCCGGTCGGCGTGGCGACGACCGCGAGGGACTGGCTCTGGGCCTCGACCAGCACGTTGGGCAGGCCGTCGCGGTCGCCGTCGGCGGCGATTTCCGGCGTGAGCGTGAAGAGATCAGCGTTCTTGAGCGCAGTGCGGACGCCGTCTTCGGACAGGCTGCCGCGCCAGTCGATGCGGGCGGAAATCCCCAGCGTTTCTGCGTCTTTCTGCAGCGCCTCGCGCAACGGGCCGCCGCCGATATGAACGAAGCGCCAGTTGAGGCCGGCGGGCAGGACGGCGAGGGCTTTCAGAAGCGTCGGATAGCCCTTTTTCTCGACCGCCCGGCCGACCGAGAGGATGGTCACGGGGTCGGCGGGGTCGCTCCCGTCACGGGGCGGCCGCGCGGGCGCTTGCGGCCAGCCTGCGAGGTCGAGCCCGTGCCGGCCGAGATAGGGCGGGTTGGAAGGGCTGAGGGCGGCGAGGCGGGCATGGCCGTCGGCTGTGCAGGTGGTGACGAAGCTTGCGTCTTCCAGCTTGGCGATGAGATCCCAGTCCGGCGTCGTCCAGATGTCGCGGGCATGGGCGCTGACCGCGAAGGGCAGGCCGGTGAGGGCGCTGGCATAGCGGGCGACCGAGCCGGGCGTGTGGATGAAGTGGGCGTAGAGCGCCTTCACTTCCGGGGGCAGTTCGGCGGCGAGCACGAGCGCCTGCCCGAAACGGCGCGTGCGGTTGCGGGTGCGGTCGAGGGTCCAGTCGGCGCGATAAAGAGCGAGCGCCCTGCGATAGCCTGCCGTACGGCGCAGTTTGCGCCAGGCGCGGAAGACCCTCAGCGGTTCTTGATGCAGATATTCCGGCAAATAGGTGACCGGGGCGGCGACGCGGTCATGGGCCGGATGGCGTTTCGCGTCGGTGGGATGGCGCAGCGACCAGAGCGAGAGGGTCAGCCCGCGCGCCTCGAGCGCCTCGATCTCGCGGGCGATGAAGGTTTCCGACAGGCGCGGCCAGCCTTTGAGGATGACGGCGATCATCGGGCGAGCCACAGACCGGACAGGCGGACGACCTCGTCGAGGCCGTCCATCATGCCGGGCTTCAGGGCGGCCGAGGGCGGCGGCTGCGACGAGACGGTCCGGATCGCCTCGGCCATGACGGCGATGTCGCGGTGCCCGCCGTGTTCGGCGGGGTCTTCCAGCATGCGGGCGAGGCCCAGTTCCTGCGCCCGGGCGGCGCGAATCCATTGTTCGCGGCGCGGCTTTTCGCGCGGCACGATGACGGCCGGTTTGTCGAAGGACAGGATCTCGCAGAACGTGTTGTAGCCGCCCATGGCGACGACGCCGGCGGCGCGTTCCACGATGCGCTCCATCTCGGCGTCGAAGACGGCCGCGGTGATTTCCGGCACGGCGGCGGCGCGGTCGAGGAAGCGCTCCTGCGCCGCCGGGTCCATGAAAGGTCCCAGCATGAAGACGGCTTGCGGCAGGCTGTCGCCGAAATGCTCGTAGGCGGATAACGCCCAGTCGATCAGCCCCTCGCCGTCGCCGCCGCCGCCGGTGGTGATCAGCACATAGGGCTCGGCGGGCAGGGCGAAACGCGGCTGGCCGCGCCCGATCGCGGCGGTGTCGCGCCTGAGATAGCCGGTATAGCGGGTGCGTTCGGGAAGGCCGGGCGGCAGCGCGATGCCGGCGAGTGGATCGAAAATCTCGCGCACGCCATAGATCCAGACCTCGTCATAGAGGTCGGCGAGAGCCGGGCCGACATTCTTGCGCGCCCATTCCTGGTCGAGCGCCTCGGCGTCGTCGAGCACGTCGCGGAGGCCGAGGACAAGGCGCGCGCCCATCTCTTTGAGCATCTTCAGGGTCTGGCTGAGTTCGCCACGGAGGCCCAGCGGCTCCTTGTCGACGATCACCAGGTCGGGGGCGAAGACGCGGGCGGTTTCCTCGATGATTTCGGCGCGCAGCCGGAAGGCGGCGGCCGTTTCGACCGTCAATTTGGTCGGCGTATAGGCCCCGTCGCGCAGCTTGATGACGCCGGGGACGCGCACGAAATCGACCCGTTCGGGAAACTCGAACGCCCCGATGATGGGCGATCCGGAGATGATGAGCGTGGAAAGGTCGCCGCGCGCGGCGGTCAGCGCGCCGCCCAGCGCCCGGCAGCGCCTGAGGTGGCCGAGCCCGAAACTGTCGTGACTGTAGAGAAGGACGCGCGCGGGGGCGTCGGGCAAGGGTGGCTCCGGGAATGACGTGCGGGGCGGACATTGCACACCGGGGGCGGGGTTGTCAGCCGTTCCGCCGCTGCTTTGGCGCGCCGGCCCCCTTCCGCCCCTTCGGGGCACCTTCCCCGAAGAAAGAAGGGGAATTCAGGGTGGGGCGATGCTCGATCTCTTCCTTCCCCCGTCGGGGGAAGGTGGCCGAAGGCCGGAAGGGGGTGGGACGGGGCCGTGGTGATC
>CAZBPO010000116.1:4901-8836 GCA_964493795.1 uncultured Flavobacteriaceae bacterium
GCAAAACGACGACGCGGGGATCGAGATCGGACACGGGGCCGTGGTGATCGCCGCTGCTTGCCTGTAGCCGCCGCGCCCCCTAACGATCAGGCGATGGAGCGGCGGCTTTTCACCTATATCTGGCGGCACAGCCTCAGCGAGCAGCTGCGGGTGCTGTCGCTGATCGCGCTGTCGCTGCCGTTCTATTTCTTCGCGCTGAACCTGCCCAAGCTGATCGTCAACGGGCCGATCCAGGGCGAAGGCTTCACGGACGGCGCGACGCGGACCTATCTGACGCTGACGCTGCCCGACTGGCTGGGCGGGGCGAGGCTTTTCGACGGGTTCGATTTCGACCAGATGAGCGCGCTGTTCGCGCTGTCATTCACGTTTCTTGGCTTCGTCTGCGTCAACGGGTTGTTCAAGTACAAGATCAACGTGATGAAGGGGCAGATGGGCGAGCGCCTGCTGCGCCGCCTGCGCTATGAGCTGGTGGACCGGGTGCTGCGCTTTTACCCGGCGCGGCTGCGGCGGACCAAGCCCGCCGAGGTCGCCTCGATGGTGAAGGACGAGGTGGAGCCGCTGGGCGGTTTCGTCGGCGAGGCCTTCGCGACGCCGGCTTATCTCGGCGGCATGGCGCTGACCGCCGTGCTGTTCATCATGCTGCAGAACGTGCTTCTGGGGCTGATCGCGGTGGGCGTGGTGTCGATCCAGGCCTTCCTGATCCCCTATCTGCGCAAGCCCATCCTGGCGCTGGGGCGGCAGCGCCAGCTGACGGCGCGCGAATTGTCGGGGCGGGTGGGCGAGATCGTCGACGCGGCCGCCGACATCCAGGCCAACGACACCTCGAACTGGGAGCGGGCCGACATCACGCGGCGGCTGGGCCGGATTTACGACATCCGGTTCGAGATCTATCGCCGCAAGTTCTTCGTGAAGTTCCTGAACAACTTCCTGGCCCAGGTGACGCCGTTCTTCTTCTACACGGTGGGCGGCTACTACGCGATTATGGGCGAGCTCTCGATCGGCGCGCTGGTGGCGGTGATCGCGGCCTACAAGGACCTGCCGGGGCCGGTGAAGGAGCTGCTGGACTGGTATCTGGAGAAGCAGGACGCGCAGATCAAATATGAGCAGGTGACCGAGCAGTTCGGCGCCGAGCGGCTGATCGCGCCGGACATGCATCATCCGGTCGATCCGCCGCCCCTGACGCAGGGCGTGGACGTGCGCGAGGCGACGGTGGCCGACGAGACCGGCGCGCGGCTGCTGGATTCGGTGAGCTTCTCGATTCCCGCGACGGCCCATGTCGCGCTGGCCGGTCCGCCGGGCGGCGGCAAGGAGGCGGCGGCGGCGCTGATCGCGCGACAGACGAGCGCGCGCGCCGGCGCGGTGCTGATCGACGGACAGTCCATCGATACCCTGCCGCAGGCGGCGACCGGGCGGCGCATCGCCTATGTCGGGCAGGACGCCTATCTGTTCGGCGCGACGCTGAAGGACAATCTGCTCTATGGTCTGAGGAACCAGCCGCGCCGCGCGGCCGCGCGCCAGGGCCCCGACGCGGCGCGGGCGCGGGCGCGGCATCTGGAGGATGCGCGGGCCGGGAATGCGCCTTACGACGCCGAGGCGGAGTGGATCGACTACGCGGCGCTCGGCTGCGACGATGCGCGCGGCGTCGAGACCGGGCTGATGCGCGTGGTGACGCTGGCCGGGCTGGAGGATGACGTCTTCCGCTTCGGCCTGCAGGGGCGTTTCGACCCGGACGATGCGCCGGTGGTGGCCGAGCGGCTGTTGCAGGCGCGCGAACTGTTCAAGACGCGCGAAATGAACGGCGATGTCGATATCGTCGAGCCGTTCGACGAGACGCTCTACAACGAGCAGGCGACGATCGGCGAAAACCTGCTGTTCGGGGTGGCGATAGGCCCCGCCTATGCGCCGCAGAATCTGGCGCGCAACCGCACGGTCTCGGCCCTGCTGGCGGATACCGGGCTGGACGTCCCGCTGTTCACGCTGGGCCGGGGCGTGGCGGAGACCATGGTGGAAATCTTCCGCGGCCTGCCGGCCGACCACCCCTTCTTCGCGCAGTTCAGCTTCATCGAAGCGGCCGATCTGCCCTATTTCGAGGCGCTGCTGGCGCGTCTCGACTCAGGCCAGCCGCCGACGCCGGAGCAGCGTATGCGGGCGCTCGGCCTCGCCTTCGACTATTCCGAGGCGCGCCATCGTCTGGGCCTTCTGGACGAGACGATGCGCGCCAAGCTGCTGGCGGCGCGGATGCTGTTCAACGAAAGGCTGCCGGAGCGCGAACGGGCCAAGATCGCCTTCTACGATGCCGACCAGTACAACGAGGCGGCCTCGGTGGAGGACAACATCCTGTTCGGCCGCATCGTCTATGGCGCCCCCGATGCGCAGGCGCGCATCCAGGCCATCCTGCAGGGCGTGATCGCCGAGCTGGGGCTGGCGGGCGATATCGCGCGGATCGGCCTGGGCTTCCATGCCGGCGCGTCGGGCAAGCGGCTGACGCCCTCGCAGCGTCAGCGCCTGGCGCTGGCCCGGGCGCTGGTCAAGGACCCCGACCTGCTGGTCGTCAACGGCGCGCTGGCCGTGCTGGACCCGCAGGCGCAGGCCGACATCATGAAGCGCGTGATCGCCGCCCGGTCCGGCAAGGGACTGGTGTGGACGCTGTCGCCCGGCCAGGACAGCGCCGCCTTCGATCATGTGATCGCCTTCGAACATGGCCGCATCGCAGGCGCGGCATGAGGAGCATGAGCCCATGAGCATCATCGACGAGGTCGAGGCGCTGCGGCGCATCCCGTATTTCGCGACCATGGACAGCGCCAAGCTGAAGCTGCTGGCCTTCGCCAGCCACCGCCTGCAGCTGCCGGTCGGGGGCGTGCTGTGCCGCGAGGGAGAACCGGGCGACGCCGCCTATATCCTGCTGGACGGCGAGGCCGAGGTGACGGTGCGGACCGACGAAGGCCATGACGTCAGCGTCGCCAAGGTGCCCAAGAACGCCTTCATCGGCGAGATCGCGGTTTTAAGGAACGTGCCGCGCACCGCCACCGTGGTGGCCGCCTCGCCCATCGTCGCGCTGAAAGTCGGCAAGGACGCCTTCTTTCAGCTGCTGCGCGATGTGCCGCAATTCGCGCTGGAGGTGATGCGCGAGCTGGCCGAGCGGCTTGAGGACACGACCGACCGGCTGCGCGAGGCGCAGGGCCGGCTGGATGCGGCGGGCCTGGACTGACGGGCCTGGGCTGAGGGGCGCGGTCAGCCGCGCTCGACCGTCACCACGATGGGAACGTGGTCGGACGGCTGGGGCCAGTCGCGGGCGTCGCGCAGGATGGAATGGGCGCTGACATGGCCTTCCAGCGCCCGGCTGGCCCAGACATGGTCGAGGCGGCGGCCGCGATCGGAGATTTTCCAGTCATGGTTGCGATAGCTCCACCATGAAAAGACCTTCTCTTCGATGGGCACGAACCGGCGGGTGACGTCGATCCAGTCCCAGCCTGAGAGGATCGCCTTGAAGCGGTCGGTCTCGGGCGGGGTGTGGCTGACGACGTTCAGCAATTGCTTGTGGCTCCACACGTCGGTCTCGTGCGGCGCGACGTTGAGGTCGCCGACCACGACGATCCGCTCGCTGCCCTTGCCGCGCCGCTTGGCCCAGTAGGCCTCCTTCTCGTCGAGGAATTGCAGCTTGTGGGCGAACTTCTCGTTCGCGGCCGGGTCGGGAATGTCGCCGCCGGCGGGGATGTAATAATTCTGGATCTCGAGCCCGTCGGCGAGACGCACCGCGAGATGGCGGCCGTCATCCTTGCCGCACCATTCCACCTTGGAAATCTTGGCGAAGGGCTCGCGCGAGAGGATGGCGACCCCGTGATAGCCCTTGCGGCCATTGACGGCGCGGTGGGGATAGCCCAGCGCCTGCATGGGGTCGCCATCCTCTCGCGCGAGCCCTTCGCCAAGATTTCCAA
>CAZBPO010000117.1:0-695 GCA_964493795.1 uncultured Flavobacteriaceae bacterium
CTGCTGCAAACGAGCGGCTGGCCGAGCGTCGAGCAGGTGCTGCTTCTGATCGACGGGATCGAAGCGCTCGACATCGATCCCGCCGAAGCTGCGCCTGACTATTGGCGCCATGTCCATAACCGGCTCGCCGCCGGGGACGCCCCGCGATCCTACTCCCGACAGCAGCATCGCGCCTGGCGCTTGCGCCAGAGGGCCGAGCCATGACGCGCACCGGCTACCTGCTGACGGCCACGGGCGCCGCGCTCCTGCTGATCACGCTGGCGATGGTGCACGTTGCACCGCGGCTCGTCTGGAGCGCATCGGCCAGCGTCCCGGTCGGCCTCTATGAGATCGGTTCGGCTACGCCGCTCGAGGTCACCGACCTTGTCGCGGTCAATGCGCCGGAGCCGCTTGCCGCCTTCTTAGAAGACCGGGGTTATCTGCCGCGCGGCGTGCCGCTTTTGAAGCGCATTGCCGCACTCCCAGGTCAGACGGTCTGTCGTTCGGGCGCTCACATCACCGTCGACGGAAACACCGTTGGCGATGCGCTCGACCGCGACCGTCTGGGGCGCACGCTGCCCATCTGGCAGGGCTGCCACAGGCTCGGCGCGAGCGAACTCTTTCTCATGAACGTCGGCGTCCGGGACAGCTTGGACGGCCGCTACTTCGGGCCTCTCGCCGTCACCACCGTGATCGGCCGGGCCACGCCTCTGTAC
>CAZBPO010000117.1:705-5530 GCA_964493795.1 uncultured Flavobacteriaceae bacterium
GCGCCGACGCGGTGACGGCGCAGCCATGACCCGTTCCACCGCATCGCCAAGGAGGTTGCCATGAGCCTGATCGGAGAATTCACCCGCACCAAGAACGGCTATGGGGGCCGCATCCGCACGCTCGCCCTCGACGCCGCTCTGGTTCTCGTGCCGGCGGAGCACTCCGACACCGAGAACGCGCCCGACTATCGCATTCACCTCGGCGATGATGCCGATGGGCCGGAAGTGGGGGTGGGATGGAAACGCACCGGCGAGAAGGCCGGCGAATATGTGTCGTTGCAGCTCGACGATCCGACCTTCGCACAGCCGATCCGGGCCAACCTGTTCCAGTCGGCCGACGACAAATCATCATGGGGTCTCTACTGGAACCGGCCGACCAAGCGCAGCGAGCGGGACTGACCGATGCGCGTCTCCCGTCGCCAGCCCGCTGTCGGAGCGAAAGGGGCCGCCCGCCGACTGCCCTTCCTTCTCCTTTCTGGCCTGGCCTTTGCCGGCGCGATGCCCGCGCCGTCGCTGGCGCAGACCTCGGTCATCGAGCGACCCGCTGCAGGCTCGGCTTACACACGAGCGGTCGCCGAGGCAGCGCAGCGGTTCGGCATTCCCGAACGCTGGATCTGGGCAGTCATGCGCGTCGAGAGCGGCGGTCGTGTCCGCGCGGTTTCGCCCAAGGGCGCGATGGGACTCATGCAGATCATGCCCGCGACCTGGGCGGACCTGCGGGCGCGCCACGGTCTGGGCGCCAATCCCTTTGACCCGCGCGACAACATCCTCGCTGGTGCAGCCTATCTGCGCGAAATGCACGACCGCTACGGCGCGCCGGGCTTCTTTGCGGCCTACAATGCCGGCCCCGGGCGCTACGATGACTATCTCTCGGCTGGCCGCACGCTGCCCGCCGAGACCATCGCCTACGTGGCCGCGATCGCGCCGTTGATCGGCAGTGAGCCGCTCGCTGCCGGCGTCGCTGTCGCGACCGTCGACCCTCTCGCCTGGACTCGGTCTCGGTTGTTCGTCGCGCGCTCCGACGGCAGCGTTGCAGCGGAACGATCGCAGCCCGATCGTCAAAGGAGCGGCAGCCGAACGGCAGATCCGCAGCAATCCCCAACCGCCGGTTCGACGCAGACGGCAGGCATCTTCGTGACCCGCGCAGATGATGGGGGGCGTCCATGACCAGAATCGCACTCCGCCGCGGTGTAGCGAGCTCCCGGAGAGCGGCGGCAGGGGGGGGTTGGGGCGAAGCAGACACGACCAACAGACGGCGAGATAAAAGCGGCTCGCCACTCGCGCGCAAGCTATTGCTTTTGCATGGCTTTTCACGTGCCGGTCGGTCGGGGACAGTGCCGCTTCCGGCTATTTTCCACGCTATTTCAAGGACATTGTCGGCACTGTCCGGCGTTTTGCCTGCCGGAGGCCGGCGATGAGCGAGGGCGATAGCGATTTCCGGGTCCGGCCAGGCCGCATCGGTTCGACGCGGGCGCCGAGACCCCAGAGCTTCATCAACCAGGTCCTGCGTGCCGCCAATCGCTCGGGGCATGTCGGCACCGGCGGCGGTCCGGGCCGCAAGGCATCCGGCTATGGCCGTTCGAGCTTCGGGCGCGGACGGATTGCCTTCAGCCGCGCGCGGCTTTTCAGCTCGTCGCGCCGCGTCGTCGTCAAGGCGCGGATCGCCCGGCACCAGGGCCGGGCCTTCCGGTCTGCGCCGCTCAATGCCCACCTCTCCTATCTCAAGCGCGACGGCGTCACGCGCGACGGTGAAAAGGCCGTGATGTTCGATGCCGACAGCGACCGCGCCGATGACGCTGGTTTCGCCGCGCGCTCGAAGGACGACCGGCACCATTTCCGCTTCATCATCTCGCCCGAGGACGCCGGCGATATGACGGACCTGCGCGCCTTCACGCGCGATCTCGCGCGCCAAATGGAAACCGACCTCGGGACCCGGCTCGATTGGGTCGCGGTCGATCACTGGAACACCGACAATCCCCACGTCCACCTGCTAGTGCGAGGCGTCGACGCCCAGGGCGCCGACCTCGTCATCTCACGCGACTACATCAGCCGCGGCTTGCGATCCCGGGCCGAGGACCTCGTGTCGATCGAACTCGGCCCGAAGCCGGAGCACGAAATCAAGACGGCGCTCGAGCGCGAGATCACGGCCGAGCGCTGGACGCGTCTCGATGTCGAGATTCGCATAGCCGCCGACGAGACCGGCTTCATCGATCTTCGTCCCGAGCAATCCGGTGCCGGTGATCCCCAGACCCGCCGGCTCATGATCGGCCGGCTCCAGCACCTGGAGAAGATGGGCCTCGCGTCATCCGCCAGGCCCGGCGAGTGGATGGTCGGCCTCGACGCCGAACGCCACTTGCGCGACCTCGGGCTTCGCGGGGACATCATCAAGACCATGCACCGGGCCTTCGCCGAGCGTGGTGAGGATCGCGCTGTCGCCGACTATGTCATCGAAGGCGGCAGCGGACAGGCGCCGATCATCGGGCGGCTGGTCGATCGCGGCCTGCACGACGAACTGACGGGCGAAGCCTATGCGGTGATCGATGGCACCGATGGCCGGGCCCACCATGTTCGGTTCCGCGGTGTCGAGGCCTTCGAGCATGCGCCTGCGATCGGCGGCATCGTGGAGGTTCGGCGCTTTGGCCGAACCAATGAGCCGCGCCCGACGCTTGTTCTCGCGAGCCGGTCAGACCTCGAACTCGGCCAGCAGATAAAGGCGCCGGGGGCCACCTGGCTGGACCATCGGCTCGTGGAGGCGGACCCCATGCCGCTGTCGATGGGGGGCTTCGGGCGAGAGGTGCGCGACGCCCTGCAGGCAAGGGCCGAGTATCTCGTCGACCAAGGCCTCGGCCGCCGCCAAGGCCAACGGATCATCCTGCAACGTGAACTCCTCGCCACGCTGCGGCGGCGCGAACTGGATGCGGTCGGGGCGCGCCTCTCCGCCGAGACCGGCTTGGCGCACTCGAAGCCGACCGCCGGGGATCAGGTCGCGGGCATCTATCGCCAGCGTCTCGACCTCTCCTCTGGCCGCTTCGCAATGATCGACAACGGCCTCGGCTTCCAACTCGTACCCTGGTCCCGCGAGATCGAACGCAAGCTCGGCCAGCATGTCGCTGGCGCCGTGAAGGACGGCGGCGGCATCGAATGGGGCCTCGGCCGCAAGCGCGGGCTCGCCCTCTAGCCAACAAGGAAGAATGGACCGCCGCCGATGTCCGCGACGAAAATCCTCTGGGGCCAGATCACCACCGTGTTCCTCATCGTGCTGCTCACGACCTGGGGCGCGACCCAATGGACCGCCTGGCGGCTCGGCTTTCAGGCGCAGCTCGGCTCGCCGTGGTTCGAGCTGGCAGGTTGGCCGGTCTACTACCCACCCGCCTTCTTCTGGTGGTGGTACTTCTACGACGCCTATGCCCCGCCGATCTTTGTTGAAGGCGCAATGATCGCCACCTCCGGCGGCTTCATCTCCATCGCCGTCGCCATCGCGATGTCGGTATGGCGTGCCCGTGAGGCGAAGAACGTCGAGACCTATGGCTCGGCCCGCTGGGCTGAACTCCGGGAGGTGAAGGCAGCGGGCCTGCTCGGACCCGATGGCGTCGTCCTCGGCAAGCTCGGCGACGCCTATCTCCGGCACGATGGACCGGAGCATGTCCTATGCTTCGCACCGACCCGATCGGGCAAGGGTGTCGGCCTCGTCGTTCCCACGCTCCTCACGTGGCCGGGCTCCGCCATCATCCACGACATCAAGGGCGAGAACTGGCAGCTGACCGCCGGCTTCCGCGCGAGGCACGGCCGCGTCCTGCTGTTCGATCCCACCAACGCAAAGTCGGCCGCCTACAACCCGCTCCTCGAAGTGCGACGCGGCGAGTGGGAAGTCCGCGACGTGCAGAATGTCGCCGACGTTCTCGTCGACCCCGAGGGCTCGCTCGACAAGCGCAATCACTGGGAGAAGACGAGCCATTCTTTACTCGTCGGCGCCATCCTGCATGTGCTGTACGCGGAAGAGGAGAAGACGCTCGCCGGTGTCGCCGCTTTCCTGTCGGATCCGCGCCGTCCGATCGAAGCCACGCTGAAGGCGATGATGACGACGCCGCATCTCGGCCCTGGCAGCCCTCATCCCGTCGTGGCCTCGACAGCGCGCGAACTCCTCAACAAGAGCGACAACGAGCGCTCGGGCGTCCTGTCCACCGCCATGTCGTTCCTGGGCCTCTACCGCGACCCGGTGGTGGCGGAGGTGACGCGCCGCTGCGACTGGCGGATCGCCGACCTCATCGCCGATGAGAAGCCAGCAACGCTCTACCTCGTGGTTCCGCCGTCGGACATATCCCGGACGAAGCCGTTGATCCGGCTGGTACTGAATCAGATCGGCCGACGCCTGACCGAGGATCTGCATGCGCGAGACCGGCGGCATCGCGTGCTAATGATGCTGGACGAGTTTCCAGCTCTCGGCCGCCTCGACTTCTTTGAAAGCGCGCTCGCCTTCATGGCGGGTTACGGCCTGAAGTCATTCCTCATCGCCCAGTCGCTGAACCAGATCGAAAAGGCCTATGGCCCGAACAACGCGATCCTCGACAACTGCCATGTGCGCGTGAGCTTCGCCACCAATGACGAACGCACCGCCAAGCGCGTGAGCGACGCGCTCGGTACGGCGACGGAGATGAAGGCGATGCGGAACTATGCCGGGCATCGGCTAAGCCCCTGGCTCGGTCATCTGATGGTCTCGCGCTCGGAGACGGCGCGGCCGCTCCTCACCCCTGGCGAGGTGATGCAGCTACCGGCGACGGATGAAATCGTCATGGCTGCCGGTGTCCATCCCATCCGAGCCAAGAAG
>CAZBPO010000117.1:5540-8771 GCA_964493795.1 uncultured Flavobacteriaceae bacterium
GCTTCAAGGAGCGCATCCTGTCATCGCCCGACCCAGCGAAATTCGGGCGTTCGGCCCGAAAGGACGCCTGGTCCGAGTTGAAGCCGCAGCGGCCCGACGCTGTGCTCGCGGCTGAGCTCGACAAGGCGGAGTACGCGGCCAATGGCGGGCTGCGGCGCGAGCCGGAGCTGCCCGACCATGTCGCGATCGCCAAGGAAACAACCGGACCTGCCGCGGCCGACGAGTTTTCCATCATGCTGGACGATGAGCCGGAAGACGCGGCGCGGCAGCGGCAGGCGCTGCGCCAGCAGATGCGCGGCGTGGCGCGACAGGTGGTGCTCGATCCCAATGATGGCATCGATCTGTGAGGTAACCATGCGCGACCGGATGAATGTCTACTTCCCGCCCGAGATGCTGCGCCAGATCGGTGATCTCGCCGACCGCAAAAAGCTCTCCCGCTCCGCGATCGTTGAGGCGGCGGTTGCCTCATTCCTGTCACCCGATGGGGCGGATAAGCGCGAGGCGGCTTTCGCGCGCCGCCTCGATCGGATCTCGCGCCAGGTTCAGCGGATCGAGCGCGACCTCGGCGTCACCGCAGAGGCACTTGCCCTGTTCGTGCGCTTCTGGCTGACCATCACGCCACCGTTGCCGACTGACGCGCAGGCGGCGGCGCAGGCCAAAGGGCGGGAGCGCTACGAGGGCTTCATCGAGACGCTAGGGAGGCGACTCCAGAAGGGGCAGAGCTTCCTGCACGAGATTCCGGACGACATGTCTCAACTCTCGCAGCCCGTTGAAAATTCAGGAGAATGATATCGCGGCGATCACGCCCGCCACCTACTGAGACATAACAATTGCCCCGCTCTGTCGTCTCGGAGGCATATCGAGCTTGCCGTCCGAGTGTCTTGCCACCGACGCGACGCTTTGCTAAATAATTCTGGTGATGATGTTCAAATCCACATCCTTTCCGCTGATCTGACGGCTCTGGTCGTCGCGGCACTCAGGTGCCTTCTGGATCATTAACGGCCATTCCCGAGTGGAGGCCGTGCGGAGATTTATCGCATGTCGGATTCATCTAATTCCGATCTGAGCCACGCTCAGATCGAGCATTTCATCGACCATGGATACCTTAAGCTCACAGGCGCCTTCGATGACGAACTCGCTCGTCTCGGGCGGGATCAACTGTGGAATGCAATGAGCCTTTCGCCAGATGCGCCGGAGACTTGGAAGCACCCGGTCGTCCGTCTCGGGTTCATGACAGGGCGGCCTTTTGTCGACGCCGCTAACACGCCGATTTTGCATCGCGCCTATGACGCACTGGTCGGAGCCGGACGCTGGCTAAAGCCTACCGGGCTCGGAACTTTCCCCGTCCGTTTTCCCTCTTTGGTCGATCCAGGCGATACGGGATGGCACGTCGACGTCAGCTTTGGGACGGAAAATCCCGACTTCATGCAATGGCGCGTCAACGTGAAGAGCAGCGGACGTGCTCTGCTTATGCTGTTCCTCTTCTCGGATATTGAGGAGGATGATGCGCCCACCCGCATCCGCAGTGGCTCGCATCTTCTGATAGCAAGGCAGTTATTGCCGCATGGCGAGCGAGGCCTCACTCTCGGTGAACTCGCCGCTGATAACTTCGCCTCAACCGCAGACTGCAAAGTTGTGCTCGCTACTGGAGAGGCAGGCACGGTCTATCTTTGTCATCCCTTTCTCGTGCATGCAGCGCAAGCGCACCGTGGGTCTCGGCCTCGTTTCATGGCTCAGCCACCCCTGCTGCCACGAGGTGAATTCGACCCTGCGCTTCCAGCTTCACCCGTCCAGATTGCAATAAGGAAGGCGATCGGAATGATTGACTAGGTTGAACGGGCCCGGAACATCACGTTCCGAGCCCGTTCGTCGAGCGCGACCTCTAGGGCGCGCGGCCGTGCCCTTCGTGAGCCGCGGCAGCTCGATCAACGAACTCGGGCCCGCTTTCCGGAATCGCGGGTATGGCCGCGGCCCCAATCGTCCGTGCGCTAAAGCTTCTCTGCTAGAGCCGCGAGCTGTGTGAGGCACGTGCCCCAGCCGTCATGGAAGCCCATTTCTTCATGTTTCTGGCGGTCCGCGCCCGACTTGTGGCGCACCAGCGCGCGATATCGGGTTCCCCCGTCGACGGCCTCCATCGTGATGTCGGCAGTCATGAAGCTTTCGGGGTTGGGCCGGAACTCGGGGCCGACGGCATCGGTCCAGACAAGCCGCTTTTGCGGCTCGGCCACGAGCACGCAACCCGGAGTCTCATCCATTTCCGCCCCTTCAGGAGAGGCCATCACGACCGAGAATATCCCGCCCGCCTGGGGAGAAATCGCGACACGCGCCACCGTCCACGGCTTGGGGGCGAACCATTGCTTGAGAAGTTCGGGCTCGGTCCAGGCCCGCCAGAGCTGGGCGGGCGTGGCGGCAACGGTCCGCTCCAGCACGAGATCGAGTTCGGGATCATGCATCGTTGTTATCTCCTTCGTCGTTGAGGTTGGCGAGAAACGCGTCGAGGCGGTCGAGACGTGCATCCCAGAGCGCAAGCTGCAGGCCGAGCCAGCCTTCGGCGGCCTTCGCCGCCTCAGGTCTGAGGCGACACGTGCGGATGCGGCCGGCCTTGTCTGACTGGATCCAGCCGCCGGCCTCCAGCACTTTCAGATGTTTGAGAAAGCTCGGCAGCGCCATATCGTGCGGGGCGGCCAGTTCGGACACGGGCGCGGGTCCCGCTGCCAGCCGGGCGATGACCGCCCGGCGCGTCGGATCGGCAAGTCCGTGGAAGATCGAATCAAGGTTAGCCATATGGCTATCTATAGAGATCGCCCCTCGCGCGCCAAGATACCTAGCCAGATGGAAAAGTATCTTCCGCCTTCAGGCGGGCTCTTTCAGCGCACGGCTCGCGAGACCGTCGAGGTACACTGATCGGCGCGGTTGCAAACCATCCCCGCAAACTGCTTGATGGCCGCCGCATTCAACCCGGGACGTGATAGCTCGCCTGCGACAGCGGATGCCTTCGCAAGGACCCCCTTGCTGATCTCCGCGACCCGTCTTCGTATCAGGGGCAGGCCGATACCCACGTCCGCCGCAAACGCTGCCCACCCCTTCGCGTCCAGTTCGGCAAGAGTCGCCCGTTTCCCGATCTTCATGGCGAATTTCGGCGAGAGGTCGGGATAGGCAACGGTCGCAAGCAAATCATACAGCGGGGCGAGGCGTGGACCTTCGTCGCCGTAGAGGATCGAAAAATTCTTG
>CAZBPO010000118.1:0-977 GCA_964493795.1 uncultured Flavobacteriaceae bacterium
TGCTTGTGCGCCAGCTCGCGCCCAGCGAGCATGGTCTGCCGCTGGAGATCTATGCGTTTGCCAGCACGACGGCATGGGGCGACTACGAGGGCATACAGGCCGATATCTTCGACCATCTTATTGCCATCATGCCCGAGTTCGGCCTGCGCTTGTTCCAGCGTCCGTCAGGCGTGGATATCGCGGCGCTTGCAGACCTGCCATTGCGCCCCGCCGTGTGAGCGTGACCAAACTGGGTTAGCTGAGCCGCCAGCGTTCGAGTTGCTCCAGCAGATCGCCGGTGATCTGGCCTTGTGTGAAGCCAGTCAGATCACGCGGTTTCTCTCCGCCTTCGACCTGCGCTGCAAGCCACCACACCAGGCTGCGGTGCGCCTCCGGCGCGTCGAGCGCGGTGAAGGCCGGTAACGGCCGCGAACGCGCCACGAGGTGATAGATGAAGCGGCGCTCCGGCGGGGCGCCGATCGACAAGGTAATCGTGCCTTCTTCCTGGTCGATCCTGCACTCCGACCATCCTTCGGCGATCATCGCATCGCGAACCGTTTGCAGCGCAGGTAAACCGTTGCGAACCATCTGCTCGACAATCTCCTTGCGGCTGGCCGATGTGAAGAGGCGCTTGAGACGTCCGCGGATCGGTGCCACGTCGGTATGGATCGTCGTTCCTTCCAGGTCCGCACTGGTTTGCCGCGCCAGGGCGAAGGCCAGCAGGATCATGATAAAGCAGAACGGCAGCGCCGCGACGAGAGTCGCTGCCTGAAGCGCCCCAAGACCGCCGACAAGAAGCAGCAGCATCGCCGCAGCTCCCAGCATGATACACCAATAGATGCGCTGCCAGCGCGGCGTTTCGTCGGCGCCACCAGACGCCAGCGTGTCGATCATCACGTGCGGATAATCCTCGGCAACGTCGTCGGCAATCGCATTCACAAACCGCAGCAGCGTACCCATGTGCGACCCTTCCCCCTCATCGATCGCACTGCACTCGG
>CAZBPO010000118.1:987-6751 GCA_964493795.1 uncultured Flavobacteriaceae bacterium
GGCGCCACCAGACGCCAGCGTGTCGATCATCAGTGAGCCCGAGTCCGCCGAAGTCACGAAGAACACGCCGACCAGCAGGATCGTGAGCGTTGAGGTGATCGTAAAGCCAGGCAGATAGTGAAAGAATTGAAATAGCGCGGTCGAAAGGTCGGCATCCACGGCATTCGCGATAGCTCCGGCGGCGGTGCCTAGATCAAGTGAGATGGCCGTGTTCCCAAACACGGTCATCCACAGGAAGGTGAATGCGGTCGGCACCAACAGCACACCGACCACGAATTCCCGAACGGTTCGTCCGCGCGAGATGCGTGCGATGAACATTCCTACGAACGGCGACCAGGCAATCCACCATGCCCAGTAGAACAGCGTCCAGTCGGCCATCCAGCCGCGAGGTTCGTAGGCATAGAGCGTGAAGGTTCGAACGAAAAAGTGATCGAGGTAGAGGCCGAAATTCTGAACGAAAGCGCGCAGCAGGAACAAAGTCGGTCCGGTGGAGAGCACGAACAGCATCAGCAACACAGCAAGGACGAGGTTGAGTTCCGACAGCCGGCGCACACCACGATCGAGGCCGCTCAGGACCGACAGCATCGCCAGGCCCATCACGACGACAATCAAAATGGCTCGGGCGGTCGTGCCGTTGGGAAAATCATAGACATAGGCAAGGCCTGCGCCGATTTGCGAGACGCCGAGACCGAGCGACGTCGCGATACCGAACAGCGTGCCGCAGATCGCGAAAATGTCCACCATGTCGCCAGCCCATCCATTGATGCGCTTGCCCAGCAGCGGATGCAGGCCCGACCGCAAGGTCAGGGGCAACCCCTTGCGATAGGTGAAATAGGCGAGGCTGAGACCGACAGTCGCGTAGATGGCCCAGGCATGGACGCCCCAATGGGTGAAGGTGATCACCATCGCTTCGCGCGCCGCGTCGATGGTTCCCGCTTGAGCCTCTGGTGGCGCACTATAGTGCTGGATCGGCTCGGCGACGGCGAAATACATCAGGCCAATGCCCATGCCCGCCGCAAAGAGCATCGCCAGCCAGGAAACATATGGGAAATCGGGCTCGGCATCATCGGGACCGAGCTTAAGCTGCCCGGCGGGTCCAATCGCCAGGATGACCATCATGGCTAGGAAGCCGGCGACCGATGCGACATAGAACCAGCCGAAGCGGTCGATCACCCAGGCCTGGGCATGGCGGAAGATCAGGTCGGAAGCGCCCGGTGCGATAAATGCGCCACCAAGCAAGAGCAGGACGATAAGCGTCGCACCCCAAAAGACGCGAGGGTTCATGGTGCTGTTCATCCGAGACTTCCTATCCCGAGACGCCGCCGAAACCAACTTCGTTAGGGAATCAGTCCACTACACGGCAGGTTTGAATAGGGCGCGGTCAAACAGCTGTTACTCCATTCATCATGCTTTTGACGCTTTTAGTCTGGAACGCCGCAGCCTAGAAAGCATGCTCCTCAAGCGATCAGAAGAAGCAAGCCCTCTGTGAATCCACATTTCACCCCTGCGTCTGATCATCCCTTTTCGGACAATCGCTGGGATCGGATGCCGCTCTATCGCTGGTGGCGATTAGCCGTGGTTGGAACGATCGATCACGAAAAGGTTGTCGCGCAGGTCGCTGAGGACAGTGGCTGGTCTCCACGCTACGCCTTCATGACCATGATGTCGGCCGGCATCGCGGTGCTTGGGCTGCTGCTGTCCTCGCCGGCTGTCGTCATCGGCGCCATGTTGATCTCGCCGCTAATGAGTCCGATCCTGGGGCTGGGATTCAGTCTGGCCCTGTTCGATTTCGCGGAGATGCGACGTTCTCTTATCGCGCTTGCCATAGGCGCGGGTGTGGCGATCCTGTTTACGGCGTTGATCGTGCTCGCCTCGCCGCTGAAAGCACCGACCGCAGAGATCCTCGCGAGAACGCGGCCGAATCTGTTCGATCTGCTGGTAGCCTTGTTCTCCGCCTTGGCGGGCACCTTTGCGATCATCCGTGGGCGTGGCGAAACGATCGTGGGCGTGGCGATCGCTACAGCGTTGATGCCGCCGCTCGCCGTCGTCGGTTATGGACTGGCAACCTGGAATATGGCCGTACTCGGCGGCGCGCTGGCCCTCTTCGTTACCAACTTCGTCACGATCGCTCTTGCCGCAACGATCATGGCCCGCCTGTATGGCTTCGGTCATTTTCTCTCGAGCCAGCAAAGCTGGACACAGACCTGGCTATTGCTGCTCGCCTTCATCGTGATGGCGGTGCCGCTCGGTCTGTCGCTTAGCCATATCGCCCGGGAAGCCGTGACGACCAACCAGATCCGCTCCTTCCTATCCGATCGCTTCGGCGCCAATGCGCGGGTCACGCAGCTCGATATCGATTTCGACCGGAGACCGATCACGGTCCGATCCGTCGTTATCGCCCCCAGGTCCATGGCCAAGAACAATGGCGCCCTGGAGACAGCTCTGGCCGAGCGGTTGCAACGGCCGGTCCAGCTTCAGGTCGATCAGGTCCTGCTCGATCCGGGAGCAGGCGCGCTTGATGTGCAGCGTGCCGAATTGCGTCAGGCCAATGAAGCGGCTTCTGCTGCCATAAGAATGGAAAACACAATCGGCCGTATGGTAGCTCTCGCGGCAGGGGTTTCTCCAGAACAGGTCACGCTCGATCGGGAGCATCAGCGTGCGACCGCCACGGCCGCAGTGCTACCTGGCGCCAATCTGGCGACCTACCATGCGCTGGAGCAGCGTATCTCCGGCGATGCGGAAGGATGGCAAATCGCTATTTTGCCTCCGCTTTTGCCGTTGCCTGAGATTGGTTTCGCCAATGGCGCTGACAACCTCGATGACGCGGCCCGTCGAGCCGTACTCCTGTCGGCCTGGGCTGCAAAGCGATGGAATATTCCGGCGCTTGGCGTTCCCGGATTACCTGTTGAAGGTAGCGCCAGTAACAATCCACCGCTCTCGGCTCGACGCGCGCTCAACATTGCTGAATTGCTGAGGCAGCAAGGCGTGCGCCCCATGTCCGCTCCAGCAGCGGGGCAAAGCTTCAGCCTCCTGACGGCGCCGGTGGAAGCTGCACCTCTCTAGGAGGTGCTGCCGGTTGCTGAAATTCACAATCCATGGTGCCTGTGTTAGGCTTCGCCTGGTTTCAACAAGGGGAGAAGACTGTTGCATGTCGGAAACTACGTGTTCGACCAGAATCTGGCCTTAGCTATCCTGGAGAAAGCTGCCATCGCGCTGCTTATCCTGGTGATCACCTGGATACTCGCGAAGGCCGCCAAATGGGCTTTTGCAAAGCTCATAGACACGGTCGAACTTTTCCGACGAAGCACCTCCACCGGCGAATCTTTCGGCAGTTCCCTTGGCAAGATCGTCTCGCTGCTGATCTGGCTGTTCGGCCTGCTCGCGATCCTGCAAGTCTTCGATCTGGGCGGCGTCATGGCGCCGGTCCAGACCCTGCTCAACAGCATCATGGCGTTCGTCCCCAAGCTGATCGGCGCAGGCCTGATCTTCTTCATCGGCGCGATGGTGGCAAGGATCGTTCGCGATATCGTAGTGACCGCCCTTCAAACCGTTTCCTTTGACAAATGGGTCAATCGGGGCGGCGCCGAGGCGCTGACGGGCAATTCCCAGATCAGCAAGACGATCGGGGTGATCGTCTATGTCCTGATCATTATCCCGGTTGCCATCCTCGCACTCGATGCCCTCGATTTGGCAAGCGTATCGGCCCCGGCGAGCGACATGCTTCGCCTGATCCTGGCGGCAATTCCACGGATCGTCGGCGCGGCGCTGCTGCTTGGCGTAGGCTATCTGGTCTCACGGTTCGTCGTGCAGATCCTGACGGAAATCCTGCCGGGCCTCGGCGCTGACCGCGCCGTCGGCGCGGCCGGAATCCTGCCCGAAGGCGCAACCGTGTCGGGTATAGTCGCTCGGATCGCGCAGGTAGCGATCATTCTCTTTTTCGCGATCGCCGCGACGCGATTGCTCGGCTTTCCCGAACTCACCGCAATCCTCGACCGTGTGCTGGAACTTGGCGGGCGAGTCGTCTTCGGCGCCGTCGTCATCATCGTCGGCTTCCTGATCGCGCGTCTGCTGGAGCGGCTGATCGGCGGCGCTGGTGAATCTTCGCTGGCCGCCACGATCGTCAAATGGGCCGCGATCATCCTGTTCACCTTCATGGGCCTTCAGTTCATGGGCGTGGGCGAGGACATCGTCCGGCTCGCCTTCGGCGCACTGGTGATCGGGGGAGCGGTCGCCGGCGCTTTGGCCTTCGGTCTCGGCGGACGCAATTGGGCTTCGCGCCAGTTGGAAAAGCTGGACGAGGCCAGCAAGTCCAACAAGACAGGACGCAGCCAATCCACCGATTGAGGTTGGAGAGCATCGATGGAAGGGCGCGGGTTGCAGGATCCGCGCCCCTTTCAATCTCAGGTATGGCGCATGCCTGTCGATCAATGTGGTCAACCGAGGCTCGACATCCAGACTGAATAGCAGCGAGAACCCGACGTAGTTGTGTCGGCGGCGTTGAAGTTCGGCACCAACATGCTTATGGCAGACGGGCTTGGCGTGTGCTGCGTGCGCCCGGGTGCGATGCCCGAATACGGAGAATGGTTGAAACCTTTTTCCGGGAGTATTTTCTCCGTGGCGTCGTCACGTTCTTCTTCCAGGTCCGGGCTCGGACCGGTCCTTCGCCGCTTCATCGAAAGCGCGTCCGCCGGCGGCATCGTTCTGATGGTCGCCGCGCTGCTGGCGATGATGATCGCGAACTCTCCTTTCTCGGCAGCCTATTTCGACACGCTCCACAACTATGTGGGCGGTCTCTCGATCCTGCACTGGATCAACGATGGCCTGATGGCGATCTTCTTCCTGTTCGTGGGCCTCGAGATCAAGCGCGAGCTGGTCGATGGACGGCTCTCCACCTGGGACCAGCGACGCTTACCGGTTCTGGCGGCGCTCGCCGGTATGGCTGCTCCTGCGGCCGTCTATCTCATGATAGCTGGCAGCGATCCGGCATTCGTCAATGGCTGGGCCATTCCGGCCGCGACGGACATCGCCTTTGCGATCGGCGTGCTCGCGCTTCTCGGTCGACGGGCGCCGACGTCTCTCAAGCTGTTTCTCGTGACGGTCGCGATCGTTGACGATATGGGCGCGGTCGCGATCATCGCGCTCTTCTATACCTCGGGCATCGTCATTCCGGCACTTCTCGCGTCGGTAGTTATCCTCGCCGCGATGTTCGCGCTCAACCGCTTCGGCGTCAGGTCGCTGCCGCTCTATCTGATCGGCTTCGGGTTGCTCTGGTTCGCGGTGCTGCTCTCCGGAGTTCATGCGACAATAGCCGGCGTACTGGCCGCGTTCACTATCCCGATCGTCAGGACACCCGGCGCTCCGGACTCTCCCTATTCACCACTCCACAAGCTTGAACAAGCACTCGACGTGCCGGTCGCTTTCTTCATCGTCCCGCTGTTCGGCTTTGCCAATGCCGGCGTCGCGTTTGGTGGTCTGACGCTCGACGACATCTTGTCGCCGATGCCGATCGGCATCGCGGCGGGCTTGTTCCTGGGCAAGCAGTTCGGCATCTTCGCGGCGGTCTGGCTGGCGGTGAAAGCGGGTTTTGCCGCGAAGCCGCGCGGCGCCACCTGGCTGCAAATCTATGCCGTCGCCATCATCTGCGGCATCGGTTTCACGATGAGCCTGTTCATCGGCGGGCTGGCTTTCAACGACCCGCTGCTTGTCGAAGAGGCCAAGCTGGGCACGCTCGGCGGGTCGTTGCTGGCCGCGTTCGTCGGATATG
>CAZBPO010000118.1:6761-8716 GCA_964493795.1 uncultured Flavobacteriaceae bacterium
CGCTGTTGCGCTTTGCCCCCCTTCATTCCGAACATGCCGACGAAGAAGTCGCACAGGCGAAGGAAATTGCGCGGGATGGCGATGTCGAACCCAGAAGAACCGAGCCCCGCTAGGCAAGGTCCGATCGGAAAGGAATAATCATGCCTCCATTCGAAGTCCTGCTGGCGAGCGACTTTACCGCACGCTCGGATCGCGCCCTGGACCGCGCCATGCAGCTGGTGGACGAGAAACATGGAACTCTGATTATCGCCCATATCCTTGAAAAAGGCGCCAGGGTCGATGAAGAGGATGTCATCTCCCGGTTGCGCGCCGACCTGCCGGAAAGGGCGGCAAACGCCGAACTGGTCGTGCGCGCGGGTTCGGCCCCAAAGACATTGGCTGCCATTGTGGCGGAACGGGGCAGCGACCTGATCGTCACCGGTGTCGCGCGCTACAACAGCATCGGCGACTATTTTCTCGGCACGGCCGTCGACCACATCATCCGCAATGCCGAGAGGCCGGTTCTCATCGTGCGTCGCCGAGCGGTCGCCCCCTATCGGCGGCTCGTTGTCGCGACCGACCTTTCGGACTGCTCACGCGCCGCCCTGCTGGCCGCCGCCGACTTGTTCCCGGAAGTCGCTATCACGCTCATCCATGCCTTTCATGTTCCATACGAAGGCTGGATCAAATCCGATGACGTCAAAGCCGATATTCGGGCGGAGGCGCAGGAAGAGCTGGATGCTTTTCTCGCCGGCCTCGATCCGGCTTTCCGGGCGAAACTCGAAGTTCGGCTCGTCGAAGGCGAGACCGGAACGGTGGTTGTGCAGGAGCTTGGCAGGACCGACGCCGACCTGCTGGTACTGGGCACGCACGGCCGCAGTGGTTTTGCCCATGCCACTATCGGTAGCCAGGCCGAGAGACTCTTGCCTGCCGTCAACGTCGATGTCCTGATGGTCCGCGAATGCAAATAAAATGGCGACGCGAGCACCAATCAACGGCGTCTGTACGTACCCGGAATGTTCGATTCGAACGATGGCAGGGGCTTCGCTATTCCGACCCCGTCCATTTCGCGACGACCTCGGCCGCGGGTTCTGCCGTGCCGTTCGCCACCGCATCCATCGGCACCGGCCGATGATGGGCGCAAAGCACCGTGAGATAATGGGCTTCCCCGTCGCGCGGCACGACGATCCTGTCGCCAGGGGAGGGAAGCGCGACAAAGGCATGAGCGCCCCAGTCTTGCGACTTATCCCGGATCGAGCCGCGTTCGACCAACAGAAGCGCTTCGATCATGACGAGGTCTCCGCAAGATCATGGATGAACGGGCACATGGTCATTGTTCCACGCTCGCGGGCAAGCCGCAACCCGTCTGCTTTCACCAAGGCGGCTGGGCCTTGCCCGGCCATCACGCTAAGACCCGGCCCCACACAGCCGTGATGGGAGTCTGGTTATGAGAGTCGTGGTGTGTGGCGCCGGTCAGGTCGGAACGACGATTGCCCGGCACCTCGCGACGGAAGGTATCAACGTCACTGTGATCGACATCGACCACGAACAGGTTCGCCGGGTCGATGAAAGCTATGATGTGCGCGGCCTTGTCGGACATGCCTCGCATCCCGCCACGCTTCAGGAAGCCGGCGCGCGCGAAGCCGATATGCTGATCGCGGTTACGCATTCGGATGAAGTCAACATGGTAGCCTGCCAGGTTGCCTATTCGCTCTTCAATGTGAAACGGCGGATAGCCCGGCTGCGCCACGCGGGATATCTCGCGCAGGACAAGAGCGGCCTCTATGCCGCCGAACATCTTCCAATCGACATCATTATCTCGCCTGAGATCGAGATCGCGGACAGCATCGCCCGCCGGCTGCGAACACCTGGTGCGTTCGACCGGGTGCCGATGGCGGGTGGTCTTGTCGAGCTTCTCGGTATCCATAGCGGGACGGACTGCGCTGTCATCGGACGCCCGTCTTTCGAGATTGCCG
>CAZBPO010000119.1:0-3677 GCA_964493795.1 uncultured Flavobacteriaceae bacterium
CGCTGGACAGCGGCCATGTCGCGGGCGCGGCGCTGGACGTGTTCGAGACCGAGCCGGCCAAGGAACACATCCTGTTCGGCCACGAGAAGGTGGTGGCGACGCCGCATCTGGGCGCTTCGACCAACGAAGCGCAGGAGAACGTGGCGCTGCAGGTGGCCGAGCAGATTTCCGACTATCTGCTGACCGGTGCGGTGACCAACGCCATCAACATGCCCTCGATCAGCGCCGCCGACGCGGCGGTGATGAAGCCGTGGATCGACCTGACCGGCAAGCTGGGCGCGTTCGCCGGTCAGTTGACCGAAACCAGCATCACGGGCGTCGAGATCGTCTATGAGGGCGCGGTCGCCAAGATGAACCTGCGCGCGCTGACCCAGTCGGCCATCGCCGGCCTGCTGAAGCCGGCCCTGCCCGACGTGAACATGGTCAACGCGCCGGTGGTGGCCAAGGAACGCGGCATCGTCATCACCGAATCGCGGCGCGAGCAGCTGGGCACCTATGAGTCGCAGGTGACGGTCCGGGTGACGACGCCGGACTTCACGCGCGATGTGACGGGCACCGTGTTCGCCAACGGCGTGCCGCGCATCACCGACGTGAAAGGCATCCAGCTGGAAGGCGCGTTCGCGCCGCATCTGTTGTATGTGACCAACGAGGACAAGCCGGGCTTTATCGGCCGCCTGGGCACGCTGCTGGGCGAGGCGGAGGTGAATATCGCGAACTTCACGCTGGGCCGCGTTTCGGCCGGGCAGGACGCGATCGCGCTGGTCGAGGTGGATGGCGGGGTGCCGGACGCAACGCTGGCGGCGATTCGCGCACTGCCGGCCGTGAAGCAGGCCAAGGTGCTGGCGTTCTGAGGCCATCCGACAGGCTGGAATCCCGATGGCGATGGGCTAGGTTCAGCCCATCGCCATTGTCTTTTCGGGATGCCCCATGACCGACCTGTTTGCGCCGCTGACGTTCCGCTGCGGCGTCACGATGAAGAACCGCCTGATGCTGGCTCCGCTGACCAATCTTCAGAGCCATGCGGACGGCACGCTTTCGGATGACGAGTATCGCTGGCTGACCATGCGGGCGACCGGCGGGTTCGGCCTGACCATGACCTGCGCCGCCCATGTGCAGCGGATCGGGCAGGGCTTTCCGGGGCAGCTGGGCATCTGGTCGGACGACCATTTGCCCGGCCTGACGCGCCTTGCGACGAAGATCAGGGAAGAAGGCAGCATCGGCGTGGTGCAGTTGCATCACGCGGGCATCCGCTCGCCGAAGGACTTGATCGGCGAAGCGCCGGTGGGGCCGTCCGATGACGAGGCGACGGGCGCGCGGGCGTTGTCGCTGGAGGAAGTGGCGCAGCTGCGCGACGATTTCATCGCCGGCGCGGTGCGGGCTCAGAAGGCCGGTTTCGAGGGCGTCGAGGTGCACGGGGCGCATGGCTATATCCTGTGCGCGTTCCTGTCGCCGGGGTTGAACCGGCGCGACGACGCCTATGGCGGCTCGGCCGAGAACCGGGCGCGGTTGATCACCGAGATCATCGACGGCATCCGCGCGGCATGCGGCCCCGGCTTCGTGCTGGGCGTCAGGCTGTCGCCGGAGCGGTTCGACCTCGACATGGGCGAGATCCGCGATCTGGCGGCGGCGATTTTGACCGGCGACAAGGTGGATTTCCTGGACATGTCGCTGTGGGACGTGTGGAAGGAGCCGGGCGACGAACGGTTCAAGGGCCGTACGCTGATGGATTGGTTCACCGACCTGCCGCGCAAAGGCTGCGTTCTGGGCGTGGCGGGCAAGGTGCGCTCGGCGGCCGAGGCGCGGGCCTGTCTTGAGGCGGGCGCGGATTACGCGCTGATCGGCCGCGCGGCGATCATCCATCACGACTGGCCCAAACTGGCCGCCGCCGACCCCGATTTCCAGCCGATGGCGACGCCGGCCCCGGCCGCGCATTTCGAGAAGGAAGGGCTGGGGCCGACCTTCATCGCCTATCTGGGCGCGACGTTCAAAATGGTGACGCAGGACGAGGCGGCGTAGCCGAGCCACGCGCGCCTGTAGTAAGGGATCGCGATGAACGGCGATCTCGCCATCGTGCTGGGGCTGCTCTGCGCGGCGATCGTAATGTTCGCGCTGAACAAGCCGCGCATGGACGCGGTGGCGCTGATCATGATCGTGGCGCTGCCGCTGACCGGCGTGGTGACGCTGGAGCAGGCGGTCGCGGGGTTCAGCGATCCCAATATCCTGCTGATCGCCGCGCTTTTCGTGGTGGGCGAGGGCCTGGCGCGCACCGGCGTCGCGCAGCGCATGGGCGATCTGATGGTCGCCGGGGCGCGGGCGAGCGAGGTGCGGCTGATCGCCCTGCTGATGCTGAGCGTCGCGACCATCGGCTCGGTGATGAGCTCGACCGGCGTGGTGGCGATCTTCATTCCCATCGTGCTGCGCGTGGCGCGGCGGGCGCGGATCGCGCCGGGGCGGCTGATGATGCCCCTCAGCGTCGCGGCGCTGATCTCGGGCATGATGACGCTGGTGGCGACGGCGCCCAATCTGGTCGTGCATGGCGAGCTGATCCGGCAGGGGCAGGCGGGCTTCGGCTTTTTCGCCTTCACGCCCATCGGCATCCCTGTGCTGATCGTGGCGATCGGCTGGATGATCCTGATGCGCCGCCGTCTGGGCGGCAAGGAGCTGGACCAGACGGGGCGCGAACGGCCCCGGCTGGAAGACTGGGTGGAGGCCTATGCCCTGAAAGGCCGGGCGCACCGGGTTCGGGTCAGCGCGCGCTCATCCCTGGCGGGCAGCAGCCTGCGCGAAATCGATCTGCGCGGCAGCACCGGCGCGAACGTGATCGCGATCGAGCGCGCCAGCCGGTTCCGCCGCGAGGTGCTGAGCCCTTCGCCCGACACCGTTCTTGAAGCGGGAGACGTGCTGTTCATCGACGTCTCGCGCGCCGGCGACGTGGTGAAGGCGCTGGCCGAACGGTTCGACCTGGACGAACTGCCGCTGGTGGGCGCGTATTTCGCCGGTCACGCGCAGGCCGTGGGCATGGCCGAGGTGATGGTGCCGCCCGACTCGCCGCTGGTCGGTAAGAGCGTGGTCAGCGCCCGGTTCCGTTCGACCTATGACCTGGTGGTGCTGGGCGAGAAGCACGGCCGAACGGCGTTGGAAGGCGATATTCTGGACGAGACGATCCGCGCCGGCGATACGCTGCTGGTCGCGGGCACCTGGCGGGCGATCCGCAAGATCGCCGCCGACAAGCGCGACATGATCGTCATCAACCTGCCCGCCGAGATGGACGATGTGGCCCCCGCCGCCTCGCGCGCGCCATTCGCGCTGGGCGCGCTGGCGCTGATGATCGTGCTGATGGTGACGGGGCTGACGCCCAATCTGGTGGCGGCGCTGATCGCCTGTCTGCTGATGGGCCTGGCCGGGTGTTTCGATTTCAACGCCGCCTATCGCGCGATCCACTGGCAGACGCTGGTGCTGATCGTGGGCATCCTGCCCTTTGCGGCGGCGCTGGAGAAGACCGGCGGGGTCGCCATCGCCGCCGATGCCTTGCAGGGTGCGATCGCGGGATGGGGGCCGCACGGGGCGCTGGCCGGGCTGTTCCAGAAGGGGTAGGCGCGCGGGTCCGGCCGCGCGACACTCCATGATTTCGCGGTGAGCGCGCCGTGTTGCCGGGCTTGACCGTCGTCAAGCCCGGC
>CAZBPO010000119.1:3687-6297 GCA_964493795.1 uncultured Flavobacteriaceae bacterium
GGCTGTTCCTGGTGACGGCGTTGCTGGGCATGTTCATCTTGAACACCGCGACGGCGGTGCTGATGGCCCCGGTGGCGCTGGCGTTGGCGCAGAATCTGGGCGTGTCGCCCTATCCCTTCGCGATGACGGTGGCGCTGGCCGCCTCGGCGGCGTTCATGACGCCGGTATCGTCGCCGGTGAACACGCTGGTGGTGGGGCCGGGCGGATATGGCTTCACCGATTTCCTGCGGATCGGCGTGCCGATGATGCTGTTCACGCTGGTCGTCACGGTGCTGCTGGTGCCGGTTGTAGCGGCGGATCGAATTCTGGAAATTGACCCGTCGAATTCTGGAGTACTTTCCATGGCGGTGGTCGGCCCGCCCCCCTGAAGGGCGGGCCGACAGCTCTAGCGCTTGATCTGCGACTCGGCCTCCAGGCGCGCGATCCCGATCAAATAGGCCAAAAACGGCCATCGGCGGCCTGCTAGGCGCTCGAGCTGGGCGAGCATGTCGGCGAGGTAAGCGATGTCCACGCCTTGAGGTGCTGGGTATTGAGGCATTGATCCCCCTTTTCGCCGCCCGGAATGGGCGGCCGGGACGATCAGACGCAGGGGTGTTAGCTGGCGTCGGTGGCAAAAGCCGCTCCCCCCGAAATCACCAGCTCGGTCACCGCGCGGGCGGCCTTGTGACGGCTCGACCAGCTCGTGGCGATGGTCTCGATGCTGAAGCCTGCGAACAGGCTCCGCACCTCCGGCGCGGCGTTTAAGGACAGGATGAAGCGCCCCTTAACGCGGCCTAAGGCCGCCCTCAGGCGCTCGTAATCGGCGGGGCCGAAGCACCCCTTGCCATAGAGATCGGCCGAGCCCCAATAGGGCGGATCGAGATAGAGCAGCGCATCGGGGCCGTCGAACCGCTCGATCACCCATTGGAAATCACGCTGCTCGATCAGTACCCCGGCCAGGCGCTCGGCAGCACGCTGGAACCGTCGCCGCCAAGCCTCGGCCGAGCTGGCCTTGCCGGGGTCGGAAAAGAAGCTGTTGCTCGTCGGCACGCCGCGAAACCGTGCGCGCTGCAGGAACAGCAGTCGGGCTGCTCGGTCGATGTCGGTCAGGTGCGCCGGGTCTAGGCGCACCAGGCGCTCGAACTCGGCCCGGCTATAGGGCGTCTCCAGCACGGCGCGCAGCAGCTCGTCAGGATGCCGGCGGCAACACCGCCACAGCGAAATCAGTTCGCGATTGGCGTCGTTCACCACCTCTCGGGCCGGCCGCCTCGACCGGGCGAAAAACACATGGCCCGCGCCCGCGAAAGGCTCGACATAAGTGCGGTGAGGGATGGCGTCGATCATCGCGCCTAGCCGGCTGGCCAGATTGCGCTTGCCACCGACCCAGCCGGTGAGACCGGGGATCGGCGTGACAGTTTCAGATGGGGCCTTTGGGGCCATGGCGATGCTCCTGATGCGGTGGACGCTCAGGCGGCTCGCTGGCCCTCGGGCGATTCGGTGACGGGTCCGAGACCCTGCCGCAGCGGCGGCACTTGATCTCGACGCGGCCGACAATCGCTCCCTTTTCCTGCCGAAACAATAACGCGCGGCAATGCGGGCACCGCGCGTCCACAAACGGACTCGACTCCATGCGAAAAATGGCCTCGGACTTCCCGTGCCGGTCCGGCCGGCGGCGGGATATCTGCCGGGTCGCGACCCGGCCGGTGTGCGAGCGTCATTCTCGCGGTTCGCGGCGTTGGCGCGCCGCGACCCCCGCCTATTCAGGTTGGCGAAGGTGCCGGTCTCTCCCGGCTGTCACGTCCGTTCTCAGGCGTTGTAGCCAGGTCCGCCCCTGGCTGGCCTACTCGGAACCCTGCGGCAGGTCTCTCGCTGATGGCCTGTGGGTCCGCAGTCGATGAGCGGTTCCTTTCGCTCGGGATTCTTAAGCTGTCACGCCCTTCACGGCCCAGAAGACGGCCTCCTCGATCTTCGTCCTGGCCAGCGCCGTTTCGCGGCCCTGAGGACAGGATTTCAGCGCCTCAAGGAACGCATCGCCCGCGCCTTTGACGGCGCTGACCAGCGTCTTCTCGGGCTCGCTCAGCGTGCGGTACTGATGGCGCATCGTGTTGCTCTCGACGCGCTGGTCGTCGGTGCTGTCGATCTTGCTCATCCCGGCTCTCCTTCGGGTTCGGGCTCAGGCTCAGGCTCGGGCGCGGCCAGCAGCATCAGGCCCTCGGCCATCAGGACGGCTTGGGCTTCGGTCTCGTCGGCGAAGCGGAGAAACGCAGTGTCGCGCCAAGGGCCGTCCGGCGCGGTGCGCGCGTCGGCCGACCACACAACGGCCGGCGCGGTGGGCTCGATCGCATAGGGCTCCAGCCCCTCGGTCATGGCCGTGCGCGAAATGTTGTAATGGACGCCGGGTGCCCAGCCGGCGAGGACGCGTTCGCCTGTCTCGTCCGGCGCGCCATAAATCGGGACCATGATGGGGCCGACGATGCTCATGCCGCCACCAGCCCGGCGAATGCCTCTGAGGCCATCGGTCCCTTGATCAGCGCGAACTTGCGCAGATAGCCGCCCAGCGAGTTGGCGCTCAGGCCATAGGGGTGGCCGATATGCAGCGTGGCGAGATCGCGCGGCGCGACGCCGACGAGG
>CAZBPO010000119.1:6307-8439 GCA_964493795.1 uncultured Flavobacteriaceae bacterium
GTTGACCCCGCAGGTGCGTGACAACATCGGTGCCCGCGGACGCGAGGACGCCTGGTCCCCCAACTACTGCGACATGGAATCGACCGGCGCGTTCACCGCCGCGGACATCCGATCGGTCGCCACCAGGCTCGCCCGGTCTGCGTGGCGCTGGGCGATCCGGTAGATCCCGCCGCTGGCGAGACCGGCCGCCGACACGGCCGCCTGCGACACCGTCACGCCGCCCGCGCGCGACTGCGCGAAAATCTGGCTCACGTCCCAATTGTTATAGCAGCGCACCTGGTCCAGGCCCGAGACGCTGCGCAGATCGGCGACGAACGCCAGGCCGCGCTGGTCGACCACCTCGATCTCGGCGAGCAGGGTGACCGGCCAGTGATGGGCGAGCCCCGTCAACGTCAGCTCGTCGCGGCCCGCCGCCGCCGCCGTGGCGGCCTGGGTGTTTGGGATGTAGTCGACGACGCCGGCCGTTTTGGTGAGCATTGGCATCGCCACAACGCCGGCCGAGGCGACGACATTGGGCGGTGACGTGACATCGTGACCGCCCCAGAACAGCGAGGCCGTCGCGCCGTCGCCCGGGACGATGCGTCGGGTGATCCTGATCCATGTGTGCACGCTCGCGCTGAGCCCGCTGACGACACGCTGGGTCGTGCCGCCATAGGCGGCGATGGCGCCGGGGCCAGAAACGATCGCGGCCGTCGCGTTGGCCGCCAGGCCGTAGATGCTGTCCGGCGTCAGGATGCCGATGTGGCACGACGTATAGCCGTCAGAGGCCTTGAGGCCGATATAGGCGGTGACGTCGTCGCCGGCGACGACCGGCATGGCGAGGGCCGAGAGGTTGCGGGACGAGTTCGCGGCCAGCGCGGCGCGGGTGAGCTTGCGACCCACGATCCCGTCGGGGCCGGGCAATGTGTCGTTGCTGAACGTCCATCCGTCGCCGGCCGTCGCCCAGCCGGTGCCGGTCGCCGGCAGCGTCGCGTAGTTGAGGCCCGAATCGTCCTGCTTCAGGCCGCGCTCGGTGCGGCGTGGCACGCCCGGCGCGAACACCTCGACGCGGCCCCGGCTGTCCCACGCGCCCCGCGCGCCGGCTCGCGAAAACGACAGCCCTGGGATCGCCAGCAGATCGGAATAGGTCTGGCCGAGATACGAGTAGCGCCCGGTCGTGAAATCGGCCGCGAACACAGCCTCGCCCGGCCGCAGGCCGCCCGCACCGACCAGGAACTGCAACCCGGCCGGCATGCCCAGCTGGCCGCTGGGCACCCGCAATGCGCGCTCAAGGCTCATCGTCATTGCTCCCGGCCGTCAGCTGGATCACGCCCTGGCGCAGCGGCACCTGCGCATAGCCGCGCCGCGCCTCGATCTCGAATGTCGAGTTGGGCCGCACCGCGCGCGACTGCAGCACGGTCTGAGGCCACACCAGGTGCGGCTTGCCGTCGATCGTTTCGATCGACATCTCGCCGCGCAGCACCGAGGCGCGCACCGACTGCGTGCCATCAGGGCCGAGGATGCGCAGCACGAAATCGTCGCCGGCCTCGGGCGTCCAGGGCGCGTCGGCGTTGTGCGCGTCCAGCAGCGGAAACGTGCGCCGCCAGCTCGATCCGGCGTGGATGCGCAGCGGCGCGGTGTCAGGCGCGGTCATCGGGGCACCCCATCAGCACGATCTCCTCCACGGGCCAGGCCACCAGCGCATCGCCGCGCGCGATCTCGACCACCTCGTCCTCGGCCCCGACATGGCCGCGCCCGTCGGCCGGGCGGATCGTCATCGCGACGGCGCGCAGCGCCATCGCCGGGCCGGCGGGCGACAGCGGCAGGCTGCGGACAGGCATCATCTGCATCACGCAACCACCTTTCCCAGTGTCACGATTTGACCGCGCGCGAACAGCGAGGTCGCGCCGGCTGCGGTCATCAGCAGATCGCAGAAATAGGTCGTGTTGTGCGCTAGCGCCGTCAGCCGCTCGGGCCGGAATAGAAGCGTCAACTGCCCCAGCGTGTCGGTCGCGATGTCGCCGTCCCCGCTGGTGAGCGTCAGCGTCGGCGAACCCTCCATCGCGCGATCGCGCCCGACCTTGTCTCGGCGGCGGCCGTCGGCGCGGGGTCGCCGCTGTGGTTCCTCGCGGCCTACCTGCTGTGCCAGGCTC
>CAZBPO010000119.1:8449-8712 GCA_964493795.1 uncultured Flavobacteriaceae bacterium
CCAGGACGTCCCGTGCAGATCCAGCGGCTCGACGCCGCCATACGCATCGCGGCGGCCGAACGCCCGCACGATCCGCGTCGTCGCATGCAACGGCAGCTTCCAGGCGCTCCACTCGAACCGTAGCTCGGACATGGCGCGACTATCGCGCGCGCGCGAGCGAGGCCGTCACCCTGAAGAGTTTCAGGGTCACGGCGGCAGCATACCTTCAGGGCCACCCCATCCGCCGCCGCCGCCGCCGCCGGTGTCGCCGCCGGTGAAGCCGC
>CAZBPO010000120.1:0-8687 GCA_964493795.1 uncultured Flavobacteriaceae bacterium
TGGGAATCTTGCCGCCCAGGCGCTGGAATTTCTGCGGGTCGCGCAGGAATTCCACGATCTCCTGCAGCTCTTCCTTGGCTTCGTCCACGCCGGCCACGTCCTCGAACGTCACGCGGCCGTGCTTTTCGGTCAGCAGCTTGGCCTTCGACTTGCCGAAGCCCATCGCCTTGCCGCCCGCGCCCTGCATCTGGCGGAAGAAGAAAATCCACACGCCGATCAGCAACAGCATCGGGAACCACGACACCAGCACGTTCAGCAGCGACGGGCTGCCGTCGTCGAGCGGCTTGGCGTTGGTCTGGACGCCCTTGGCCAGCAGCGACTTCACCAGATCGGGATCGTAGGGGGCGGTCGTGGTGAACGGCTCGCCATTGCCGCGATGGCCGCTGATGCGGTCCATCTGGATGGTGACGTCACGGATATTCCCGGCATCGACCTCACGGCGGAAATCGGAATAGGCGATCTCGCTGCCGCCGCTGCGCTGCGCGGTGCTCTGGAACACGTTGAACAGGACTATGATGACCAGTCCGATCAGCATCCACAGCAGCAGATTTTTCCCATTGTTCACGGCGCAGGCCCATCCGGTCCGTCCGGCCACGCCAATCGGCTTGCCGGACACTGAAGTTAAACTCGATACGCACAACCCGGCGTCGCGCCATCTCGTAAAGACGGAATGCGGCGCGCCGCCCTGTTCTGTGGGTCTCTTTCAACCGGGAAAGATAGGGCCGATCCACCCCGACCGCCAGTGACGCCCCGGTAATCTGCCGGAAAATCGTAAAGAAGATAAACGCGGGTTCCGCCGGCCTTAAAGAACGGTCCCGTCCGCCCCGATCTGCGGAAACTGGCCGAAAGGCAGCCAGAATGCGCCCCGGATCGGCTTTCCGCCCCCCTCCGGGACGAAGCTCAGCCAGGCTGCCCCGCCCTCGGCGCGCCGCCCGGCCCGGATCGCCGTCCCGGCCAGCGTTCGCCCGGAAAACGCCCCCCCGGCCCGGATCGCCGCCGCCAGCCGGCCGCGCTCGGCCCGGGTGCCGGGGTGATCGCGCCCGCCCGCCCGGCGCAGCAGCGCCGCCAGCGCCGCATCCAGCGCCGCGTCGTCCAGCCCCGCCAGACGCGCCCGCTCCACCAGCACGCGTCCATCGGCGGCGGCCGCAGTCTCCAGCGCCGCCAGCGCCTCTCGCTCCGCCGCCGCGCGCGCCCGTTGCAGCGCCGTCACCTCGGCCCGGTCGATGCCGACGCCCGCCGCCCTCAGCCGCGCCCGCTCAAAACGCAGGTCGGCGTTCGACGGGTCGACGATGAAATCCTGTCCCTGCGCCTTCAGCCACGCCACCAGCGCCGCCTTGGGCACGGCGATCAGCGGCCGCATCAGCCTCACCGGCGCATCGGGCATCTGCGCCTGCGCCGGAATGCCGGCCGCACCGGCATCGCCGCTGCCCTTGGCCCGGCGCATGGCGATGGTCTCGATCTGGTCGTCCAGCGTATGCCCGGTCATCAGCGCCGAAATCCCGGCGGCGATGCAGGCCTCGGCCAGCAGGCGATAGCGCGCGGCCCGTGCCGCCGCCTGCACGCCCCGCGCCGGCTTGGTCCCGGTCCATGCCAGCGTGCGGTGCTCCAGACCCAGCGCCGCCGCCCAGCCGGCCACCGTGGCCGCCTCGCCGGACGAATCCGCTCTCAATCCGTGATCGACAGTCAGCACCAGCGGCCGCAACGGCGCGGCCAGACGCATCAGCGCGGTGGAATCGGGCCCGCCCGAGACGGCGACGGCGAAAGGGATCGCCGGCCTGAAGACCGCAAGCGCGGCGGCGAAGGCCGCCTCTACTTGCACCCGGCCTTTTTCGCCTCGCGATCGGCGCGGCCCAGAATGGCGTCGCTGGCCTTGGGATATTTCCCCTTGATCGCCGCCAGCGTGGTGCAGCCGTCCTTCTTGCGGTCCAGCGCGATCAGCGACAGGCCCAGCTTCAGCATCGCTTCCGGCCCGCGCCCGGCATTGGGATATTTCTTCAGCACCTCGGCGAAGGCGACCGCCGCGCTCTCATAGTCCCTGCGGACATAGTGGATGTCGGCGATCCAGTACTGCGCCTGGGCGGCCTCGTCGCTTTGGGGATAGCTCGCCACCACCTGCTTGAAAAGCCGCAGCGCGTCGTCGTACTCGGCGCGCGTCAGGTGATCCATCGCCTGATTGTAGAGCGATTCCACATCGGCCCCGGCCGGCGGCGCGGGCACGCTGCCGATCGTGCCGGGCGGGCGTGGTCCGCCTTCGTCGGGGGCTGCGGCGGGCGGCGAAGGACGGCCGCCGCCGGGCTCTCCGGCAGGCGGCGGCGAGCCGCCCGGATTGCCCTCAAGCTGGTTCAGGCGGAAATTCGTCTCCGTCTCCAGCTGGTTCAGCTTGTCGCGAATGGTGCGGATCTCATAGCCGAACTGCTCGACCTGTCCGGTCAGGTTGCGCAGCGACTGCTCCATGTCGTTCAGCCGCTGCGTCGGCACATTGGCGGATCCGCCGCCGCCCCCGCCGCCCCGGCCCTGATACATCTGGTCCTGCAGATCGCGCAGCTGGTCTTCGATCCGGCGCAGCCGGTCCTCCAGCTCATAACGGTCATACCCCTGGGCATGGACCGCCGGGGCCAGCGTCAGCGTCGCGAAAGCCAGCGCGAACAGCGCGGCGTGGAAACGGAGAAACGTCTGCATGGTCCTCTCGTAGCGAAGGCGGGCGCGTGCGCCAAGAGCAGGGGCTGTCTGTGCCTCTGAATTGGGCCGAATCTGTGACCGCCGCCTTGTCCCTGCCGGGGGTTGAGCCGGGCCCGACGCCTTGCCACTCTGCCTGACCCTGCCGAACCCAGTTGAGTCCCCATGACGCTGACGCCCTACGACATCGACCTGCCCCGCACCGCCGCCAACCATCAGGCGCTGACTCCGCTCGGGTTCCTCAGGCGCGCTGCGACGGTTTTCCCGCAGCGCCCGGCGGTCGTGCATGGGGCCTTGCGCTTCACCTATGCCGAGTTCGCCGCCCGCTGCGCCCGCCTCGGCTCGGCGCTGAAGGCCATCGGCATCGGGCGCGGCGACACCGTCGCCACCCTGCTGCCCAACACGCCCGCCCAGCTGGAATGCCATTACGGCGTGCCGATGACCGGCGCGGTGGTCAACGCCATCAACTACCGCCTCTCGGCCCAGGAGATCGCCTTCATCCTCGACCATGGCGAGGCGAAAGTTCTGATCGCCGACCACGAATTCGGGGCTCTCGCCAACGCCGCGCTAAAGCTCTGCAAGACCAGGCCGCTGGTCCTCGGCATCGACGACCCCGAACATGATGGCGCGGGCGAGGCCGTCGGCACGCAGACCTACGAGGCCTTCATCGCCGCAGGCGACCCGTCCTATGCCGGCGAAGTCATAGGCGACGAATGGGACGCCATCGCCCTCAACTACACCTCCGGCACAACCGGCAACCCCAAAGGCGTCGTCTTCCACCATCGCGGCGCCTATCTGCTCAGCCTCGGCAACGCCATCACCGCCGCGATGGGCCAGCACCCGGTCTATCTGTGGACGCTGCCCATGTTCCACTGCAACGGCTGGTGCTTCACCTGGACCATCTCTGCGGTGGCGGGCACCCATGTCTGCCTCCGCAAGACCGAGGCGTCGCGCATCTACGCCGCGATCCGCGATCACGGCGTCACCCATATGTGCGGCGCGCCGGTGGTGATGAACATGATCGTCAACGCGCCCGACGACATGAAGGCCGATACCGGCCGCACCATCGAGTTCTACACCGCCGCCGCGCCGCCGCCGGCCGCCGTGCTGCAGAAGATGGACGCCGCCGGCTTCCGCGTGACCCATCTCTACGGCCTCACCGAGACCTACGGGCCCAGCGTCATCAACGCCTGGAACGACGACTGGGAAGCGCTCGAAGCGTCCGAGCGCGCCCGCCTCAAGGCGCGCCAGGGCGTGCGCTATGTCGTGCTGGAGGAACTGGCCGTGATGGACCCCGAAACCCTCCGGCCCGTGCCGAAAGACGGCGAGACGATGGGTGAGGTCTTCTTCCGCGGCAACGTCATCATGAAGGGCTATCTGAAAAATCCGAAAGCCACCGCCGAAGCCTTCGCCGGCGGCTGGTTCCACTCCGGCGATCTCGGCGTCTGGGACGAAGATGGCTATATCCGCCTGAAAGACCGCTCCAAGGACATCATCATCTCGGGCGGCGAGAACATCTCGTCCATCGAGGTGGAAGACGTCCTCTATCGTCACCCGGCGGTGTTCGAGGCCGCCGTCGTGGGCCGCCCCGACGAACAATGGGGCGAGATCGCCATCGCCTTCGTCAACCTGAAGCCCGGCGCCAGCGCCACCGAGCAGGAGCTGATCGACTACGTCCGCAGCGAGATCGCCAGATACAAGGCCCCGAAAAAGATCGTCTTCGGCGAACTCCCGAAAACCTCCACCGGCAAAGTCCAGAAATTCAAACTCCGCGACCAGGCCAAACCGATCGGGATTTGAGCGAGCCTTCGATGGCCCGTTCACTCACAATCGTCATGGTGAGGCGCCCTGCGCAGCAGGGCCTCGAACCACGCACGCTCTACCGCCCCCGGCTCGCCGCCGCGAATACCGCGCCGGCGATCGCGCCGGCCACGCCCTGCGCCACAAGCCCCGCGACCGTCCGTGCGCCGGGCACCACCATCATGCCGATCGCGAACTCCAGCGCGATGAAGATGGTCACCATCGCCACCGCGCCCGCGCCGGCATACCACCACAGGCGCAGCGACGGGTTGGTCCGGCGCACGAACAGGGCCGCCACCGACAACCCGATCAGCAGCGCCACCGCCACCAGCAGCGGATACAGGCCAAAGCCCAGCCCCGTGCCGTTGATGAAGAGCAGGCCGTAGAGCGTCCGCCCGGCCCATTCCAGCCTGTCGCCATATGACAGCGTCGCTGCGGGCCCGGCCGCTTCCAGCCAGCTCGCCTGATCGAACCAGGAGAGCGCCAGCGCCCCTGCGACGATGCCCACGATCACGGCCAACAGCCAGCTTCCGACGGTCCGGATCATCCCCTGCCCCTTTGCGTTATGGCCCGTGATGATATCCACTCCGGCTCACTTCGCCCATAGCCGCCCCCTGCCTCCAAGGAGACGACCCATGACGAAACCGCGCCTCTTCGCCTCGGCCGCCTTCGCCGCGCTGCTCGCCGCCACGGCCGCCGCCGAAGCGCCGGTCCTCGGCGCGCCCGCCGCCTCGAACCCCGCCGATTTCAAGGTCGAGACGATCGCCTCCGGCCTCAACCATCCCTGGGGCCTCGCCTTCCTGCCCGATGGCGGCGTGCTGGTCACCGAGCGCAATGGCGGCCTGCGCCTCATCCGCGACGGCAAGCTGGTCGAGCAGCCCCTCGCCGGCCTGCCCGAAGCGTTCCAGTCCGGCCAGGGCGGCTATCACGACGTCGTGCTCGATCCGGCCTTCGCCGAGAGCGGCCTCATCTATGTCGCCTATGCCGAGGGCACGCGCGACGCCAACCGCACCGCCCTCGCCCGGGCGAAGTTCGACGGCGCGGCCCTGAGCGACGTTCAGGTCATCTTCCGCAACACGCCCGACAAGGCCGGCGGCGGCCATTTCGGCGGCCGGCTGGCCTTCCTGCCCGACGGCACGCTGCTGCTCAGCACCGGCGACGGCTTCCAGTACCGCGAGAAGGCGCAGGACAAATCCAGCGGCCTCGGCAAGATCCTCCGCATCGACACAAACGGCCAGCCCGTCGCCGATAATCCCTTCGCCGGGGAAGAGGGCGCGCAGCCGCAATTGTGGACCTATGGCCACCGCAACGTTCAGGGCCTCGCCGTCGATGCCCAGACCGGCACGGTCTATCAGACCGAGCATGGCGCGCTGTCGGGCGACGAGCTCAACGTCATCAAGCCGGGCCTCAACTATGGCTGGCCGGTCGCCACCTTCTCGGTCGATTACTCGGGCTCCGAGATTTCGCCCTATCGCGAACGCGAGGGCATGGAAGACGCCATCGCCATCTGGCACCCGGAACGCTTCGCGCCCTCGGGCCTTGCGGTCTATCGCGGCGCGCTGTTCCCCGACTGGAACGGCGACATTCTCGCCGGCGGCCTCGCCGAGATGCGCGTCGACCGCATCGACCTCGACGATCAGGGCAAGGTCCTCGGCCGCCAGGCCCTCTTCGCCGATCTGGGCGAACGCATCCGCGACGTCCGCGTCGCTCCCGATGGCGCCATCTGGCTGCTGACGGACAGCGACGAAGGCAAAGTCCTGAAAATCACCCCGGCGCGGTAAGCTGCCTTCCTCCCCCGTCCTTCACGGGGGAGGCGCCCGAAAGGGGCGGAGGGGGCACGCTTCATCCCATCCCTTCAGGGGAGGGTGGCCCACAGCAAAGCGGCGGCACGGGCGGGAGGAACGCCCCAAGCGCCCCGGCCATCCACCTTGCGCCCCATCCCCACTGCCCGTCATGGTGAGGCGCCCTGCGCAGCAGGGCCTCGAACCACGCAAGGTCTGTCCAATGGGCGGCTGGGTCTACATCGTCCGCTGCGCTGACGGCAGCTACTATGCAGGCTCGACGAGCAGTGATCCCGATGAACGGGTCGGCGAGCACAACGCCGGTAAGCACGGCGGCTACACCTCAACGCGGCTACCGGTCACGCTGCTATTTCAAGAATACTTCCCCGACATCCGTGACGCACACGATTTTGAACGAAGGATCAAAGGCTGGTCGCGCGCCAAGAAGGAAGCGCTCATCCGGAATGACTGGGCGGCGCTGCCCGGCCTCGCCAAACGCCGCGGCGGCAAGCCCCGGAGCGGATAAAGCTGCGAGTGGTTCGAGGCTCGCTCCGCTCACACCTCACCATGACGAAATCCTGCGGGCTTCAAAAAATCTCCGTCATGGTGAGGCGCATCGCGCAGCGATGCCTCGAACCACGCACGCTCTATCCACCACCTTCTGAACAGCACCCTGATTTTCGTCATGGTGAGGCGCCCTGCGCAGCAGGGCCTCGAACCACGCACGCGCCCTACCCCACCTTCCCCTCGAACGCGCCCGCCTCTCCCACCGCCGTCATCGCCCGGTCAGGTCATGGGCGCAGGCGATGTAATAGCTGTCCGGGAAAGTCAGCCGCGTGCGGCTGCCGGCGAGGTCGTTTTGATCACCCTGGGTGCCGAATGCGTCGGTCTTTGCGCCATAATTCCGTATCAACTCAGTCATTGCACTCCCAGTGAGATGTCCCCTTATTCACATCTATAAATAGGCGATCCTGCACAGATCTTTCATGGTATCCGCTCCTCGGGCATGACGTATTAAATCTTCCGGAGGCAATAATTATCAATATGCCACCATCATTATCAAACATAATCCCATCTAAATGCAGGCCTTGAAATAGTTTCAAGTCAGGAGCAATATTTAACACATCAATGTCATATCCAATTATTTTTACTTTAAGAAAATATATGTTACCATATTTACCCTTCTTTTGATATAATGAAATTTCAGGCCCAACATCATCGTCGGGCGTGAAAGTCAAAACACTTTCCAGCGTGTAATAATGAGAAATCGAACCGCCGGCAGTCGACGGTTGAATTAGAGCAAGAGCGGAAAGCGTCAACACAAATAGAATGTAAAACACTCTCATGGCCCGCACCATTCTACTTCGCCGTATAAGATAGCAACCAGAGCGCCGAACCCGAACGCGCGAAGGACTTCAAACATCGCGCTCGACACCTCCATCGTTGCCCGCGACGCGCCCTACCCCACCTTCCCCTCGAACGCACCCGCCTCGAACTGTTCGCGCAGCACGAATTTCTGGATCTTGCCCGATCCGGTCAGCGGCCAGGCGTCCACCCATATCCAGAAAGCCGGCGTCTTCTGCGCCGCCAGCCTTTCGCGCACGAAGGCTTTCAGGCTCGGCACGTCCGGCCGGTCCGCCCCCTGCGCGCGCATGAAGCAGGCGACCTGCTCGCCCCATTTCGCGTCGGGAATGCCGACCACGGCGATCTCGGCGATGGCGGGATGTTCCAGCAGCACGTTCTCGATCTCGGCCGGGAACAGGTTTTCGCCGCCCCGGATGATCATCTCCTTCACCCGCCCGGTGATGGTGAAGTAGCCGCACGCGTCCATCCGGCCCAGGTCTCCGGTGTGCAGCCAGCCCTCGGCGTCGATCGTCGCCGCGGTCGCATCCGGGTTGTCGTTGTACCCGATCATCACCGAATAGCCCCGGGCGCAGATTTCGCCCTGTTCGCCGATCGGCATCACCGCGTTCGACCGGGGATCGCGGATCGACACCTCGATATTCGGCAAGGGCTGGCCGATGGTTTCGGTCAGGTCGGCCATCGTGTCGTGGCCCCAGGTCTGCGTGATGACCGGCGAGGTCTCGGTCTGGCCGTAGATGATCTGCGGCACCGCGCCCAGCACCGCCTTGGCCTTGCGGCACAGCTCCGGGGCCACCATCGAGCCGCCCGACACGATGCCCCGCACCGACGACACGTCCCGCCCCGACGCCTCGATCTCGGCGATCAGCGCCACCAGCATGGTCGGCACGCCCATCACGAACGCCGCCCGTTCGCGCTCCACCACCTTCACGATCATCGCCGGGTCGAACATCGGGGCCAGCAGCATCGTCGCCCCGACGCCCAGGCCGCCCAGCACCAACAGCGCGCATCCCGCCGTGTGGAACAGCGGCATCGCATGCACGAACACGTCGCCCGGCTTCGCGCCGC
>CAZBPO010000121.1:0-8655 GCA_964493795.1 uncultured Flavobacteriaceae bacterium
GGCTGCGGGTCGTCTCGGTGGTCGCCGTATCATTAAAAAAGGATGGCGCAGAGATCACCCGCCATCGCATGTCGATCCTCACCAGCGACGGGCTCGTCCAGTTCGTCCTTGAGGAAGCGCGCGGCATCAAGTTCACCAACGAGGCGCTCGACGCCAAGGTCAACGGCGCGCTCGCGGCGCTCGCCTCGAACCGCCAGCGCGAGGTCCGCAACCTCAAGATCACCGCGCGCGGCGACGGCGTGCGCACGCTCACCGTCGGCTTCGTCATCGAAGCGCCGCTGTGGAAGACCAGCTATCGGCTCGTCAACGGCCCGGACAACCAAACCCGGATGCAGGGCTGGGCGATCATCGAGAACGCCAGCGGCGCCGACTGGAAGGACGTCGAACTCACCCTCGTCTCCGGCAACCCGGTGACCTTCCGCCAGGCGCTCTACGACCGCTATTTCGTCACCCGCCAGACCGTGCCGGTCGAGGTGCTGGGCCGCGTCATGCCGCGCACCGATTCCGGCTCGATGGCGGCCGACGCCTATTACGAGGAAGAAGCCGGCAGCGGCGCGGCCGCACGGGCCCGGTCCTATGCGCCGCCACCACCGCCGCCGCCGCCGTCTGCGCCAGCGCCCGTTGCGGGATCGGCCAAAGGCTACAGCGAGCCCATGCCTTCGGCCCCCGGCAACATCGCCGCCGCCAGTCAGGAGACGGCGACGCAGGTCTCCTTCACCCTGCCCAACGCGGTCAGCGCCGGGTCAGGCCAGTCGCTCGCCGTGCCGATCATCGACCGCGTCGTGCCGGCCGACCGCATCTCGCTGTTCCAGCCGGCGGTGCATCCCACCCATCCGCTGGCCTCGATCCGGCTGTCGAACGACACCGAATCCGGCCTGCCGCCGGGCATCGTCACGCTGTTCGACACGACGCTCGGCGCGACCGCCTATGTCGGCGACGCAGTGATGAGCACGCTGCCGCAGGATGAAAAGCGCATGCTGTCCTTCGCGCTCGACCAGAAGACCCGGGTCGACCAGAGCGGGGAAGGCGAAAGCAACCTCATCAGCGCCAAGATCGTCAAAGGCGTGGTCGAGCTTCAGTCTCTGCGCCGCCAGACCTACAGCTATGCGGTGAAAGCGCCGTCCAACGAAGACCGGGTTCTGATCATCGAGTCGCCGCGTCACTACGACATGGACCTCAAATCTCCCGAGGCCGCCACGGTGGAGCTGACGACGGACTATATCCGCGTGCCGCTCAGCGTCGCGGCCGGCGAGACCGGCAAGCTCGACGTGGTGTGGGAGCGCATCGACCAGCAGTCGCTGACGCTCTCCACGCTCGACCAGAACTCACTGCTCCACTACGCCTCCGACACCCGCCTCAGCGAACAACAGCGCGCCGCCTTCCAGCGCGTCGCCGACCTGAAGCAGGATATCGGCCGCATCGACGGCGAGATCGCCAAGGCACAGGCCGAGCGCGAGCGGCTCTATGAGGAGCAGAAGCGCATCCGCGACAATCTCGCCGCGGTTCCCGAGGGCAGCGATCTTCAGCGCCGCTATCTGGCGACGCTCGCCACCCAGGAAGATCGTCTGATCGCCCTGGAGCAGCAGATCACCGCTCTCCAAAGCGAGCGCGCCGGCGCGGTCAAGGCGCTGGACGACTATGTGAACTCGGTCACCCTGTAAGACCGCTTCACGCGCGAACGGGGCGCCGCTTCCGACGGAAGCGGCGCCCTTGCGCGTTCCAAGACGATCTAGGGCTCCAGCCCCAGCTCGCGCGCCTTCGCGGCGATCTCAGCCAGCGCCTCGGGGTTGTCGCTGAACACCTCGCGCGCCCGCGCCATCGCGGCGCGCGCGTCGTCCGGCCGCTCCAGCCGCACATACGAGGTCATCAGCAGCAGCCAGCCTTCCAGGTTCTCCGGCTCGGCCTCCAGCCTGGCGGCCAGGCTCTCCACCATGGCCTGCACCTGCGGGTTCTCGGCGATGTCCGCCGCCCCGCCTTCCAGTTCGGCGACCCGCGCCTCGATGAAGGCGCGTTGCGGGGCATCCGCCGGCGTATCGTCCAGAAGCGCCCTCAGGTCCGCCACCGCGCCGGCCGTATCGCCGGCCTGCGCCTTGCGAATCGCGAGATAGAAGCGGGCCGGCGCATCCTTGGGGTCCAGCCGCAACGCCGCCTCGAAGGCCACCGCCGCCGCATCGGTCACCCGGCCGCCTGCCGCCAGCGTCAGCGCCTCGCCATAGGCGCTGAACAGCTCCGGCCCCGCCTTGTCGCCCAGCAGGTCGACCGCGCGGCCATAGGCCGAGGCGGCCTCGTCATAGCGTTCCAGCCGCATATAGGTCCGCGCCAGCAGCACCCAGCCTTCGGGCTGGCCGGGATTCATCGCCAGCTTCTGGAACAGGCTTTCCGCAACCTCCTCCAGCGAGGCGTTCTGCAGCGCCGCGTCCATGTCGCGCGTGTCCAGCGGCTGGCCCGGCAGATCGGGCCGCCCAAGGGCGAGATACAGAATCAGCGCCGCTACCGGCACGATCAGCGTCAGCGTCAGCCCGATCGCCGCTTCGCGCCTCAGTCCGCCACGGGAACTCTGCTTTTCCGCCGCGTCGGCGGCCAGCAGGCGACGGGCGATCTCGCGCCGGGCCTCCTCGGCGTCGGCTGCGGCCAGCGCTCCGGCCTCCGTCTCCTGCCGCAATTCCGCCAATTGCGCCCGATAGATAGCCGAGGCCATGCCGCCCGACGATTCCGCCTGCGTCACGAGAAATGGCCGCGCGACAAACATCGCGGCGGCGGCGGCGAGCGCCGCGAACAGAACCCAAAGCAACATTCCTGCAACAAGCCTCGCAATTCACGGGTCGGTCAAGCCGCCGGCTGATGCATCGCGCCGCGCCGCGTTATATCTCCCCCTCGCATGAAGTTCGCCGCCCACAGCCTCACCGCCGCCGCCTTCGCCGCCGCGCTGACCGGCCCGGCGGCGGCCGTGCTTGCGCCGGAATACTACGAAGAGGCCCGGCGTTCGGCCCCCAACCACGTGCAGATCAAGATCGACCGGGTGGGCAGCCCGTCCGGCGGCATGGGGGCCTGTGACGTCCGGGGCCAGGTGGTGCGCGTGTTCCGCGGCGACCTCATGCCGGGCGCCAAACTGCGCTTCGACGTCTCCTGCTACGATTACGGCACGATCCCGGCCGGGCCCACGCGGGGGACCGCCTACGACGCGCGCAGCGACGCGAAATATCTCGAAGCGTTCATGTCGGGCGGCGCCAGCCCCCGCATCGCGCTGGATCAGGTCGAGATCATCCTGGAACCGCGCGACGCGCCCTATTGCGATTCCAACTCCCTCTACTGCGAGTCGACCGTCGATGCCGCCGCCCGCGAGGAAACCTGCGGCGCGGTAGGGCGCATCTGGAACTGGCTGGGCATCGGCGCCGAGGAGTGCGGCTGATCCGGCCGCGCCGCCCGCACGTAAGGGCCGCCGTCACAACATCCCTGTAAAGATGGGCGGCGGCTCCGGGGCAATGGAGCCGCCGCCCGATACGCGGGCGGAAGCGATGGGGGGCTTCTTCCGCACGCGGTCTCGTCTCGTGGTTCATGGATTGAACGCAGGGCGGCGGACAATCCGTCGCGCCGCAATGGACGAAACGCGCCCGGCTCGTCTATTCCACTCCCGTCACGCAAAAAAATCGCCGGGGAAACATGACCAAGGTTCTTGAGGGCATCCGCGTCCTCGATTTCGGACGCTACATCGCCGGCCCCTATTGCGCCGCGCTGCTGGCCGATTTCGGGGCCGAGGTCATCCGCATCGAAAAGCGCGACGGCAGCGAGGATCGCTGGATGATCCCCACCATGCCCGGCGACAAGACGACCGAGCGCGAAGGCGCGATGTTCTTCCAGATGAACCGCAACAAGCGCGGCATGACGCTCGATCCGATGAAGCCCGAGGGCCGCGCCATCGCCGAAAAGCTGATCCGCACCGCCGATGTGGTGATCGCCAACCTGCCGCCCGAAACGCTGAGCGCGATGGGCCTCGACTACGCCACGCTCAGCGCCATCAACCCGCGCATCGTCCTCACCACGGCCTCCGCCTTCGGCCATGGCGGCCCCTACTCCAACCGCGTCGGCTTCGACGGCGTTGCGCAGGCGATGTCGGGCGCGGTCTATATGGCGGGCTTTCCGGGTCAGCCGATCCGCGCCGCCGTGCCCTGGGTCGATTTCAGCACCGCGATGCTGGCCGCCTATGGCACGCTCGCCGCGCTCATGGCGCGTCAGCAGACCGGACGCGGCCAGCAGGTGGAAGGCGCGCTGCTCGCCACCGCCCTCACCGTCGGTATCACCACGCTCAGCGAGCAGGACGCGCTCGCGATCGACCGCGAGCCGACCGGCAATCGCGGCCAGACCGCCGCGCCCTCCGATCTGTTCCAATGCACCGACGGCTGGATCATCGTTCTGGTGAACGGCAATCCGCTGTTCCGCCGCTGGGCCAGGCTGATGGGCGAGGAGCACTGGCTCACCGACCCGCGTTTCGCCACCGACGAGCTGCGCGGCGACAACGGCCAGGCCGTCTGCGACCGCACGGCGCTGTGGTGCAAGGACAAGACGGTGGCCGAGGCGCTCGATGCGCTCGCCGCTGCGCGCGTCCCGGCCAGCCCCGTCTATAAGCCGCAGCAGACGCTGGACGACCCGCATGTCCAGGCGATGGGCTTCCTCAAGGACGTCGATTATCCCGGCCTGCCCAAGCCGGCGAAGATCGCCGCGACGCCGATCCGCCTCAGCGATACGCCGGCCGCGATCGAACGCCGCGCCCCGCTTCTGGGCGAGCACACCGACGAGATCCTCGCATCGCTCGGCTATTCGGCTGACGAGATCGCCGGCTTCCGCGCCTCGGGCGTGGTGTAGCGCGCCGCCACGGCCAGGCTCGCCAGCACGACGCCGATCGTCCACGGCGCGATCCGGAAGGTGAATTCCGGATGCGCCAGCGTGTGCCCCGACATCAACTCGATCACCGCCCAGGCGGGCAGGATCGGCATCATCAGACGCAGCGCGCCCGGCCAAATGCCGCCGCGCAGCGCCTCGCCCCGCGCCAGCGCCGCGACGAAGGCGAGGCCGACGATCCCTGCCGCGGCGGCGATCTTCCAGCCGGCGTCGAATGTCGCGCTCCAGACCTTCAGGCTGGCCGCCAGCGGCGTCGCCACCGGCCCCCAGCGCGTGAACTCGCCAACCCCGAACACGAAGATCTCGGTTCCCGAAGGATCGGCTGCGAAGGCGGCGATCCATTTCAGCGCCCACATCCCGCCATAGCCGCCCAGCGCCGCCAGAAAGACCAGCAGCGCCCCGCCCATCGTGCGGCCTTCGTCCCTTTGCACGCCGGTCGCCAGCCAGACCCAGGCGCAGATCATCGCGAAGCTCGAGGGATTGTAGAGAAAATCGAAAAAGTTCAGCGCCCCGCCGCACAGCGCCGCCGCGACCAGCGCGCCCCACCCGCCCCGCGCCGCGCCGAACGCCGTAAAGGCCGCCGCGGCCGCCAGCAGCGCCGTCATGCAGGCGGCCTGCAATGGCAGGTCGCCGATCGCGCGTATATCCGTCAGGAACGCCGCCGGCAGCGCCAGCGCCAGGGCCGCGACAGGCCCGACCCGCCGCGACAGCGCCAGCAACAGCGCCAGCCCGGCCAGCGCGAGCAGCGCTTTGGCGACGATCTTGAGCGCGTGATAGCTGGCATGGCTCAGCACCGCGCGGTGCAGCATCAGTCCGCCATGCCAGTAGCGGGCATAGGTGAACCAAGTCACCCCGGCCTCGTCGGTCAGCGCCTCGGCCAGCAGCAGGCACATCGTGCCGTCGCCTGTCGGCAGGATGGAATCGGCGCGGATCGCCGGCAGCGCGGCGTCATAGCCGGCCGTCAGCCAGTCATCCTCGCGCAGCAGGATCGAAAGCCCGACGCACTCCGAATAATGGTTCACCAGAAAGCCGTCGCGCCGCCCGATCAGCCGCGGCAGGCCCAGATCGCCCGGCGCGGCCGCGACCAGCGCGCTGCGGATCGCCTGATGGTCCGCGCCGCCCACCGAGGCGCGCAAAGCCATCAGCCCCGCCGCCGCCATGACGAGCAAAAGGACGACCGCGATCGCCGCGGCGCGAAGCACATCGCGAAATGTCATCAGATGCTCAGGCTAGATCAAGGCCGCCCCGCCCGCCACCCTGACGGGCTCAGGCGGCGCTTTCGGCGGCCGGCGCGATGGCCAACGCGGCGTTCACCCGCCGCCTCAACGTGTCGGCGTCCTGCTGGCCGTCGAGCGCGGCGGTCAGCGCGATGGCATGATCGACGAAGCGACGCGCGCCCGGTGGTCCGTCCAGCCCCATCGCATGAACCTCGTCGATCAGGTTCCCGGCATAGCGCCTCAGATTGGCGGTCGCCGCCTCGTCCACCTTGGTCAGCAATCCCGCGAAGGCTCCGGCCAGCGCGTGCGGCCGCGATCCGGCGATCAGCTTCGCCAGCTCCAGCGCGCGCTCCGCCTTCTGCGGATCGAAGCTGCGGCTGAGATCGGGCACGCGCCGCACGCCGCGCAGCCCGAAACCGCCACGGCGCACCGTCGGCAGGGTCGCCGCGATGTCCTTGGCGGCGCGGGACAGCAGACGCTCCATCTCGTCGGCCATCTCGCCACGCAGCTGGGTCATGCGCCGTCCCCAGGCGCCGTCGCGCCTGATGCCAAGTTCGCGCACGATGCCGGTCGAGACCTCGGCGAAGGTCGAGACCTGCGCCAGCGCGATGGCGGAATCGACCGCGCTCGCCCGCATCTGCGTCAGCCGGGCGATGCAATCCTCAAGATCGGCCAGCAGCGCCTCGCCGATCTGCCCCAGGTCGGTGCGGCTCAATTTCACGTCGTCGCTCTTGCGCGTCAGCGCCCCGGCAAGGCGCAGCGCCTCCCACGGCTTGCGCAGCCGCGCCAGTACGAAGAAGGCGACATAGCTGGCGCAATCGGGATGCGTGCGCGCCATACGATCAAAAGCAGCGCGAAAAACGGCGATATCGTCGTCGTTCAGCGCCGGCAGCGGCCGCGGCGTCGCGCGCTGCAGGGCGCGCATGTCGTCGGCCATCTCCATCATCCGCGCCATGTCGTGCGCGTCGGCGGCGACATCGGGGCCAAGCGCGGCCACTGCCGCGGCGCAGCGCACGTCTTTTATGTCGGGCGTCGGAACGGCGGCCAGGATCGCCGCTGCGGCGAGGCGCTGGAACGCCCCGACTTCGGCGTCGGCGAAGTCAGCGCCGCCATTGACCAGCTTCTCGCGCACCGCCTCCAGCGCCGGCCCAAGCTCGGCGGGGGCCAGCGCGCCCGTCAGCCAGTCCCAGACGGGGGCGATGCTGGAGCGCGCGATACGGCCGCGCTGCTTGCGCAGCCGGTCGTCCACCAGCAGGTCCTCGAAGACGGCGCAGATCAGGCGGCGCGGCGTCGGCAGGCGCGGCAGACGCTGACCGGCTTCGCGCAGGCGCGGCCGCAGGGCGCCCAGGATTTCTTCATGCGGCAAGGCCCCGCCACGCAGGCGATCGACCTCCACCGCCCGCGCGAGCTGAAGCGCCAGCGTGGGCGTGACGTGATGTAGAAATTCGTCCAGGCGTTCCAGCCGCCCCGGATCGATCGGCACGTCGCCTCCAAAAGCTTGCCGCGAGCGCGCTCCCCGATGCGTTCGCTAAACCCCAGATTGCGGCCGGCAGGGTTAATGAACCCTCAAGCGAGCGGCAGGGTCAGCGAGGCCTTCAGGCCGCCGATCTCGGCGCGGCCCAGCTCCAGCCAGCCGCCATAGAGGTCTGAGATGTCGCGCACGATACCCAGGCCCAGCCCGCTGCCCGGCACCTTCTCGTCCAACCTCTCGCGCTTCTCCAGCACGCGCACCTGTTCGTCTTCGGTCAGGCCCGGCCCATCGTCCTCGACCGTCACCACCAGCTTGCCGCCGACCGGCGCCGCCGAAACGCGCACCAGCGTCGCGGCCCATTTGCCGGCATTGTCCATCAGGTTGCCGATGACCTCCTCGAAATCCTGACGTTCGCCGCGAAAGGCCAGCGCGGCGGGGATTTCGGCCTCGTATTCCACGCCCTTGCGGCCGTAGATCTTCTCCATCGTGCGCGCCAGATCGGCGATCACGGGCGCGGCCTCGGTGCGCACGCCGATCACCTCGGCCGAGGCGGCGGCGCGGGCCCGCGCCAGATAGTGATCGACCTGCCGGCGCATCACGGCCGCCTGCTTCATCACCGTGTCCGACAACGGCCCCTTCACCAGCGAGGCCTCATTGGTCAGCACGCTCAGCGGGGTCTTCAGCCCATGCGCCAGATTGCCGACATGGGTGCGGGCGCGCTGCACCACCTCGGCATTGTGGCTCAAAAGCTGGTTCACTTCCGCCGCCAGCGGCGCGACCTCCGCCGGGTAGCCGCCCTCCAGCCGCTGCGCCTTGCCGGTCCGGATGGCCTGCAGGCCCTCCTGCACGGCGGCCAGCGGCTTCAGGCCCACGCGCACCTGCAACAGCGTCGCCAGCGTCAGGAACAGGCCCAGCGCCCCCAGCGACCAGATCAGCGTCGCATCGAAATTGGCCGCCTCGGCTTCGCCTTTGGCGCGGTCGGCGGCGACTGCGAAGAAATAGGTCTTGGGCCGGGCCTCGGCGTCGCCTGCGGCCAGCGCCGCCATGTCGGGGAACGAGATGCGGCGCACG
>CAZBPO010000122.1:0-3363 GCA_964493795.1 uncultured Flavobacteriaceae bacterium
CCCCTCTTTCTGCGCGACGCAGTCGGGGCACGAGCGGAAGCCGACCGTGTAGAGCGGCACGCGGCCCTCGCCATTGTGGACCCAGCCGGCGCCTTCAAGAAGCGCCCCGAGCTCCTCGCCGCGCGCGGTGATCGCGACAGGTGCGCGCGAGGCCTCGTCGGGATTGGTCTGCGGCGGGGCCGGCGTCGGCTCGGACGCCAGCGCTGCGGGAACCAGCAGGGCTGCGAAGAGTGCGGCGAAGCGGTGGATCATGACGGCTCCTTGCGTGGCGAAGCCCCATATGGCTCCGCCCACGCCGAAACGCCACTCAATCGTCGCTTCAGTGGTGCTTGACCGGGAAGGTTCCCGACAGCTGCGCCCGCATGCCGCAATAGTACTGGCAGCCGTCGCCTTCCGCGTCGATGGTGAGCGCGTTTCGGCTGGGCGAGCCGGTGATGGTGCAGGCTTCCTCATACATGGGATCTGGCTTTTCCGACCAATGGATGACGCCGCTTCCGTCGACCACGGCATCGTCGGTCTCGAAACCACAGGTGTGGTAATTGGCGCCGACCGTCTGGATGTTCAGCGCTGCGGTTCCGCCGGGATAACGCATCACATCGACGCTGCCGGTCTCGTCGGCGTAAACGGTGAAGCCGAACTCCGCATCCCCCACGCCCTTGGCCAGCGCGGCGAGCCGCTTGCTGTAGGCTTCGGCGATGCAGTCATAGGCATCGTCGCCGCCGCCGCAGGCGTTGCGGGCTTTGAGGAAGGCGGTCTGCGACGCCCTCAACGCCGGTGCGCCCTTGTCGCCGGCCGCCTTCAGCGCGATTTTCCAGCTGCGGCCGAGCTGCCTGTCGTACCAGCCGAGGAGGGGCGCATCGCAGATCGCCTTTTCGACCGCAGTCCTAGCCTTGGCGCAGTCGAACGAGGGGCCGGAAGCCTCTTCGGCCAAAGCCGTCCCCATGCCAAGAGTGAGAAAGACCAAGCCCGACACCAAGCGCTTCATCACCTGTTCTCCTATCGCGTTACGCGGCTGTAGCCGCCATCCATGTAGCCGTTCATGCCGCAGGCGCTGCGGCATTCGCTGTTCAGATCCAGCGCATCTCCGCCGGGGTTGATATCGAACACGGCCTTGCACGTCTCGTCTTCATCCGTGGTGTCGATGATGATCGCCTCGCCCTCGCGTCGGGCGTCGAGCGTATCGAAGCCGCACGAGAACTTGCCATCCGTGGTGATCAGCCAAAGACCGGTCCGGCCGCCTTTGCCCTCTACGATCGTCAGCCCGCCGGTGTCAGGGTCGCCGTCATAGGTAAAGCGGCCGACGAAACGCCCCGGTGGTTGAAGGTCGGCGATTCGCGCCAGATAGGCGTCGGTGATGCACGCGGCGTCGGCGCCGCAGGCGTCCCGTGTTTTCAGGAAGGCCTTCTGCGCAGCCTTGATACCCGCGGTATCGGCCCCCGGTTCAGAAGCCACCTCTTTCACGAGGTCGGCCAGCATACGGTCGGCCATGGCCGCGCCCATCTTGCGGCCGCAGATCGCGGTTTCCGTGGCGGTCGAGGCCTTGGCGCAGTTGAAGGACGGCATGCCATCCGAAGCGACAGCGGCCGGGGCCGCGAAAAGCCCGGCGAATGCGCCGAGCATGCTCAACAATGCGATCGTCTTCAAAGTTCCCTCCGAAATGTGCCGCATCTGCCTTCAAGGGCGGCATTTTCGCAACGCCTGCCGCTGAGTTTTTTCGCCGCAGGCCGGAGGTCCTTGGTTTCGGTTTGCAAAGCGGGGGCGGCGTGGTCTTGTCGGAACATGTGCGTTCGGCGGAGCAGTCCGCCGATGCAGGTATTTTTGGGGAGTTACACTACATATGAATGTCAAATCGGGCATGGGTCGCCTGCGCGCCGGACTGCTGGGCGCCTCGTCCCTTCTTGCCGCCGCCATTCTGACCGCCGGCTCCGCGAACGCTATCGTGATCGGCAACGGCTATACGGCTGCCGACGCCGTCGACCACGCAGGCGGCGTCAACGGCGTCGGCCAGTGGATTTCCGACAATGGTGGCGGCTTCATCGGGTTGTGCACAGGCACGCTCATCAACCCGCGCACGGTCATTTTCGCCGCCCACTGCGCGAACACGCGCCCTGCGACGGCCTATGGCGTCGGCGGCGTCGATGTCGCGTTCTTCTTCAACGTGAACAACCGCAATGTCGGCGGCGTGGACGCGCTGCTGGACTGGTACCTGGCGGCGAACCGCGGGTCGAACGCCGCGCTGAACTATTTCGCGGTCAATCAGGTCTATTACCACCCGGATTCGCTTGAGCCCGCCGCCCAGCGGTTCCTCTATGCCGACGTCGCGCTGGCCTCTCTGGACACGCCGGCGGCCCAGATTCCGACCTGGGCGCTGTTGTTCTCGCCGCTGCCCGCCCCCGATGCGATCGATCCGGTGACCGGAACCGGGTATCACGTCAACATTACGGGCTACGGCAATAATGGCACCGGCCTCTCGGGCTCGGGCGCTGGCAGCGATTTTCGCCGCCGCGCCGCCGAGAACATGCTCGGCGCGCTGACGTCCCTGGAAATCTTTGAATTCTGGCTGTTCGGCGGCGCACCGAACGGGCTGGGCCAGAACCTCTATTTCATCGACTTCGACTCGCCGGGGCACACCTACCCCCTCGATTTCAACGCCTTCCGCGACAGCGCGCTCGAGCGGGAAGGCATCACGGCGGCCGGCGATTCGGGCGGCCCGCTGATCCTTGACGCCGCCAACAACTCGATCTCGACCCGGGATCTGGTGATCGGCGTGCTGTCGGGCGGCTACACGCGCTTCTTCAACGGCGCCCCGGCCAACGGCTACGGCACGGTCAGCTTCTATCAGCCGCTCTATCTCTATTGGGACTTCATCGTCGCCAATAATCCCTATCGCTATGTCTCGGCGCTCGCCGGCGACGGCGCGTGGGAAGACGGCGCGCACTGGCAGGTGGCGCTCGATCCGAACTACATGATCATCGGCGATGGCGGCACGGCAGTGAATGGCGTGCCAACTGCCCCCGGCGCGGGCCAGGATGGCGACGAGCCGATGTTCGGCCAGGCCTGCTTCGGTCTGCCCAGCAGCGCGTTGATCGAGTGTCTCGATGTCGGGACCGGCCAGGTCACGCTGGAGCCGCAGGACGCGCTCGCCGGCAACCTCGAATCGAACGCCGGATTCGCCAGGATCGCCGATCTGTTCCCCGAACTCGTCGACAACGCCGCACGGGTGAACATCGACGATGTGACGCTGGAGGCGCACGCCGTCTATTCGCCCGACCCGCTGCCCGCGCCGTCGCTGGCGAACGGCCTGCCCGGCGCGACCAACTTCGTGCCGAATAATGTCGATCCGACCGCCAGCGGCACGGTCGC
>CAZBPO010000122.1:3373-8635 GCA_964493795.1 uncultured Flavobacteriaceae bacterium
CGGTCGCCCGGTACTATGACGTGACCTTGCAGGCGGCCGGCACGACCACGCTGTCCACCGCGGTGACGATCGATCGCTTGGCCGTGCAGAACACGGCCGGGCTGCGGATCAATGCCGCCGGCAACCTGACCAGCCTGATCGACATCACGCAGACCGGCGGCACCGTCCATGTCGATGGCCGCCTGACCTCGGTCGGCGACTACTCGCTCTTCGCGGGCCGCCTGTCGGGCTCCGGCACGGTGGAGACGCCGTTCCTGACCAGCTTCCTCGGCGGCATCGCGCCGGGCACCGCGACGGTCGGCTCCACCCAGGGCACGGTCGGCACGCTCTCCGTCAACGGTTCGGTGATCCTGGCGTCGGGCAGCGGCTTCCTGGTCGATCTCGCGTCGGCGTCCTCCGCTGACCGTCTGTCGGTGACCGGCGGCCTTAATCTCGGCGGCACGTTCGTCGCGACCACGGTGGCCGGCTATCTGCCGACCTTCGGCCAGTCATGGACGGTCGCTTCGGCGGCTGGCGGCGTCACCGGCGGTTTCTCGGCCGTCGGCAGCAACTTCACGGGCGTGCTGCGTCCTGAGGTGAGCGTCGTCGGCAACAACGTGATCCTCAGCGTCAACGCGGCGAACTTCTCCAGCGTCGGCGCGTTCCAGTCGGCCGAGCAGGCCGAGATCGCGCGCGCGCTCGACGCCATCCGCCGGGCGCCGGGCGGTTACTCGGCCCTGTCTAACCTCTTTACATCGCTCGACGTGACCAACACGGCGGCGCTGTATGACATCTTCGAGGCGATGACGCCGCTGAACGGCTTCGCCGCGCAGGGCCTCGCCGAGGCGAGCGTCGGCCTCTACACGAAGTCGATCGTCGACCGGACCGACCAGCTCAGCGCGGGCGGCGGGCACGGCTTCGACGCGGCTTCGGCCGCTGCGATGCTGAACGTCTCGACGTTGCAGGCCTCGGCCGATCCGTTTGACGCCATGATGATGGGCACTGCGGCCGTCATCGCGTCGCAGGAAGCGGTCGCGGAGACCATGTCGCGGGCCGGATCGATCAAGCTGCGCGAAGGTTGGGGCGGCTTCTTCGATATCTCGACGACGCTCGACACCAAGTATGCGACGACGCCGTTCGCGGGCGACGCAGACCTGACGGCGACGTCGGGCACCATCGGTCTGGACTATGGCTTCTCGGACGGTTCGTTCGCCGGCTTCGCGATCTCGTACGCGACCGCCGAGGCCGATCTGGCCGTGCCGCTGCAGTCGGCCGAGACCGACTCGTGGGGCGTCACCGTGTTCGGCGGCGTGCATGAAGGCGACAGCTTCCTGAACGGCTATCTCGGCTATTCGGGACAGTCCTACGACCTGACCCGCACGGTGCCGCTGCTGCTCGGCAACCAGACGCTGACCGCGACGCCCGACGGCTCCACCTGGGCCGCCGGCGCGAAGCTGGGCTTCAGGCTGCACAGCTCGGCGGGCACGTTCACGCCGTATGCCGCCCTCGACGCCAAGTGGATCTCGATCGACGGCTACACCGAGGCGGGCGGTTCCGCTGCGATGACGTTCGACGATCTTGAAACCACGCTGATCGACGCGCGCCTCGGCCTTGAATATGCCGGCGCGTTCGACACGGGCGAAGGGTCGATCCTGCGTCCCAAGCTGGGCGTCGCTTATGTGATCGACGTGCAGAGCGACGACAACGTGCTGAACACCGCGTTCGCGGCGTTCCCCGGCGCGCCGCTCACCTTCGTCGGCTCGCAGCGCGACTCCGGCTGGATCGAGTATCAGGCGGCCTTGGAGTTCGAGACGTCGAATTTCGGCGTCGCGCTCACCTTCACCGGCGGCGACAACGGCGTGCTGAAGTACAACACGCTCGGCGGCCGCGTCAGCTTCTCCTGGTAAGAAGCGACGCCTTCCGGCAAACGAAAACGCCCGGCCGAAAGGCCGGGCGTTTTTCTTGGCCGGGCCGCTGCGGCGGCCGGCGGCGCTGGATGGTCAGGGAACGAGCCAGCCCTTCTCGCCCGCCGCCTTTTGCAGATCGGCCTTGGGCAGCGCGCACTGATAGTCGCCCTCGGCATAGGCGCCCAGCGCATAGGGCGGGAAGTAAACCTCGGCGCGGTCTTCATAGATCTGCCAGTTGGCGAAATCCCCGACGCCTTCGGCGATCGTTCCGGCGTTCGCCGCAAGGTCTTCCGCGACGGTCTGCTCCACGTCGCCTTCCATGCCGACTTCCGAGAAGCGTTTGATCTTTTCGGCCTTGATGCCTTCGGTGCAGGTCGCCGCCAGCGCATTGATGGCTTCGGAGGGGAACGCGTCGCCGAAGGTCAGCAGCCTGCCGCCTGCGCGATCAAGCACCACCGACTTGACCATCGACATGCCGTGCGCGCCGCCAGCGTAGACATAGATCGAGACATTGGCTGAGATCAGGGTCGGCGAGGCATAGGAGAGGCTGGCCGACGTCGTGTACTCGCAGCTGAGGTCCTCGGGCAGGTCGTCTTCCTCGAAGCGGCCGAAGTCCTGCTCCAGATCGGCGGCCAGCTCGTCCATCCAGCCATTGAAGGCCGCCTCGCCCGGTCCGCCGGCCGGATCGGCGAAGCGGTAGAGCGCGTTGTCGGCCGAGCAGACCGGGCGCGTATAGAGCCGTGAGAACAGGAAGGGGACGAGCCTTGCGCCTTCGCCAAGGCCTGGCCCGCTTTCTGGCCGCACGTCAAGATAGGCGGCGCGTCGCCCCGTGAACTCGACAAGGCACGCGGTCTTCTCTGCCGTATCTTCCTGCCAGCCGCAGTTCTGTTCGCGCACGCTGAGCCACGTCGCCTGGCTGGTCTTCAGCATTTCGGCCTGTTCGCCCTGCATGAGCGTCAGCAGAGCTTCATAGGCCGCGTTCATCGCGTCGTTCGCCGCCTTGGCGGCGGGATCGGTGCAGATGATTTTTTCGGTATCGGACGCGGCGTTGGCGCAGTCGAGCGCCGTGGCGGTCGACGCGAACGCCAACATCGCCGCCAGCGCCGCCGACGACATGAGCACAGTTTTGGGCATGGGTCTCTCCTGACGCGTCAGAGCGTCCGTTCGACCATCATTTTCTTGATTTCCGCGATGGCCTTGGCGGGATTCAGCCCCTTGGGGCAGGTATTCGCGCAATTCATGATCGTGTGGCAGCGATAGAGGCGGAAGGGGTCCTCAAGCTCGTCGAGCCGTTCGCCCTTGGCCTCGTCGCGGCTGTCGGCCAGCCAGCGATACGACTGAAGCAGCGCCGCCGGGCCGAGATATTTCTCGGAATTCCACCAGTATGACGGGCACGAGGTGGAGCAGCAGGCGCACAGGATGCATTCATAGAGGCCGTCGACCTTGGCGCGCTCTTCGGGCGACTGGCGATACTCGGTGACCGGCTCGGCGGAGCTGGCCTGGAGATAAGGCTGGATCGACGCATACTGGGCGTAGAAATTCGTCAGGTCGGCGACGAGGTCCTTGATCACCGGCAGATGGGGCAGGGGATAGACGCTGACGACGTCGCCCTTCACCTCGTCCATGCCCTTGGTGCAGGCCAGCGAGTTGCCGCCGCCGATATTCATCGCGCACGATCCGCACACGCCTTCGCGGCAGGAGCGCCGGAAGGTCAGGGTGGGATCGACATTGTTCTTCAGCCAGATCAGGCCATCGAGCACCATGGGCGCGCAGCCGTCGCGATCGACCCAATAGGTATCGACCGTCGGGTTCGTGCCGCCGTCCGGATCGTAGCGATAGACGCGGAACTCGGTCAGGTTGGTCGCGGGCGATCCGTCGGGCTTGACCGGCTTGGGCCAGGTCTTGCCCTTGCTGTAGCGGGAGTTTTTCGGAAGCCGCAACTGAACCATCGGACGCCTCAAGCCATGGACCCGGCCTCCGTCATTCCACGGGGCGCGGTTCTCTTCGTTATCAGAGGTTTAGAGGACCGAATGGAGCGCGGTCAACGCGTCAGGCGGCCTTGGCCGCCAAGAACGTCGCCTTCGGCTCAAAGCGGGCGCAGCCAGTTCAGTACGGTGGTGATGCCGGCGATGTTGGCGTCATAGACATGCGGCTCGCCCGTGCAGGTGACCGAGGCCAGTTTGCCCGGCGCGGCGATCATCAGAACGCCGAATCTGGCGGTCGCGCCGTTGGGATAGTTCAGCCGTCCCCGCGCCCAGGGCGCGTCATACTGCTCCATCCGCGTGATGCCGGAATGCTCGATCGCGCCGGTGACGCCGCCGGTCAGGAACCGGGATTTCCAGATATCGGCGGTATAGGCCTTCATCGACGCGTTGACCTGATCCTGGGTGTGGGCGGCGGTCTGGGGCACGGGCTGGGCCGTGATGGTGCAGCGGACCGCGCCGTCGGGGCTGGCGACGGCGAGGCTGGCGTCCGGCCCCGACCAGCCTTCGGGCACTTTCATCGAAAACCCGCGCGCGGCGTCGGCATGATCACGCGGTTGGGCGGCGGCGGTCGCGAGGGCCGCGGCCATGGCGATCGTCAACACGGCGAGGCGCTTCATCACAGGGTCCTCCGTTCGCTCGATCGCCCGGGCGCAGGGCTCACCTTAAGCGGGCCGCTGGAAACGGCAACGCCCGGCGCTATGGCCGGGCGTCGTCGGGAAGAAAGCGCAATCTGTCAGTAAACGCGCGCCTTGGGGGCGATGTACTCGATGTCGTTGGTCATCGTGTATTCGTGGACGGGGCGGTAGTCGATCTTCACCGCGCCCTTGTCGTCGATCCACGCCAGCGTGTGCTTCATCCATTCCTTGTCGTCGCGCTCGGCATAGTCCTCGCGGGCGTGCGCGCCGCGCGATTCCTTGCGGTTCTCGGCCGACGACATGGTGACGACCGCCTGGCTGATCAGGTTGTCGTATTCCAGGCTTTCCATCAGGTCCGAGTTCCAGATCAGCGAGCGGTCGGTGACGCCGATATCGGTGGAGCCGGCGAAGACCTCGGCGATCTTGCCGACGCCTTCTTTCAGCACATCGCCGGTGCGGTAAACGGCGCAGTTCGACTGCATCGTGCGCTGCATCTGAAGGCGCAGCTGCGCGGTCGGCGTGGCGCCTTTGGCGTAGCGGATGCGGTCGAAGCGCGCGAGCGCCGCTTCGGCCGAGTCCTTGGGCAGATCGGCGTGACGTTCGCCGATCTTGACCGTCTCGGCGACGCGCAGACCAGCGGCGCGGCCGAACACGACGAGGTCGGTCAGCGAGTTCGAGCCGAGACGGTTGGCGCCATGCACCGAGACGCAGGCCGCTTCGCCGATCGCCATCAGCCCGGGCACCACGCTGTCGGGG
>CAZBPO010000123.1:0-8554 GCA_964493795.1 uncultured Flavobacteriaceae bacterium
AGCGTCAGAATCGCAAACCGCATCGGCGTCGCGGTATCCTCGCGGGCGAAGAAGCCGGGCTGCAGCACCTTCACCAGAATGAAGGCCGGCAGGCCCGCGCCGAACGCCACCAGCACATAGCCGACCGCCTCGCTGGAGGCGCGGGTGAACGCCCCGCCCTCGAACAGCGCGATCGAGATCGGCACCGAGATCACCATCAGCGCCACCGCCGCCGGCAGGGTCAGCAGCATCGCCAGTTCGACGCCGCGATTCTGCCAGTAATGGGCGAGGTCCTCGCGCCCGCCGCGAATATGCCGCGCCAGCGTCGGCAGCAGCACGATGCCCATCGCGGTGCCGACGATGCCCAGCGGAAACTGATAGATGCGGTCCGCGAAATAGAGGACGGCCGGCGCCCCTTCCTGCAGCGTCGCCCCGATGCTGGCGATGAAGATCGAGATCTGGCTGACCCCGCCGGCGATGATGCCGGGCACCATCAGCCGGAACATGCGCTTGGCGTCCGGCGACAGGCGCGGACGGCGCAGCCTCAGCGCGATCTTCGTGCGCGCCAGCATGAAGGTGAGGAACAGGAACTGCAGCGCCCCCGCCGCGGCGCAGCCCCAGGCGAGCGCGAAACCCCATACGGCATCGCCCGGCGCGGGCGACAGCACGGCCTGCGCGATCAGCGCCGAGGACAGCAGCGTGATGTTGAGGATGCTCTGCGACGCGGCGGCTGCGGCATAGCGGCCATGCGTGTTCAGGACGCCTGAATAGAGCGCCACCAGCGACATGAAGAGCAGATAGGGAAAGGCGATGATGGTCATGTCGCTGGTCAGCGCCATCTTCGCCGGATCGTCGGCGAAGCCGGGCGCATAGACCGTCATGATCCACGGCATGGTCAGCATGGCTATGGCCGAAACGGCCATCAGGATCGGTAGGATGACGCTCTGGATTTCTTCCGCCAGCCGGTCGGCGGCCGGTTTGCCTTCGCCTTCCAGCCGCTTGGCGTACATCGGCACGAAGGCGCTGTTCAGCGCGCCCTCGCCGAACAGGCGGCGGAACAGGTTGGGAAAGCGGAAGGCGACGGCCCAGGCGTCGGCGACCCAGCCGGTGCCGATGGCGCGCGCGATCACCATGTCGCGCGCAAAGCCCAGGATGCGGCTGATCAGGGTCCAGCCGCCGACCGTAAAGGCCCCGCGTAACAGGCTCATGCAACGACCGTGAAATTCACGCTTGGTGTGATTCTGGGATCAGGGAATACGCTCTTTTCCGTTTGGCGCGAAATCACGCGCCACTCACCCTTTGGCGGCGCGTTTGGCGCGCACCCCGTCGCCGCCCATCGCGATCAGCAATTCGCGCTCGATCGCCGCGATCTTGCCGGGGTGCGAGATTTTGTGCCCGAACAGGTCCTTCACATAGAAAACGTCGACCGCCTGCTCGCCATAGGTGGCGATCACGGCCGAATGGATCGAAAGCTGCGCCTGATAGAGCGCCCGCGTCAGGTCGTGCAGCAGGCCGGGCCGGTCGCGCGCCTCGATCTCGATCACCGTGCAGACATTCGAGGCGCTGTTGTCGAAGATGACCTGCGGCGCGACGGCGAAGGCTTCCTCGCGGCTTTTCACCCGGCGGGCGTCGATCTGGGCGCGGGGCAGCACCTCGCCCTTCAGCGTCCGCAGCAGCGTATCTTTTAGGCGGGCGAGGCGCGACAGGTCGAAATCGTGCCCCTCGCTGTCCTGCACCCAGAAGACGTCCAGCGCCATGCCGTCGGCGGTGGTGAAGATCTTGGCGTCGACCACCGACGCCCCGGCCAGCGCGAAACCGCCGGCCAGCCGCGAGAACAGGCCGGGATGGTCGCCGGTATAGATGCTGACCTCGGTGACCGCCCGGAACGGGTCGGCATGCGCCTCGATCGCCAGCGTTTCCGCGCGGCCCTCGGCCTCGCGGATGAAGCGGGCATGGCGGGCATGCATCTCGCCCGGCAGGGTCAGCCAGTAGGAGGCATAGTGCCGGGCCAGCGCCCGCTCGCGGGCCGCCTCGGGCCAGTCGCCCAGTTCCGCCGCCAGCGCGGCGCGCGCCGCCTGGACGCGGGCGCCCTGCGAGGTCTCGACGCGGCCGCCCAGCATGCGCTCCTCGGCGGCGGCGTAGAGGTCGCGCAACAGCTGCCCCTTCCAGCCGTTGAAGACGCCCGGGCCCACCGATCGTATGTCGGAAACCGTCAGCACCAGCAGCAGGCGCAGCCTTTCGGGCGTCTGCACGACGTCGACGAAATCCTCGATGGTCTTGGGATCGGCGAGATCGCGCTTCTGCGCGACGTCCGACATGATCAGGTGGTTGCGCACCAGCCAGGCGACCGTCTCGGTCTCGTTGGCGTCGAGGCCGAGGCGTGGGCAAAGCGCGTGCGCGATCTCCTCGCCTTCCTCGGAATGGTCGCGCTCGGTGCCCTTGGCGATGTCGTGCAGCAGCATCGCGACATAGAGCGCCGCGCGGTTCTTGATGCGCGGCATCAGCTCGGCGGCCAGCGGGTGTTCGGCTTTCAGCAGCCCGCGTTCGATCTTCGACAGATTGCCGACCGCGCGGATCAGGTGCTCGTCCACCGTGTAGTGGTGGTACATGTTGAACTGCATCAGCGCGACGATGCGCCCGAAAGCCGGCACGAAGCGGCCGAACACGCCGCATTCGTTCATCCAGCGCAGGACCGTCTCCGGGTCGCGGCGCGAGGTCAGCACCTCGAGGAACAGCCTGTTCGCTTCGGCGTCGGCGCGCAGCGCGTCGTCGATCAGGTGCAGCGCCCGGGTCGCGGCGCGATGGGCGTCCGGGTGGATGTGCAGCGCCCGCTCGTCGGCGATATGGAACAGGCGCAGCAAATTGACCGGATCGCGCGCGAAGACGCCGTCGTCCTCGATGTTCAGCCGCCCGCCCTCGATGACGAAGCCGGGCGCGGGGCTCTGCCGCCGTGTGAAGCCCGAGAAGATGCGCCCGATGCCCGGCGTCTGCTTGCGGTTCTGTTCCTCAAGCACGGCGCAGATGATGCGGGTCAGGTCGCCGACATCCTTGGCCGTCAGGAAGTAGTCGCGCATGAAGGCTTCGATGGCGTGGTTGCCGTCCTCGCCATAACCCATGCGCCGGGCCATCTCGCGCTGCACGTCGAAGCCCAGCCGCTCGTCCGCCCGTCCGGTGAGGAAGTGCAGATGGCAGCGCACGGTCCACAGGAAGTCCTCGGCCCGCGCGAAGACGTCGAACTCGTCGGCGCGGAACACGCCGCGTCCCACCAGCTCGGCGGCGTCCTCGACCCGATAGACATATTTGGCGATCCAGAACAGCGTGTTCAGGTCGCGCAGGCCGCCTTTGCCTTCCTTGATGTTCGGCTCGACCCGATAGCGGCTCTCGCCCGATTTCTTGTGCCGCTGGTCACGCTCGGCCAGCTTCGCCGCGACGAAATCCTGGCCGCCCTGGCCGACGATCTCCTTGTCGAAGCGCGCTTTCAGCTGCTCGGCGAGGCCCGCGTCGCCCCACAGATAGCGCGTCTCCAGAACGCTGGTGCGGATCGTCATGTCCGAACGGGCGAGGCGGATGCACTCGTCGATCGAGCGGGTCGCGTGGCCGACTTTAAGGTCGAGGTCCCACAGCGCGTAGAGCATGTATTCGACCACGCTCTCGCCCCAGGCGGTCTGCTTGTAGGGCAGCACGAACAGCAGATCGATGTCCGAGCCGGGGGCCAGCGTGCCGCGTCCATAGCCGCCGGTCGCCACCACCGCGATGCGCTCGGCGGTCGAGGGCAGCTGCGCGTAATAGACGTGCTTGACCGTGAAATCGTAGAGCGCGCCGATGATCTCGTCCTGGGTGCGCGAGATGAACCGGGCGGCGGCGAGACCCGACCCGCCGGCGGCCAGCATCGCCTCGGCGGCGGCCAGGCCCTCGGCCCGCACCCGTTTCAGGATCGCGACGGCCGCCTGGCGCAGCGCGTCGCGCCCCTCCGCGCTTTGGGCGGCGGCGGTGAGCTCGCGGCGAAGCGCCAGCCCATCGACAGAAGGCGCGTCGCCGGTGAAGGGCGCGGATAGATTCATGAGCGAAAGATAATGCGCCGCAGCGCGGAATCCTAATCCGCTGACGGCGCAGGCGTTGCCGCCGGCCGTGGGGGCGGCTCGCCGGGTATGCGGACATCCTCGCCCAGCGCGTCGCGCAGATAGAGGCTCTTCACCAGCACCAGCGCCACCAGCGTTAGCGGCGTTGCCAGGATCACCCCCAGCGGCCCGAACAGCACGCCGAACGCCACGATCGAGAACAGGGCCAGCGCCATCGGAATGCCGGCGATGTGCTTCTGGACATAGGGCGTCACCAGATTGCCCTCGATCTGCTGCACGCCGACATAGACGACCGCCGCCCACAGGAACGTGTCCCAGTCTGCGGTCGCCGAGATCATCAGGCCCGGCACCGCCGAGACCACCGGCCCGACCACCGGCACGAACTGCGCGAGCCCCGCGAACAGGCCAAGGCCCAGCGCCGACGGCACGCCGACGATCCACAGGCCGAGCCAGGTCAACGCGCCGATCACGATCATCGAGACGAGCTGCGCCGCAAGCCAGCCGCGCAAGGCGTGGCCGGTCGCGCCGATGGCCCGGGTCCAGCCGGCCCGGGCGACGGGCGGCACCAGCAGCAGCGCGCCGTCGCGATAGGCCTTGGGCTCGAGCGCCAGCATCACCCCGCCGACGATGGCGAGGCCGACATTGGCGACCACGCCGACCAGCCCCAGCGCGACGCCCGGCAGCTGGGCCGCGTACTCGCCGGCATGATCGCCGAGGCTTTCGAGCTGGGTCGTCAGATTCGCGTCGAGGCCCATTTCCGTCAGCAGCCGCTTCATCCCTTCCCAGGCGGCAGGCAGGCGGCCGATCAACTCGGAGGTCTGGGCGGTCAAAGTCGCGCCGAACAACCACACGATAACGACGATGACGACGAGGATGATCAGCGCCGCCAGCGCCACCGACAGGCCCTCGCCCACCGGAAGGACGCGGCGGATGAGATCGCCGGTGGCGCGCAGCACCACCGCGACGATGATCGAGGCGAAGACCAGAAGGAACAGATCCTTCAGCGCGAAGGCCAGCGCCGCCAGCGCGGCCAGCGCGAAGACGATCAGCACCCTGCGGGCGAAAGCTCCGTCGCGTGTTTCGCCAGGTGCCGACATGGTGGCTCGCTTTCCCTGTTGCCCGCGCACTCATTCCACCTGCGCGGGCGGAAGGGAAGACGTCCTTTGGGCGGCGTCAGAACGCGATGGCGACCAGCGCGATCACTGCGGCGGCCGACGCCGCCAACCCGAACGGCGTCACAATCAGCAGGGCGCGCAGCATCCCGCCGACACCGCGATAGGCATAGAGGTTCATCGCCACGATCAATGCCGAAACCGCCGCGCCCGGCCCGGCCAGCATCAGGAAGCCGGGCATCGCATCGCCCCAGCGCACGCCGGGGTCGCCGCGAAGCGCCAGAACCTGCGTCGTCAGCAGCATGAAGCCGTCGTCGCCCACGCGGAACATATAAAAGGCGAACAGCGCCGACGCGGCCGCGACCGCAAGCGCGAGTGCCGAGACGCTCCACGAGACGCCGAAGCGGGGGCGCGCCGAGCGCCGCAGTCCGCCGAAGGCCATCAGAACCGGAGCCAGCACGAACGCGCCGCCGATCGCCACCGCCGCGACCGCCATCAGCGCCGGCAGGATCAGCGACGAGGGCGCCGCGCCGCCGATGCCGTCCAGCGGGTCGGCGTAGGGGTAGAGGACGTGGATCGCCAGCCATGCCAGCCCTGCGCCGATCGCGGCGACCGCGACCGCGGCGATCAGCGCCTTCAGGAACCCGGCGCTGCGCTCGTAGGGAAAGCCGATCCGCATGCGGATGATGAACGTCATCGCAAGCAGCGGCAAAACCTGCAACATCGCCAGGCCGCCTGCGACGGCCCAGACCGGCGCGGGCGGCAACGCGCCGAATGCGCCGGCGTCGAAGCCGCCGAAAGCGTCCATCACGATCAACCCGCCAAGCGCCAGATTCTGCATGAACGGTCCGGGCGGCAGCGAGCTCATCACCTGCTGAAACAGCCACGAAGAGCCCCAGCTGAGCGCGAAATAGGCCAGCAACGCCCAGAAACTGGTCTTGTAGGCGTCGGCATAGCCGTACGCCGTGCGGCCGCGCGAAAAGACCCCGTTCAACGCCATCAGGGCCAGCGCGGCGGGCAAGGCAGCCACGGCCGCCGGCACGATGACCACCAGCGCCGCCAGCGCCAGCACGAGCACGGCCAATCCGCCGCCGCCCCCACCTCCACCGCCGCCCTGCTGGCTGCCCGGCTGCCAGGACTTGGCCATCTGCTGGCCGTTCCATTCGTCGAGACTGGTCGGAATCGGATTCTCGAACAGCGTGCCGCCGGTCCGCAGACCGCGCATGAAATCGCTTTCCCGATCGCTCATCAGGCCGCCCCCGCGCGCCGTTATCCCCGTAGAGCCGAGGCTAGCGCCTGAGCCGCACACGTCGAGCAATTCAAGGTCGCAGTCAGGCGCGATGCAATCGCCGGTCAGGCTGGCCTGAGGGGCTCGTCTATCTCAACGTCACCGCCAGCAGAACGACCGTCGCGGCGATGGCGGCGATGGTCAGCGGCACGGTGACGAGGCCGGCGCGGAGCCAGCCGCCGAGACCCCGATAGGCGTAGAGGTTTCCGGCGGCGAAGAAAGCGCCCGCCAGCGCGCCCGGCGCGACCAGCATCAGGAAGCCGGGCAGGGCGTCTGCGATGGCGGGCGGGTTGGCGACGCCTTTGCCCGTCAGCGCGATCAGCGCCCGCAGCATGGGGTCGGCGTGGCGGAAGAGCACGATGGCTGCGGCCGCAGTGCCGCCGGCGATCGCCATGGCCACCGCGCCAGTGAACCAGGCGGTGCGGAACATCGGGCCGCCTTTGGCCAGCCCGCCGCCGAACGCCATCAGCGCCAGCCCGAGCAACAGCCCGCCCGCCACCGCCATCACGCCGACAAGGGCCAGGGAAACGCCCAGATAGGACAGAATTTCGTCGGTTCTCAGCGCGGGTTCGGCATAGACCGCCAGAAATCTGGCGACCGCGCCGAAGACGAGCATCGGCAGGACCAGCGTGACGAAAGCGGCGAGCAGGCCGCGAACAAGGCCCAGACGCCCGGAATAGGGCGCGCCGATCCGGTTGCCGAGCACCACCGCAAAGGCGACGACGCCCGGCAGCAGAAAGACGAACAGCCCCAGGGCCAGTTGGCCGAACCCGGCCAGCGTCAGCGTGCTGAATTCCGGCGACCCGTCGGCCAGCCAATAGACCAACGCCGCGCCCGGCAGGCCGGGCAGATAGTCGTACAAAACCGTCGCCATCAGCGCCCCGCCCAAAGATGCGGCGATGACGAGGCCGATGAAGCTTGTCTTGTAGGCGTCGCCAAACGCCGGCACGTCGCGGGCGCTGAGCACGCCGGTGATCCAGATCAGCAACCAGGCGACCGGCAGGGCCAGAACGGCGGAGACCGCCGAGATGACCGCCAGCACGATGATGACGACAATCGCCAGCGGCAGAAGGAACAGCAGCGCGATCCCCGCGCCGCCTTCATTGTCATCGTCGTTCCTGTTCTGGTTGCGGCGGAGCGTGGATTCATGGCCGGCGCGTTCGGCGGCGTTGTAGAATTGGCCATTGCGCGGCGGCAGGCCCGCCGCCCCCCGGACATAATCGCTCGAGTAGTCGTTCTGGTCGGTCACGCGACGCTCCATCCTGTGGCGCGTGAGTTTCTCGACTTCGCCGCCCGGTTCAAGCGCTGGCGACGGACGGCGCGATCTGTGACATAGGCCATTGCCCGACTCGCGGTCGGGCCATTGGGGGGTCGCATGCTTCAGATCGCGCTTCGTAGTCTGGTCGGCCTGTCCGGCCTTGCGGCGCTGGCCATGGCGGTGCGCTTCTGGATCGACCCTGCCGGCCCGGCGGCGCAGCTGGGCGTCGGGCCGCTCGGCGATCTCGGCGTCTCGACCCTCAGGGCGGATATGGGCGCATTTTTCGGCGTGGCGGGCGGGTTCGCGGTCGCGGCCGCCCTGCGCAACGACGCGCGTCTGATCCTGCCGCCGCTGTTCATCCTCGGCGCGGCCTTGCTTGGCCGCCTCTTCACCGCCACGCAACTGGGGTTCGGCGGCGGCGTGGTCGAGCCGATTGTGGTCGAGGCGGTGCTGACCGGGCTCTACGCCGCCGCCTGGTTCGTGCTGGGCCGCAGGGCCTAGCCCGCCGCCAGCCGCTTCAGTTCGTAGATCAGCTCCAGCGCGTCTTTCGGGCTCAGCGCGTCGGGGTCGGTGGCCAGAAGTTTGGCCAGCGCGGGCGGCGTCTGCGGCGTTTCCTCGGCCGCTTCGCGCGCCGCCGCGCTGAACAGCGGCAGGTCGTCGATCAGCGTCTGCGCCTTGCGGCCGGTGTCGCCTTTCTCGAGCGCCCGCAGAACCTGCTCGGCGCGCTTCACCACGGCGGGCGGCAGGCCGGCCAGCTTCGCCACCTGGATGCCATAGGAGCGGTCGGCCGCCCCCGGCGCGACCTCGTGTAGGAAGACGACGTCGCCCTTCCATTCCT
>CAZBPO010000124.1:0-2791 GCA_964493795.1 uncultured Flavobacteriaceae bacterium
TCGAGACCGGGCAGCGGATCGCGCGGGTCTATGATCGCGGTTATGGCCATTTCACGACCCGGCAGAACATCCAGTACAACTGGATCGACCTGAAGCAGGCGCCGGATATTCTCGACGAGCTGGCCGCCGTCGAGATGCACGCGATCCAGACCAGCGGCAACTGCATCCGCAACACGACGACCGACCATCTGGCCGGCGTCGCCGCCGACGAAGTCGTCGATCCCAGGCCCTATTGCGAGCTGATGCGGCAGTGGTCGACGTTCAACCCGGAATTCGCCTTCCTGCCGCGCAAGTTTAAGGTCGCCTTCAACGGCGCGGGCCAGGACCGTGCGGCGACAGGCGTTCACGACCTCGCCTTCGATCTGAAGCTGGACGCCGCCGGCGAGGTGGTGATGGACGTGATGGCGGGCGGCGGGCAGGGCCGCACGCCGCGCATCGCCCCGGTCATCAAGCGCGACCTGCCCTGGCGCGAGATGCTGACCTACACCGAGGCGGTTCTGCGCGCCTATAACCGCTGGGGCCGGCGCGACAATCTCTACAAGGCGCGCATCAAGATCCTGGTGGAATCGATCGGCGCCGAGCGTTTCGCCGCCGATGTCGAAGACGAATGGCGGCACCTCAAGGGCGGCATCGCCCGCATCACCGACGAGGAATTCGCGCGCATCAACGCCTGCTTCTCGGACCCCGCCTATCTGGCAGCCGAAGAGGCGGAAGCCGACCTCGCGCCGCAGCGCGCCGCCCATCCGCGCTTCGACGCCTGGATCCGGCGCAACGTGGTCGATCACAAGCGCCCCGGCTATGCCTCGGTGACGCTGAGCCTCAAGCGCACCGGTCCGGCGCCGGGCGACGCGACGGATGCCGAGATGGAGCGGGCCGCCGACCTGGCCGACCGTTTTTCGTTCGGCGAGCTGCGGGTGTCGCATCACCAGAACCTGATCCTCGCCGACGTCGCGCGGAAGGACCTGTTCGATCTGTTCCAGGCGGCGGAGGCGGTCGGTCTGGCCGAGCCGAATATCGGTCTCGCCACGGACATCATCGCCTGCCCGGGCGGCGATTTCTGCGCACTGGCCAATGCCCGCGCCATTCCGATCGCGACCGCGATCCAGGAACGGTTCGATGCGGAAAAGCAGGAAGAGATCGGCGAGCTGGCGGTCAAGATTTCCGGCTGCATCAACTCGTGCGGCCATCACCATGTCGGCCATATCGGCGTGCTGGGCGTCGATAAGAACGGCGAGGAATGGTACCAGATCCTGGTCGGCGGCCGCTCGGACAACGAAGTAACGCTGGGCACGATCCTGGGCCGGTCGATCAAGTTCGACGAAGTGCCCGGCATGGTCGAGCGGCTGGTCGACGTCTATCTGAACGCGCGCGAGGGCGGAGAACGCTTCATCGATACGGTGGGGCGGATCGGCGTCGCGCCGTTCAAGGCCGCCGCCTATCCCGACAAGGTGAAAGCGGCATGAGCCAGGTCATCCGCCTCGCCGACAACCGCGTCGGCATCGAAGACGACGGCTGGCTGACGCTGGCCGAGCCCGGCGCCGATGTCTGGCCCGAAGGCGACATCATCGTGCCGCTGTCCGACTGGCTGGCGCGCGCGGAAACGCTGAAGGCGCGCACCGGCCGCACCGGCGTGTGGCTGGCTCCGGCCGACGACACGCTGAGCCTGAAAGACCAGCTGGATGGTCTTGCGCTGATCGCGGTCGAGTTTCCGAAATTCACCGATGGCCGCGGCTATTCGCATGCGACGCTGCTGCGCAAGCGGCTGGGGTGGACGGGCGAGCTGCGCGCGACCGGCGAGGTGCTGCGCGATCAGCTTTTCTACATGACCCGCACCGGCTTCACCTCGTTCGTGGTGCCGGCCGGATTCGCGGCGAACGCTCTGGTCGGCGGCCTGACGGATTTCTCGATCGCCTATCAGGATGCGGTCGTCGATCCTTCGACGCCGGCGCTGGCCAATCGCGTGGTCGCGGTGCGCGAGGCCAAGATCGCGCGCACGGCCAAACAGCTGACGAAGATCGCGGCGCGGCACCCGGATGCGGTGTTCGCGACCAGCCTGTCCGCCGAAGACATGGTCATCACCGATTTTATCGCCCGGCTTGAGCTGCCTATCCATGTGGTGACGCTGGATACCGGCCGTCTGCATGACGAGACGCTGGGCATGATCGGCGAGGTGAAGGCGAAGTACGGACTCGACATCGAGGTAATGCACCCCGTCGCCGAGGCGGTGGAACGGCACGTCGCCGAACATGGCGCTCATGCCTTCTACGACAGCCTGGAGCTGCGCAAGGATTGCTGCGGCATCCGCAAGGTCGAGCCGCTGAACCGCGCGCTCGCCGGCCGTTCGGCCTGGGTGACCGGTCAGCGCCGGGATCAGGCGGTGACGCGCAACGCTTTGCCGGAGGCTGAGCGCGACGATCAGCGCGGCATGGCGAAGTACAATCCGCTCGCCGACTGGAGCTGGGACGACGTGCTGGCCTATGCGGCGCGTTTCGACGTGCCGCTCAATCCGCTGCATGCGCGCGGCTATCCCTCGATCGGCTGCGAGCCCTGCACGCGCGCCGTGCGCCCGGGCGAAGACCCGCGCGCCGGCCGCTGGTGGTGGGAGCAGGCCGACAAAAAGGAATGCGGCCTGCATATCGGCCCTTCGGACTCGAATCTGGAATCCGCCGCATGAGCGCCCTTGTCCCGCCGCGCCGCCTGACGCATCTCGACGTGCTCGAGAGCGAAGCCATTCACATCATCCGCGAGGCCGCGGGCGTCACCGGCGATGCGCCGAAATTGCTGCGGGGCG
>CAZBPO010000124.1:2801-5894 GCA_964493795.1 uncultured Flavobacteriaceae bacterium
CATCCGCGAGGCCGCGGGCGAGCGTTCGAACCTCGCCCTGCTGTTCTCGGGCGGCAAGGACAGCGCCGTCACGCTGCACCTGGCGACGAAGGCGTTCTGGCCGGAGCGCCTGCCGTTTCCGCTGCTGCATGTCGACACCGGGCACAATTTCCCCGAGGTGCTCGAGTTTCGCGATGCGACCGCGCGCCGCCTCGGCACGCGCCTCATCGTGCGCGAGGTCGAAGCCTCGATCCTGCGCGGCACGGTGAAGCTGGCGCGCGCCGAGGCCAGCCGCAACGCCGCCCAGTCGGTGACGCTGCTGGAAGCGATCGAGGAGTTCGGCTCCGATGCGCTGATCGGCGGAGCCCGGCGCGACGAAGAGAAAGCGCGCGCCAAGGAGCGCATCTTCTCGCATCGCGACGAGTTCGGGGCGTGGAATCCCAAGGCGCAGCGCGCCGAGCTGTGGAGCCTCTATAACGCCCGCGTCAATCCGGGCGAGCATATGCGCGTCTTCCCGCTGTCCAACTGGACCGAGCGGGACGTGTGGGCCTATATCGCGCGCGAAGGCATCGCGCTGCCGTCGATCTATTTCGCGCATCGTCGCGACGTGGTGCGGCGCGACGGGCTGCTCGTTCCCGCGACCGCCCTGACGCCGCCGCGCGTGGGCGACACGGTCGAGAGCGTCTCGGTCCGGTTCCGCACGGTCGGCGACATCACCGGCACATGCCCGGTGGAATCGACGGCCGCGACGGTCGACGAAATCCTGGCCGAAACCGAGATCGCCGAACTGTCCGAGCGCGGCGCGACCCGCATGGACGACCGCGTCAACGAAGCCGCCATGGAGCGGCGCAAGCGCGAGGGCTATTTCTGATGCGCGACGCATATGACCACGAGGACGACGCGGGCGTCCTGCGCTTCATCACGGCGGGCAGCGTCGATGACGGCAAGTCCACGCTGATCGGCCGGCTGCTGTATGACGCCAAGGGTCTGCTTCGCGATCAGGTGGCCGCGATTTCGCGCGCGAAGCCGGGCGAGGCCGGGGGCGCCGAGATCGACCTCGCGCTCGTCACCGACGGGCTGGAAAGCGAGCGGGAACAGGGCATCACGATCGACGTCGCCTATCGCTATTTCGCGACGCCGCGCCGCTCGTTCATCATCGCCGACGCCCCGGGGCATGAGCAGTACACCCGCAACATGGTGACCGGCGCCTCGACCGCCGACGTAGCGGTCATTCTGATCGACGCCAGCCGCATCGCGGGCAAGGGGCTGAAACCGCAGACCCGCCGCCACGCCACCATCGCCAAGCTGATGGGGCTCAAGGTGATCGTCGCCATCAACAAGATGGATCTGACGGGCTGGTCGCGCGCGGTCTTCGACGAAATCCGCGATCACTTCGCGCGCGTCGCGCGGACGCTGGGCATCGAAGACCCGGTCTATGTGCCGATCGCCGCAAAGCATGGCGACAATGTCGCCCGCCTGACGCCGCATACGCCCTGGTATGACGGCCCGCCGCTGCTCGAGATTCTCGAAACGCTCGACGCCTCGCGCCGCAGCGACGGCGTTTTCCGTCTGCCGGTCCAGCGCGTGCTTCGCATGCCGGACGGCGCACGGGCCTATGCCGGCCGCGTCGCCTCCGGAGAGGTGGCGCTTGGCCAGCAGATCACGATCCTTCCCTCGGGCCAGAGCGCGAACGTCGAGGCGATCCGCACCTTCGACGGCGCATTCAGCGGGGCGGTCGAAGGCCAGTCGGTCGCCATCGTCCTCGACCGCGACGTCGATATCTCGCGCGGCGATACGCTGGCGTCGACCGAGGCCGGCACGACGCGGAATTTCGTCGCCGATCTGTGCTGGCTCGACGAAGAGCCCTGGGAAAAAGGCCGCCGCTATCTGCTCAAGCAGGGCAGCCGCACGACGCAGGCGCTGATCGACGGCATCGTCTATGTCCGCGAGATGACCGAGCTTTCCGAAGTGGGCGAAGCGTCGGGCCTCAAGCTGAACGACATCGCCTCGGTCAGGGTGAAGCTGCGCGACCCGATCCTCTCCGACATCTATTCCGACCGGCCGACGACCGGGGCGTTCGTGCTCATCGACGCTGCTTCGAACCAGACGGCCGCAGCCGGCATGATCCGCGAGGCGGCATGACCGGCACGGTCTATCTCGTCGGGGCGGGGCCGGGCGCGGCCGATCTGCTGACCCTGCGCGCCGCCCGTTTGCTGGGGCAGGCGGACCTTATTCTTCACGACGCGCTGGTGACCGAAGAGGTGCTGGCGCTCGCCCCCCGCGCGCGCAAGCTGAACGTGGGCAAGCGGGCCGGGCGACCCTCGACCGACCAGGCTTTCATCAGCCGCCTGCTGGTGCGCGCCGCGCGTCGGCACAAGGTGGTCGTCCGCCTGAAAGGCGGCGATCCGATGCTGTTCGGCCGGGCGCAGGAGGAGATCGACGCGCTGGAAGCGGCGGGCGTGCCGTTCGAGATCGTGTCCGGCATCAGCGCCGGTTTCGCCGCCGCCGCCGACCTGGCCCAGTCGCTGACCGAGCGCCGCATCGCACGCTCGGTCGTCTTCGTGACGCCGGCCGTGGCGCGCGGCGACAAGGCGGACGAGGCATGGGCCGAGGCCGCCGCCGCCGCCGACACGGTCTGTCTCTACATGGGCAAGGGCGACGCGGCGCGCATTCGCGACGCGCTGCTGGCGCGGGGTCTGCCGGCCAGCCGCCCGGCGGTGATGGTGGAAGGCGCATCTCGCGGCGGCGTCCAGGCCGGGGGAACGCTGGGCAGCCTGTCCGCCCTCGCGGCGCAGGCCGGCGACGGGCCGGCGCTGCTGCTGATCGGCGAGGCGTTCGCCGAAGCTGCGATCCGTCTTTCGAACGCTGAGGCATCAACCGCCCGGAGGGCTTGAAGTCCATGCTGCCGGTCATGCTCGATCCCGCCCGCACGCGCGTCGGCCTCGCCGGCCGCGGCGCCCTGACGCTGCGCCGTCTGGAGTGGTTCCGCCGCCTCGGCTTCACGCCCGAGATTTTCTCCGACACGCCGTCGGACGAGCTTGTCGCCGCCGCAGGAGAGCTGTTCCTGCCGCGTCTGCCGGACCCCGGCGATCTGGTCGCGCTCGACCTTTTGTG
>CAZBPO010000124.1:5904-6378 GCA_964493795.1 uncultured Flavobacteriaceae bacterium
GATCGCCGATCTCGACCGCGCAGAGGCGGAAGATCTGTATGTGCAGGCGCGCGCCGTCAAAGTTCTGGTGAATGTGGAGGACGACCTTCCGCTTTGCGATTTCCACACGCCGTCCGTCGTCACGCGTGGGCGGCTGGTGATCGCCGCCGGCACGGGCGGCGCCAGCCCGGCCGTCGCGGCGGCGGTGCGCGGCAAGCTGGAACAGGCGTTCAGCGAAGACTGGGCCGACACGCTGGAAGACATCGCCGCCGCGCGCGTTCAGCTGCGCGGCGAGGGGGCGGTGCCGGCCGACATCCTGGCCGATGCCCGCCGCCGGCTGGCCGCCGCGCGCCTGATCTGAACCCAGCTCCCGCCAGAGGAACCGCCGTCAGGAGGAACGGATATGCCGCATTCCAATGCGCTGAAAGTGACGCCTCTGACCGCCGTGATCGGCGGTCTTGTGGAAGGCGTGGATCTGGCCCAGCCGCAGCCGGA
>CAZBPO010000124.1:6388-8494 GCA_964493795.1 uncultured Flavobacteriaceae bacterium
CTTCGGCTGCACCGTCGCGTAGGTGAGCGGCTCGCCGACGCCGTAGAAGACGAGCCCGATACCCATGCCCGCCGCGAAAAGCATCGAGAACCAGGACATCACGCCCGAGCAGCAGCGCGATTTCGCCGCCCGCTTCGGCGGTCTGCACATCCACCCGGTCTATCCCACCGTGCCGGGCGTGCCGGAGGTGATCGTGCTCGACAATCACCAGGGCAACCCCACCGACAACGACAACTGGCACACCGACGTCACCTTCATCGAGACGCCGCCCATGGGCGCGCTGTTGCATGCGCGCCAGCTGCCGTCGGTCGGCGGCGACACGATGTGGTCGTCGATGAGCGCGGCCTATCGGGCGCTGTCGCCGGCGATGCAGGCATTCCTTTCGGGCCTTGAGGCAGAGCACGACTTCACGCGCTCGTTCCCGCCCGAGCTGCAGGCCTCGCAGAATGCCGGGCGCGAGCGTTATGAAGACGCGCGGCGCAAGCATCCGCCGGTGATCCATCCCGTCATCCGCACGCATCCTGAGACGGGCGAACCCGGCATCTTCGTGAATGACGGCTTCACGACGCGCATTTTGGGGCTGAAGCCCGCCGAGAGCCGGGCGATCCTCGATTTCCTCAACGAGCATGTCCGCCAGCCGCAATTCACGATCCGCTGGCGCTGGACGCCGAACGCGCTGGCGTTCTGGGACAATCGCTGCACGCAGCATTACGCGGTGAACGACTATCTGCCGCATCGCCGGATCATGCACCGCGCGACCATACTGGGCGAAAGGCCGTATTTCCGAACGGCCGCATAACGGGAGAGACAATGAAAGCCGCCGTCTATTACGAGAACGGGTCGCCTGACGTCTTCAAATATGAGGACGTGGACGATCCTGCCCTGCATCCACAGGGCGTCATCATCCGGGTCGAGGCGGTCAGTATCGAGGGCGGCGATACGCTGAACCGCGCGGGCGGGGCGCTGGTCACCAAGCCTCATATCGTCGGCTATCAGGCGGCCGGCACGATCATCGACGTGGGCGATGAGGTGACTCATCTCAAGCGCGGCCAGCGCGTGGTGACCGTCAATTTCTTCGGCAGCCATGCCGAGCTGCGCGCGGTGCCGGCGCGGACGGCCTGGCCGGTGCCGGAGGGGCTGGACATCCAGCTCGCGGCCGCCATCCCCGTGCCGTTCGGCACGGCGCATGAATGCCTGTTCGAATACGGGCGCTTGAAGGCCGGCGAGACGGTTCTGGTGCAGGCGGGCGCCGGTGCGGTCGGCATCGCCGCCATTCAGCTCGCAAAGCATGCCGGGGCGCGGGTGATCGCCACGGCGTCCAGCGAGGCGCGGCTTGAGAAGCTGAAGCCGTTCGGCCTCGACCACGGCATCGACTATGCGCGGCAGGACGTGGTCGCCGAGGTGATGCGCCTGACCGACAACAAGGGCGTCGATGTGGTGGTCGATCCTGTCGGCGGGCCGACGCTGCAAAGTTCGATCAACGCGCTCGCCTATCGCGGCCGCATCTCGCTGGTGGGGCAGGCGGGCCGCGCGGGGCAGAAAGTCGACGTCTCGAGCCTGATGCCCGGCAATCGCTCGCTGACCGGCGTGTTCCTGGGCGCGGAGATCATGACCGAGCGCGTCCACGACATCATCCAGCGCCAGATCGACGATGTCGCCGCCGGTCGCCTGACGGTGCTGATCGACCGCACCTATCCGCTGAGCGAAGCGGCGGCGGCGCACGCCTATATCGAAAGCAGGCAGGCGGTCGGACGGGTGCTGCTGATCCCGTAGAAAAGCGAAACGGCCGGGTTTCCCCGGCCGTTTTCAGTTTCACTCTGGCAGCTTGACCGGGCGCATCATCGGCATCGCGCCGAGATCGCCGTTGGCACGGAAGCGATAGGGCTCGGTCGGCATCATCGGCCGGCCGCCGCCGTTTCCGCCGCCATTGCCGCCCTGGCCGCGATGCGGTTTGCCGCCCCGGCCGTTATGCGGCTTGCCATGCCCCTGGGCCGGCTTGCCGTGGCCGTGATGGCCGCCGGGCTTGCCGTGCGGGCGCTGCTGGGTGTTGCCGCCGGGCCTGCCGCCCTCCTGCCTCTGGTTCTGGGCCGGCTTTGGCCCCTGCTT
>CAZBPO010000125.1:0-787 GCA_964493795.1 uncultured Flavobacteriaceae bacterium
AATCGGCATAGGCCCCGCGCACCGCGCCGGTCAGCAGCTTGTCCTTCACCGCGCGGCCGTTGACGAACAGGAACTGGTGCTGCGCGTTGCCGCGATTGAAGGTCGGCACACCGGCGAAGCCAAACACCCGCGCCTCGCTCTTCGCGATATCGAAGGCCAGCGCGTTGGGCCGAAAGGCGGGGCCTAGAATGGCGGCGATGCGCGCCAGCCAGCCATCCGCGCCGGGCCGCTCGGCCTCGAGGTCCAGGATGATGCGGCCCTCGTCCTCCAGCCGGAACGCCGTCTCCGGCGCAGCCATGGCTAGGCGCTTCACCGTATCGGCCACGGCCTGCATCTCGGTGCGCGGCGATTTCATGAATTTCAGCCGCGCGGGCGTCGCGAAGAACAGATCGCGCGCCTCGATCCGCGTGCCGTGCTGGCCGCGCCCCAGAAACGAGACGGGTTCGGCCTCGCCGTTCGCGCCGCCTTCCACGGCGATGCGCCAGGCGCCGTCGCCCTCGGCGGTGCGGCTGTCGATGGTCAGGCGCGAGACCGAACCGATCGAGGGCAGCGCCTCGCCGCGAAAGCCCAGCGTGCCGATCCGCGTCAGGTCGTCCGCACCGCCCTCATCGACCGGAAGCTTGGATGTCGCATGACGCAGAATGGCGACCGGCAGCTCCGCCGCGCTCATCCCCTTGCCGTCGTCGGTCACGCGGATCAGAGCCAACCCGCCGCCGACGATGGAGACCTCCACCCGGCGCGCGCCCGCATCCAGCGCGTTCTCCACCAGCTCCTTCACCGCCGCAGC
>CAZBPO010000125.1:797-7416 GCA_964493795.1 uncultured Flavobacteriaceae bacterium
CGCATCGCCGCGGGCGAGGTGGTGGAGCGCCCGGCTGCGGCGATGCGATTGATCGTGCCCTCGCTGAGACGGCGGATGGTCATGGGTCGGAGCGTCCTTCGAGGCGCGCGATCCGCGCGCACCTCAGGGTGGCGGATATGGGGATTGTCCCGACTTTCGTCATGGTGAGGTGCTTCGCGCAGCGAAGCCTCGAACCACGCGCGCTGTTGGACGCACCCATCACCCTTGCCCCAGATAAGCCCGCGCCAGCTTCTTGCCCTCTTCCACCGCCGGCTGGTCCAGCGGATCGATCTCCATCAGACGCGCGGCCAGAATGGTCTCCAGCATGAAGTGCATGAACAATCCGCCCAGCGCGTATTCATCCAGCGTCTCTACCTTCATCGTCCGCACCGGACGTCCCCGCCGGGCCAGCGTCTCGGCGGTCGCGCGGGTCTGCGCGGCGACCAGATCGCCGATCGCCTTGCCGCCCAGATAACCCGCGCCGATCTTCTCCGAGAAGGCCGCGTCCGGCTTCGGCCCGCTGGCCTCGGCCGCCGCCGAAAGCACCGTGAAGGCGCGCACGTTCGGCCCGTCGAGATAGAGCTGCAACTGGCTGTGCTGGTCCACAGGCCCCAGCGCGGCGCTGGCCGCCTGGCCCTTGCCCTCTTTGCCGACGCTTTCGGCCCAGAGCTGACGCCACCACGCGCCCAGACGCTCAAAGCGGTCGCCATAAGGCATCAGCACCAGCTCGCCATAGCCTGCATCCGCCGCCGCGATGGCCAGCGCCGCGCCGTCTGCCACCGCCGACTCGCCCGACAAAAGCTGTGTCCAGACCGCTTCTGCGCCTTCGCGGATCTTCGCGGCGTCCAACCCGAACAGCAGCGCCGGCAGCATCCCCACCAGCGACAGCACAGCATAGCGCCCGCCGATATCCAGCGGATGATCCAGCGTCGGCGCGCCGATCTCGTTCGCGAAGCGGCGCGCCGGATTGTCGGTCGGCTCGGTCAGCACCGCGAAGTGGTGTTTCAGATATTTCGCGCCGCCCGCATCGCTCAGCGCCTGCGCCGCCGACAAAGCCTGCATCAGCGTTTCGCCGGTGCCGCCGGATTTCGAAACGACGAGGAAGCGCGTCGTCCTCATGTCCAGGCTGGCCAGCGCCGCGCTCCAGGTCGCGCCGTCGAGATTGTCGAAGAAATGACAGCGCACGCCGCCGATGCGGTCGGCGATGGCGGGCGTGCGCCAGCCTTTCAGCTGCGCCACCGCCTGCGCCCCCAGGCTCGATCCGCCGGTGCCGAGAATGCAGAGGTCGGTGGTGTCCTTCAGCAGATGCTCCACCACCGGCGCGGCCGCGTCCAGGTCGTCGCGGCGGCGGGCGATTTCATACAGCGGCTGGCCGCCGGCCCGGGTGCTGTCGCGCAGGGCGGAAAGATGCGGCTCAAGCGCCTCGCGTTTCGCTGCGAAGGCCTCGCGCGTCAGGGCATGGACGCCCGTCTGGGCGGGAAAGGCGTGCCGGAGATCGGCGGAATATGGGTGACTCATGCGCCGCAGTCTAATGCCACGGCACGCGACAGGAAACGGGCGCGACTTGCCCTGTCCGGCCTTCGACCACCTTCCCCTCTGGGAGAAGGGAATGTCTCAGTGACCGTTTTGAGACGCCCGCTTCGGCCATATTGCGTGGTTCGAGGCCCTGCTGCGCAGGGCGCCTCACCATGACGAAAATCGGGATTATCCAATCTTCGTCATCCTGAGGCGCGAGCCGCAGGCGAGCCTCGAAGGACGCACACCCTTTCAGACAAGCGCTAAGGCTTCCTTCCCCTACGGGGGAAGGTGTCGCAAAGCGACGGAAGGGGCCTTACGGCGTCGGCGTCACGCCTTCCGGCTTGCCCACGACCACCGTGAACAGCCCGTTCGGGTCGAGCAGCCGCTTGGCGGCGGCGTTGACCTGACCCTTGGTCACCGCCTCGATCTCGGGATTGCGCCGGTTGACGTAGTCCTTGTCGAAGTCCTGCAGGAAATAGCCCAGCAGCACGCTGGAAATCTTCGAATTGGTGTCGAAGTTCAGCGCGAACGAGCCGGTCAGATAGGCCTTGGCGTCGGCCAGCTCTTCGTCGGTGATGCCCTCGTCGCGGAACTTGCGGATCTCTTCCTTGACCAGATCGAAGGCCTGCCCGGCGGTGGCGTTGGCGGTCGCCAGGCTGCCGTAGAAATACTCGGTCAGCTTGTCCGTCGTGAAGCCGGTATAGACGCCATAGGTCAGGCCCCGCTTGGCGCGGATTTCCTTCATCATGCGCGAGGCGAAGCCGCCGCCGCCCAGCACATAGTTCAGCACCTGTGCGGCGCGGAACTCAGGGTCGGCCACTTTCAGCCCCGGCGCGCCGAACACGATCACGCTTTGCGGGATGTCGCGGTCCACCACTTCGGTGCGGCCGGCGTTCTGCATCGTAACGGCCGGCGGATCGGCCAGCGCGCGCGTCGCCGGGACGGCGGCGAACAGATCGTCCAGCAGCGGGGCCAGCTCTTCGGCGGTGATGTCGCCGACGACCACCACCTTCAGCTGGTCGCGGCCCAGCGCCTGCCCCATGAAGGCGACAATATCGTCGCGTGTGATCGCGGCGACGGTCTCGGCGGTGCCGGACAGACGCAGGCCATAGGGATGGCCGGCGAAGGCGCGCTCGGCCCAGGCCCGGCCGGCGATGGCGTTCGGCTGCTCGTCCGACTGGCGGATCGAGGCAACGATCTGCGCCTTCATGCGGTCGATCGCCTCCTGATCGAAGCGCGGGCTGGCGAGCGCCAGCTTCATCAGCGCGAAGGCGTCGGCCTTGTGCTCGCTCAGCGTCGTCAGGCTCACGAAGAAGGCGTCCGAGTTGGCCGAGCCGCCCATCGAGATCGCCTTCTCCTCAAGCTTCTGCATGAAGGCGGTCGAATCGTATTCGCCCGCGCCTTCGTTCATCAGCGTCGAGACCAGATAGGCTAGGCCCGTCTTGCCTTCCGGGTCCAGCCGGCCGCCGCCGTCGAAGCCGGCGTTCAGCGAGATGATGGGAAGCCCATGCTCCTCGACCAGCCAGGCCTCGATGCCGCCGGGGCTTTTCACTTCCTGCACGTTGATCGCGGCGGCGGGGGCCGCGAACAGGAAGGCCGCGGCGGCGCCGGCGGCGATGCGATGAAACAGGCTCACGGCGTCACCTCCGGGGCGGATTCGGCCTGGGGCGCGGGGCGCTCCAGCGTGCCCGTCACGCTGCGCTCGGGCGTCAGATACTTCACGGCGACCGCCTTCACCTGATCGGCGGTTACGGCGGCGATCAGGTCGGGCCAGGCGTCCAGCTGCTCGATCGTCAGGCCGAAGGTCAGGCCCTCGCCGTAGTAATTGGCCAGGCCCTGCGCGTTGTCCTTGGCGTAGATCGCGGCGGCCAGCATCATCGTCTTGGCGCGCGCCAGTTCGTCTTCGGTCGGCCCTTCGGCGATGAAGCGGGCGATCTCGGCGTCGATCGCCGCTTCCGCTTCGGCCAGCGTCTTGCCGTCGGCCGGCTGGGCATAGAAGCCGACCATGCGGTCGTCGATGCCGTCGCCGTCATACCAGGTCGAGACCGAGTTCAGGACCTGGTCGCGCTTGACCAGCGCCAGGCCCAGACGCGAGGAATCCCCGCGGCCGCCCAGCACATAGGACATCAGCTCCAGCGCATAGGCCTCGCCGTCGCTGGCCGAATGATAGCTGGGGGCCAGATACATCCGCGCGAAGATGGGCACGCCCACCTGGGGATGCTCCATCTCCACCCGCCGCGCCGCGACGGGGGGGGCCTCCTTGGGGCGGACGCGCTTGGCGAGTTCGCGCGACTTCAGCGGGCCATAATATTTCTCGGCCAGCTCCTTCACGCCCGCGACGGTCACGTCGCCCGCGACCACCAGGATCGCGTTGTTGGGGCCGTAATTCGCCTTGTAGAAGGCCTCGGCCTCCTCAAGCGTCAGGCCCTCGATCTCGCTGCGCCAGCCGATCACCGGAATGCCGTAGGGATGCGCCAGATAAAGCGCCGCGCTCATCTGCTCCCAGAACAGACCGTTGGGATTGTTGTCGATGCGTTGGTTGCGCTCTTCCAGAATGACGTTGCGCTCCGAGGGCACGGTCTGATCCGAGATGATCAGGTTCTCCATGCGGTCGGCGTTCAGCTCCATCGCCAGCCACAGCCGGTCCGAGGCGATGCGCTCGAAATAGACGGTGCGGTCGTACGAGGTGGTGGCGTTGTTGTCGCCGCCGTTGCGCGACAGGATGGCGTCGAATTCCTGATCGGGCACCTTGGGCGTGCCGCGGAACATCAGGTGCTCGAAGAAATGCGCGATGCCGCCGGCGTCGCGCGGATCGTCGGCGCTGCCGGTCTTGAACCACACCTGATGGGTGACCACCGGCGCGCGGCGGTCGGGGATGACCACCACCTGCATGCCGTTCTCCAGCGAGAATGTATGGGCCTTGAAGGCTTCGTCATCGGCCTGCGCCGGCGCGGCCAGCGGCAGCGCCATCGCGGCGGCCAGCAGAAAGGCTTTCAATCGGTTCACGGCGTCCCCTTCATACTCGCGGCGTCCAAAGGCCGAACGCCGCAGCGATCATGCTGCGGCGTTCATCAGCTTCGCAAGCTCAGGCCCGCGCGGCGCTTCACGATTGCGACAGCAATCGCACAACGTGGTTACTCGCCCGGCGGACGGGTCGTCTCCAGCACGCGGCCCTGACCGTCGGTTCCGCCCGGGGTGGTCGAGGGCTGTCCGGCGGCGTTCTGGCCGCTGGTCGCCAGCGCCTGCGCGGCGACCGCCTGCGCGTTCACTTCGGCCGGGCCGGTCGCGCCCGGCTGCGGCGCGCGCAGCTCCATGTCCGGGGGCATGACCAGCGGACGGCGCGGGGCGACCGCGTATTCGTCCGGGGCCGATTTCCCGATGCCCAGCGCGTCGCCCATCGTCTCGCACCCGGCCAGACCGACGCCGGCGGCCATCAGGCCGATCACCGCAGCGCGCCGCGCCGACTTCCATTCCATGCGCATCGTCCCTGCTACCCTTTTGCCTCGGCGCCGCCAGAAGCGCGGCCCATGAACACTGCATCGATCAGGATGGCGACGACGCCCAGCACGATCGCCGCGTCCGCCACGTTGAAGACATACCAAGAATAGCCGAAAGCGTGGAAATGGAAAAAGTCGACCACGGCCCCGTAAAGGCCCCGGTCGATCACGTTTCCGACCGCCCCGCCGACCACCAGCCCCAGCCCCAGCGCCAGCCAGCGGGTTTCGGCCCGCGCCAGCCACCAGGTCAGAATCACCGACATGACCAGCGAAAAGCCGATCAGCAGATAGCGTTCATTGTCGGAACTGGCGGGGAACAGGCCATAGGAAATGCCCTCGTTCCACACCATGGTCAGGCTGAAGAACGAGGTCACCTCGACCGGGCGGCAGGCCGGGCATTCGATGAAGCCAAGCCCGTAAAGCACCCAGTTCTTGCTCGCCTGGTCGGCGATCAGCACGATCGCCGCGATCAGCAGGCCGAACAGCAGGAACCGGCGGCCGGCGGCGACGCTCATGCCGCCCCCTGCGCCGGAACCCCGAGTTCCCGCACCGCGCCGGCGCAGCGGCGGCAAAGTTCCGGGTGATCGGCCTCAGAGCCCACTTCGTCCAGCACCATCCAGCAGCGGGCGCATTTCGCGCCCTCGGCCTTGGCGAAGACCACGCCCGCGCCGACGATCTCGTCCAGCACGAAGGCCCCGTCAGGGGCCGGTCCGGTCTCCACCGTGGCGGCCGATGTGATCGCGATCTCCGCAAGATCCAGCCCCTCGAACAGCCGCGCATCGGCGGCGTCGGCGACATACAGCGCCGGGGCGGCTTCCAGGCTCGCGCGGATCGCCTTGTCGCGGCGAGCGATCTCCAGCGCGCCGGTGACGGCCCGCCGCAGCTCGCGGATGCGGCTCCACTTGGCCGCCAGCGCGTCGTCCGCCGCCGCGTCCGGCGCGCTCCAGAAGGTGCGCAGGTGAACGCTGTCGTCCTCGCTGGGGAAGCGCGTCAGCCACACCTCCTCCATCGTGAACGGCAGGATCGGGGCCAGCCACGTGACCAGCGCGTGGAACACCATGTCCATCACGGTGCGCGTGGCCCGGCGGCGCAGGCTTGAAGGCGCGTCGCAGTAGAGCGCGTCCTTGCGGATGTCGAAATAGAACGCCGACAGGTCATTCACCGCGAAGACGTTCAGGGCGCGGAACACGCGCATGAAGTCGTACCCCGCGTAGCCTGCGCGGATTTCGCCTTCCACTTTCGCCAGCAGGTGCAGGACGTAGCGCTCCAGCTCGGGCAGTTCGCCCGCCGGAACGGTCTCGGCTTCGCTGAAACCTTCCAGCGCGCCCAGCAGATAGCGCAGCGTGTTGCGCAGCTTGCGATAGGCCTCGGCGCTGCCCGCCAGGATATTTTTGTCCAGCGGCGGGTCCATGCCGTAGTCGGCGCTCGACACCCACAGGCGCAGAATATCCGCGCCCTGCTCGTTGCTGACGTCGACCGGCGAGATCGTGTTGCCCAGCGACTTCGCCATCTTGCGGCCCTGCCCGTCGACGATGAAGCCGTGCGTGGCGACCGCGCGATAGGGCGCACGGCCGCGCGTGCCGCAGGCCTCCAGCAGCGACGAC
>CAZBPO010000125.1:7426-8468 GCA_964493795.1 uncultured Flavobacteriaceae bacterium
GCGATGCTGGTCCGAGCCTTCCAGATACAGGTCGGCCGGCCAGGCCTTGTCCCAGCCCTCGACAACCGGGTTCTCCAGCACGAAGGCGTGGGTCGAGCCCGAATCGAACCAGACGTCCAGGATGTCCTTCACCTGCTCGAAATCATCGGTCTTGTAGGCGTCGCCCAGGAAATCCTGCGGGTCGCGCACATACCAGGCGTCCGCGCCGTCCTGCTCGACGGCGGCGGCGATGCGGGCGTTCACCGCCTCGTCCACCAGCACCTCGCCGCTCGCCTTGTTGACGAACACGGTCAGCGGCACGCCCCAGGCGCGCTGGCGCGACAGCACCCAGTCGGGCCGCGTCTCGATCATCGCGCGCAGGCGATTGCGGCCGGTGGCGGGATAGAACGCCGTCGCGTCGATCGCCGCCAGCGCACGTTGGCGCAGCGTCCTCGGCGCGCCGTCGTCCGAGGGCAGCGCGAACGGCTTGTCCATCGGCGCGAACCATTGCGGCGTGTTGCGGAAGATGATGGGCGCGCGCGAACGCCAGCTATGCGGATAGGAATGCTGAAGCCGGGCCTTGGCCAGCAGCGCCCCCACCTCTTCCAGCTTGGCCATCACCGCGCCGTTGGCGGGCCCGTCCTTGCCGTCGTCTTTCAGAACCGTCAGCCCCGCGAACAGCGGCACCGAGGGCAGATATTCGCCCGCCGGCCCGACCGTGTCGGGGATGTCCTTCGACGACAGGCCGCTGGCCAGCCACACGACATAGTCGTCCGCGCCATGCCCCGGCGCGGTGTGCACGAAGCCGGTGCCGGCATCGTCGGTGACATGCTCGCCCGACAGCAGCGGTACGTCGAACTCATAGCCATGACCCGCGAAGGGATGGGCGGCGACCGCCCCGTCCAGCTTCGGCGCGTCGCCGCGGCGGGTCAGCGTCGCGCCGGCGGCCTTCGCCACGTCCTCGGCCAGCTTGTCGGCCAGCACCAGCGTCTCGTCTGTGCCCTCGACGGCGTAAAGCCCGTACGAGATCGTCGGCGAGAACGAGACCGCGCGATTGGCGGGG
>CAZBPO010000126.1:0-8292 GCA_964493795.1 uncultured Flavobacteriaceae bacterium
TGCACCTGCAGTTTCGATTCGGGGTCCGAGATGCCCTCGATGCCGCCGGCCCGGTTGGCCTTGTCGGTGGGCACGTTGTGGTCGGGCACCGCCAGCGTCTTTTCCGGATGCCGCACGGTGCGGCCCGCCATGCGCAGGCCTTCGAAGGCCTGCGGGCTGGTCACCTCGTGCACCAGATGGCGGTCGATATAGATGACCGGCAGTTCGCCCGGGGCGGCGGAGACGAGATGCTCGTCCCATATCTTGTCGTAGAGCGTGCGGGCTTTGGTCATGGCGATACTCGGGCAGGCGAATGACGGGAGGGCGTCACATAAACCTTGCGCGCCCTGCCGGGAAGACCCGCCTTCGCGCAAGTTTATTGCGCGTCGTTCGCAGAAGCGCCGCCACGCGCGCGCCGCATTCGCCGCGTGAGATCGCCGTCTGCTGTTCGGGAACCCCCATGCTCACACGCCGCTCATTCGTTCTGGCCGCCTGCGCCCTGCCCTTCGCCCCACGGCTGCGCGCCGCGCCGTCGCACGGCGCCGCCGTGCTGGCGGCGGCGCGGGCGCAGATCGGGGTGACGGTCATTTACGACCCCGCCTATGTGCAGCTGACCTATCCCGGCGGCGACGTGCCGCGCGATCGCGGCGTCTGCACCGACGTGGTGATCCGCGCCTATCGCGACGCGTTGTCGAGCGACCTGCAGCGCGTCGTGCACGAGGATATGCGCGCCAATTTCGGCAAATATCCAAAGCTGTGGGGTCTGCGCTCGACCGACCGCAACATCGACCACCGCCGGGTGCCGAACCTGCGCCGGTTCTTCGAGCGGCAGGGCGCCGAGCTGAAGGGACAGGATTATCTGCCGGGCGATCTGGTCACCATGACCGTGCCGCAGAACCTGCCCCATATCGCGGTGATCTCGGACGTCGAAGGGCGCTCGGGCCTGCCGATGATCGTGCACAATATCGGCGCGGGCACCCGCGAGGAGGACCGGCTGGCCACGTTTCCGGTCACCGGCCACTATCGCTGGGCAGGCTGACGACTCGACTCTCGCAGCGCTTTGTGTTCCTGTAATGTTCTGTTTCATGCATTTCAGGAGGACGACATGGCTGTGACGCTTGGAGCTTATCTCACGATCGACGGCGCGGCCGAGGCGATCGAGTTCTACAAGGCGGCGTTCGGGGCCGAGGAGGTCCAGCGGATGCCGGCCGAAGACGGCGGCAAGCTGATGCATGCCGAGATCAAGGTGTTCGGCCAATCGGTGATGATGTCGGACGAATTCGCCGAATACGGAAACATCCGCAGCCCGAAATCGCTGGGCGGCACCACCTTCAACCTGATCATCGGCGTCGATGCGCGGCCCGATGTCGACGCCGCCATCGCCAGGGCGGCCGCCGCCGGCGCCGAAATCGTGATGCCGGCGGAGGACCAGTTCTGGGGCGCGCGCTTCGGCATGGTGCGCGACCCGTTCGGCCATTTGTGGGCCTTCAACGCCGACTAGGTCAGCCCCAGTTCGGCCCGCACCTTTTTCGTCAGCCCCGCCGCCACGATGGCGTGGGCGCGGGCGAGATAGGCCTTCAGCTCAGTCGGCTTCATCCGAGTCAGGCGGTCGAGCCGCACCCATTTGGCGCGCTGGAGATAGGGGGCCGGAATGATGCCCTCGGCCTGGGTGAGGATGGCGAAGCTGTCCTCGCCCGCCTTGAAGCTGATCGACTGAACCTTCGCGTCCGGCGGCCGCATCACCGCGAACATCTTGCCGCCGACCTTCCAGACATGCTCGTCGCCCCACTGGATCGACAGCGTCGCCCCCGGCAGGGCGGCCAGATGCGCGCGGATCGCCTGATGGCCGCTCACACCGGGCCTATTTGGGCTTTTTCTTGGTGCGGCCCTTGGCGAGCCCGTCCAGCACCTGGGCCAGGTCGATGTCGAGCTGGGTCAGACCGTTCGCGTCATGCGTGGAGAGCACCACATCGACGCGATTATAGACGTTGAACCATTCGGGGTGGTGGTCCATCTGCTGCGCCACCAGCGCCGACGACGACATGAAGCCGAAGGCGGTCACGAAATTGTCGAAGACGAAGCTCTTCTCGATGGCGTCGCGCCCGTCCTGCAGCTTCCATCCCTTGAGCGATTTCAGCGCGGCCTTGCGTTTCGCGCCCGTCAGCTTGGCGGCCATCGGTTTTCATCCCATGTTGAGGCGATGAACGACAACCTGACAGGCGCGGCGGCGGAACTCAATTGGCGGCAGGCCAGCGCCCCGACGCTGGCCGATTTCGAGGCGATGACGTCCGAGGCCTTCGCCACGCTGCCCGAACAGTTTCGCGCCCTGTGCGGCGAGATCGTGATTCTGGTGGAAGACTTCCCCGACGCCGATGTGGTGCGCGAAATGGCGCTGGAGAGCGAGTTCGACATTCTCGGCCTCTTCACCGGCATCGATATCGGCCATCAGGAGGCCTATGCCGCGCCGCGCCTGCCCAACACGGTGCACATCTATCGCCGGCCCATCCTCGACTACTGGGCCGAGCACGAGGAGACGCTGGGCTGGATCGTGCGCCATGTGCTGATCCACGAGATCGGCCATCATTTCGGCCTCAGCGACGAGACCATGCACGGGCTTGAGGAACAGGCCGAGCGGGAAGAACGCGGGGGGTGACAACCCCCGTCCGCCGCTTCGCGGCACCTTCCCCCGTTAGGGGAAGGAGAGACAGGGCATCAGATCGAAAGCGTCGCTCTGCACCGCGTCCTTCCCACATCGGGGGAAGGTGGCCGAAGGCCGGAAGGGGGCCGGTCAGATCAGCGCCGGGCCCAGCGGATAGTCGCGCTCAGGCTCGTAGTGCCGGCCGTCGCCGGTCTTGTGGCTTGAGAACAGCACGAAGCGGTCGACCGGAAACGGGCCGGAATCGAACAGGTTGTTGGCCGCGATCCACGCCTGCACCAGCTCAGGCGAGGCATGGCGCGGCCGGGCCAGCGTCACGTGCGGGACATAGCGCCCCTTGTCGATCTTCACCCCCAGCCGCCGCAGCACCGAGACGGTCTTCTCGTGCAGCCGGGTCAGCGGTTCGGACGGTTCGACCACCGCGTGCATCATCTGCGGCTTGGCCCCGCCGAAGGCGTTCACGCCCTTCAGCCGGGCCTCGAAGCCGCCCTGACGGATGCGCGCCAGCTCGCCGTCGATCTCCTCGGCCAGCGGCTCTTCGACCTGGCCGATATAGGCGAGCGTGATGTGGAAGTTCTCTTCCGGCACCCAGTTCGGGTTCCATGCGCGGTCGTCGGCCTGCTGCAGGGCGGTGAGCCGACTGCGCAGGATTTGCGGGATCTCGATCGCGGTGAACAGGCTGATCATGACTGAAACGTGCTTAACCTGTTGATGCATATGAAATCCAGCGTGCCGGTTTCCCTTGAAGTCGCCGCATTCCGGGGCGATATTACGGCGGAGCCCGGCCCTCTGGCCGGCATATCGGGAGACGAGATAACGATGTCTGACTATCGCCAGCCCGGCTACGGGGCGCCTGCGCGCCCGATGGGCGCCGACGCGACGATGGATCTTGGCCTGCGGAGCTACATGCTCGGGGTCTACAACTATATGGGCCTTGGCCTGCTGCTGACGGCAGCGGTGGCCTATGGCCTCTTCACCGCCTCGTTCGTAGAAGCGAACGGACAGATCGTCGGCCTCACCTCGCTGGGCCAGACGCTGTTCACCGGTCCGCTGATGTGGGTGATCATGCTGGCGCCACTGGCCTTCGTGCTGGTGCTGTCGTTCGGCATCAACAAGCTGTCGGCAGGCACGGCGCAAATCCTGTTCTGGGCGTTCGCGGCCGTCATGGGCGCGTCGCTGTCGAGCATCTTCGCGGTCTATGCGGGCGGCTCGATCTTCCGCGTGTTCCTGATCACCGCCGGCATGTTCGGCGCGATGTCGCTGTACGGTTACACGACCAAGCGTGACCTCACCGCGATGGGCAGCTTCCTGATGATGGGCCTGTTCGGCCTGATCATCGCGATGATCGTTAACCTGATCTGGCCGTCGGGCGCGCTGAACTTCGCCATCTCGGTGCTCGGTGTGGTGATCTTCACCGGCCTGACCGCCTGGGACACGCAGAAGATCAAGAACAGCTACTACGAGGGCGACGCCTCGGAGATCTCGACCAAGAAGCAGGTCATGGGCGCGCTGTCGCTCTACCTCGACTTCATCAACCTGTTCATCATGCTGCTGCGCCTCATCGGCGAACGCCGCTGATCCAGGCCACAGGCTGAAACAGGAAACCCCGGATGGAAACATCCGGGGTTTTTCTTTGGGCTGTTCGATTGTGCGTCCTTCGAGACGGCGGCTTCGCCGCCTCCTCAGGATGAGGAAGAGCGATGGGCTCCCAACGTCCTCATCCTGAGGAGCGCCCGATAGGGCGCGTCTCGAAGGACGCACAAAGGCAGAGAATTGGCAGACGATAGGAGGCTAAGCCTCAACCGCCTTGATCAGCTTGGCGTCGAACACGCGCAGCACCTGTTTCAGGTCGTGGCCGCGTTTCAGCACCTGGCCGCCCGCGCCGACCACGGCATAGGCGCCCTGCTTGTGGCGCAGGCGGGGGTGTTTTTCGACGCGGTAGAGCGGCATCTCGCTGGAGCGGCGGAAGATCGAGAACACCGCGCTGTCGCGCAGCCAGTCGATCGCATAGTCGCGCCACTCGCCGGCCACCACCATGCGGCCATAGACGTTCAGGATTGCGTTCAGTTCGTGCCGGTCGAACGCGGTGAGAGGCGTCGTCCTGGATGCGCCCTGGGCTGCGCCGTGTTCATCAATCCGCGAGGCGGGGCGCGCCGCTTCGCGGAGATCGACTATGTTCGTCGTATCGTCCATGCGAGGCGAAGCATGCGCCTCGATATTCGCCTTCGCAAGGCTCGTGACGGTTACGTGACGCTTCAGATCTTGCGCGCCAGCATCAGCCCGTCGCCCACCGTCAGCATCGCCGCCTCGACCCGCGGATCGGCCGCGATATGGGCGTTGAGGTCACGGATCGCCGTGGTGTTTTCGTCGGTCGCGCCGTCGTCGGCGACCCGGCCGCTCCACAACGCATTGTCGACGACGATCAGCCCGCCGGGGCGCAGCAGCTCAAGGCAGAGCGCGTAATAGGCCCCGTAATTGGCCTTGTCGGCGTCGATGAAGGCGAAATCGTAGAGCCCGGCCCGGCCCTCGCGCATGAAGCCCTCCAGCGTTTCGACGGCAGGCCCGATATGCAGCGCGATGCGGTCCTCGACGCCGGCCAGCGCCCAGTATTTGCGCGCCCTGGCGGTATAGTCCTCGGACACGTCGCAGGCGTCGATCCGCCCGCCCTGCGGCAGCGCCTCGGCCACGCTGAGCGCGCTGTAGCCGGTGAAGACCCCGACCTCCAGACACAGCTTCGCGCCCATCAACTGCACCAGCAGCCGCATCAGCGCCCCCTGGTCCGGCCCGATCTGCATGCCCGACACCGGCCCCATAGCTGCCGTCTCGGCGCGGCAAAGGCGCTGGGCCTCGCTTTCGGCGCGGCTGGCGCGCTCGGCATAGGCGACCAGCTGGTCTGTCAGGCTGAGAAATTTCGACATCGGGTTATCCCTTTCAAACAGATACTTACGCGCCGATCGTGACGTATATCACAATACTGGGCCGGTCTCGTTTTCGCCTTGTTTCGGACAGGTCTTCGCCGCGAGACCCCATCATATTCATCCTTGTCAAAAGGCCCGGTTCTGAGCCGGTCACTTATAGCCCCCCAGCCCCCTGCGATCGGTTCGGGGCCGGGCCTGAGACATACCCCCTAAACGACCCGACTTTCAGCCGGATGGGCATCGCCCCTCCGGCTTTTTCTTGACGCCTGCCGGTCGCGCGCCCCTGATGCCGCCACAAAGCAATCTCAGGGAGAAACGGCCATGCGGCTGAAAGACAGGGCGGCGATCGTCACCGGAGCGGCCTCGGGCATAGGCCGCGCGACGGCCGAGCTTTTCGCGGCCGAGGGCGCGCAGGTTCTGGCGGTCGACGTGCCCGGCAGCGCCATCGAAACGCTGAGCGAGACGAGCGGCGTCACGCCGCTGGCGCTGTCGATCATCGACCCCGGCGCGCCGGATCGCATCGTCGGCGAGGCGGTGGCCCGATTCGGCCGGCTGGACATCCTGATGAACAATGCCGGCGTTTCGGGCCGGCAGTTCGTCGACCAGATCACCGACGAGGACTGGGACCGCACCATGGCCGTGAACGTGACGGCGCAGATGAAGCTGGCCCGGGCCGCCGTGCCCCACCTGCGCCACAGCCCGGCCGGCCGGATCATCAACGTCGCCTCGGTGATGGCCGAAGGCACCGATCTCGGCCTTGCCGCCTATTGCGCCTCGAAGGCCGGGGTGGCGGGCCTCACCCGCACGCTGGCGCTGGAGCTGGGCCGCGACGGCATCACCGCCAACTATCTGCTGCCCGGCGCGATCGAGACCGGCATGACCCGGCCGCTGTGGAACGCCCGGCCCGACGTCGCCGATATCTGGGCCAAGAAATCGCCCCTGCGCCGTCACGGCCAGCCGATCGACCTGGCCCGGGCGGCGCTGTTCCTCGCTTCGGACGACGCGGCGTTCATCACCGGCCACGGTCTGAACGTCGATGGCGGGCTGATGCTGAGGGTGTGATGGCCGACCCCGCCCATACCGGGCTGCACGCGCCGATCGACTGGTTCAGCCTGTTCTGCGGCCTGGTGGCGGCGGCGCTGGCCACCGCCGCGATGGCGGTGGCGGCGATCACCGGCGCCAGCCACGCCAGCGCGCCCACGGTCTTCCTGTTCGCCTTCGGCTACGCTTTTCTGGCGGCGCTGGCGATCGGCCTGCCGGCGCTGGGGCGGCTGATCCGCCGCCGGGCGCTCAACTGGAAGACCGCCGCGATGGCCGGGGCGTTCTCGGCCGCCCTGCCCGGCGCGACCTTCGTGCTGCTGATCGCCAATTGCCGGGTCAACGCCGTCGTCCTGGGGCTCCAGATGTGTGAGGACGGCGCGCGCACGCTGGCCGCCTGGGGCTGGAGCGCCGCGCTGATGGCCGCGCTGATGGCCGGCGGCGCGGTGGCCGGTCTGGTCGGCTTTGGCGTCTATCGCGGCCTCAAACGGCTGATCTCGCCGCATCATTGAGCTGTAACGGCCATTTCACTTGTTCCCCATGGCCGCCCCCCGGTAAAAGACGCGGCCCCAAAAGGCGGGGCGTCTCAAGGGCGTAGCGCATTTTCGATGGCGATGATCGAGATCGACGCACTGGCGAAGAGCTTTGGACCCGTGGCCGCCGTGCGCGGCGTCAGCCTCACCGTCGACAAGGGCGAGGTGCTGGGCTTTCTGGGCCCGAACGGCGCCGGCAAATCGACCACCATGAAGATGCTGACCGGGTTCCTGACCCCCAGCGAAGGCCGCGCCAGCATATGCGGCCATGACGTCCAGTCCGATCCCCTGCCCGCCCAGCGCCTGCTCGGCTATCTGCCCGAAGGCGCGCCGGCCTATGGCGACATGACCCCGCGCGGGTTCCTTGGCTTCTGCGCCGGCGTGCGCGGCCTGAAAGGCGACGACGCCAGATCGGCCATCGAGCGCGTCGTCGCCCGCACCGAGCTGAACCGCGTGCTGGATCAGCCGATCGAAACGCTGTCCAAGGGCTTCAAGCGCCGCGTCGGCCTGGCGCAGGCCATCCTGCACGACCCGCCGGTTCTGGTGATGGACGAGCCGACCGACGGCCTCGACCCCAACCAGAAGCACGCGGTGCGCGACCTGATCCGCGAGATGAGCCCGCAAAAGGCGATCATCGTCTCGACCCATATTCTGGAAGAAGTCGCCGCGATCTGCACCCGCGCCCTCATCATCGACCGCGGCCGCGTGGTGGCGGACGGGCCGATCAGCGACGGGCGCATCCAGTTCCGCACCACCCCCGAACATGGCGAGCCGGGCGAGCTGACGGCCGACGCCCGCGACCTCGACGACGTCTTCCGCGCGCTCACCCAGCGCCCGGCGGCGGCCTGACGGAGCCCATGCGATGCTGAAAGGCGTATCCGCCGTCTTCAAACGCGAGTTCGCGGCCTATTTCGCGACGCCGCTGGCGACCGTGTTCCTGGTGATCTTCCTGTTCGCGATGGGCGCGTTCACCTTCTACATGGGCGGCTTCTATACGAACGGACAGGCCAGCCTGGGCGTGTTTTTCTCGTTCCACCCCTGGCTCTATCTGTTCCTGATTCCCGCCATCTCGATGCGGCTGTGGGCCGAGGAGCGCAAGAGCGGCACGATCGAGCTGCTGCTGACCCTGCCCATCCCGCTGGCCTCGGCGGTGATTGGCAAGTTCCTG
>CAZBPO010000127.1:0-998 GCA_964493795.1 uncultured Flavobacteriaceae bacterium
GGCCCTGCGCCTTCGGGCTGACGCTGGCGGCCCAGGACATCCATGTGCCGGTGACGCGGCTGCTCTGGTACGCGCTGCTGTTCGCGATCGGCGCGATCGCCATGCGCGCCGCGGGATGCGTGTGGAACGACATCGCCGACCGCGACATCGACGCCAGGGTGGCGCGCACGCGGGGGCGGCCTTTGCCCTCGGGCGCGGTCAGCGTGCGCGCCGCCTTCATCTTTCTGGTCGTGCTGGCGCTGATCGGGCTGGCGGTGCTGCTTCAGTTCAACCGCGTCACGGTGTTTCTGGGTCTCGCCTCGCTGGTGCCGGTCGCGATCTATCCCTTCATGAAGCGCATCACGCACTGGCCGCAGGCGATGCTGGGCATCGCCTTTAACTGGGGCGCGCTGGTGGGCTGGACGGCGCTGCGCGGCGATCTCAGCCTGCCGCCTTATCTGCTGTTCGTGGGCTGCGTGCTGTGGACCATCGGCTACGACACGATCTACGCCCATCAGGACAAGGAAGACGACGCGGTGGTCGGCGTGAAGTCGACGGCGCTGATGTTCGGCGCGGCCACCAAGCCTCTGCTCTGGCTGTTCTATGGCGGGGCCATCGTCTGCTGGGTGCTGGCCGCCCTGCAGATGAGGCTGCATCACGTCTTCTATTTCGGGATCGCGATCCTCGCCTTCCAGCTGGCCGGCCAGATCATGCGGGCGAAACTGGACAACCCCGCCTCGTGCCTGGCGGCGTTCCGCTCGAACCGTGAGGCGGGGGCGATCCTGTTCCTCAGCCTGTTGGCCGGCGTGGCGCTCGAGCGGTCGATCATGGATCAGTTCACCTTCTGATGAACGCCGAAATCCGCGCCTTCATCACCGCGAACACCGCGTGGACGGCGCCGCCGCACACGCCGGAAATCCGCCTGCGTCTGGCATCCGAGATCTACCCGATCTGGCGCATGAGCGAAGAGGCGCTGGCCGAGCGCGGCGTGCCGCCGCCCTATTGGGCCTTCGCCTGGG
>CAZBPO010000127.1:1008-3507 GCA_964493795.1 uncultured Flavobacteriaceae bacterium
CCGCGGACTTCGTTCGCGCCCACACCAGGCTTGGGCGCTTGCCCTTTATTTCGGAAATTCCGCTTCACCTTGCCCACGAAGTCCTGCCGCTGTGGACTGAGACCGAAGCCTTGCGCCAAGGCCACATGCCGCCGCCCTATTGGGCCTTCGCCTGGGCCGGCGGACAGGCGGTCGCCCGCTATCTCCTCGACCGGCCCGAGACGGTGCGGGGCCGGCGCGTGCTGGATTGCGGCAGCGGCTCGGGCCTGTGCGCGATCGCCGCGATGCGATCCGGCGCGGCCGAGACGACGGCCAGCGACATCGACCCGTATGCCGTCGAGGCCATCGCGATGAACGCGGCCGAGGCCGGCGTGAGCGTTCAAGCCACCGCCGACGATCTGATCGGCGCGGATGCCGGCTGGGACGTCGTGCTGATCGGCGATCTTTTCTATGAAAGGCCGTTGGCCGACCGGGTCGAAGCGTGGTGCCGCGCCCTCGCCCGACGCGGCGCCACGGTGCTGGCCGGCGATCCGGGACGATCCTACCTGCCCAAACAGGGCCTGACGCAGCTTGCCCTCTATGAGGTGGCGACGATCACTGAACTTGAGGATCGCGAGGTGCGCCGCACGGCGGTCTATCGCGTGGAGCCTTGAGGCGGTCTAGATAGAAGCTCGGGGGAGAGATTCGACATGCTGGCCACCCATATTCAGGTGTTCGCGCTCTACGCGGCGCTCAACGCCGTCATCATCCTGATTCTGGCTGTGATGGTTTCGCGCCAGCGGCGGCGGGCCAAGGTCGCCATCGGCGACGGCGGCGATCCAGGACTGATCCTGGCCCAGCGCGCGCACGGCAACGCGGTCGAATATGTGCCGCTGGTGCTCATCCTTCTGCTGACTCTGGCCAGCCTCAAGGCCTCGATGATCCTCATCCATGTCGTGGGCGGCTTGCTGACCTTCGGGCGCATCCTGCACGCCATCGGCCTGTCCCGCTCGTCGGGCGTCTCGATCGGACGGGCCGGCGGCGTGCTGCTGACCTGGATCGCCCTTCTCGTGGCGATCGTAGCCTGCCTCTCCTACGCCTTCGGGCTCTAGGCCATGGACTTCCTGCAAGGCGCGACCGCCCCCGCCTTCGCCCTGACGGCGGGGTTGGCCGGCCTGTTCGCGGCGGTCGGCCTGGCGCGCGATTCGCGCGGCGGGATCGCCCCAGGCAGCGGCCGCGAGGCGCTGATCGCGCCGCTGGGCCTGATGGCGCTGGCGGCGGCCTTCGCGGCGGGGGCGGGACAGGCGTTGCGGCTGATGGCCGGGGCGTTGCTGCTGACCGCGCTGGTCCTTCTGGCCTCAGCCTCGCGCCAGCATCGCGCCGCCCCGGCGCGGCGGATCGGGCTGGCGCTGGGCTGGGCCGCCGTCACGGTCGGGTTCGTTGGGGCTTTCCTTCCGGACGCATCCGCCCCAGATAGTCCGGCATGACGGACATATCGCCCCTCGACCGACTCGACGATCTCATCAAACAGGCCAAATCGCTCGGCGCGGACGCCGCCGACGCGATCTATGTGGAGACCGCCTCGCTGGGCGTCTCTTTCCGTATGGGCAAGCTGGAGGACGTCGAACGTTCAGAATCGCTCGACGTCGGCCTGCGCGTCTTCGTGGGCAAGCGCCAGGCTGTCTCGTCCAGCACCGATCTGCGCGCCGCCTCGCTGAAGGCGCTGGCCGAGCGCGTGGTCGGCATGGCCAAGACCGCGCCGGAAGACCCGTATTGTGGCCTCGCCGACCCGGACCTTCTGGCCCGCGACCTGCCCAGCCTCGATCTTGAGGACAAGGAAGACCCCGGCGCGGCGGTGCTGCGCGCGCGGGCCGAGGCGGCCGAGGGCGCGGCGCTGGCGACCGCCGGCATCACCAACTCGGAAGGCGCGGGGGCCAGCTGGGGCCGGTCGCGCGTCGCGCTGGCGACCAGCGGCGGTTTCGCGGGCGAATATGCCGGCACCAGCCATTCCGTTTCGGTCAGCGTGCTGGCCGGCGAAGGCACCGGCATGGAGCGCGACGACGACTTCCTGTCGGCGCGCCACGGCGCGGATCTGGGCGATCCGGCCGGTGCGGGGCGCGAGGCGGCGCGCAAGGCGCTGTCGCGCCTCAATCCGCGCAAGGTCGAAACCCAGGCCGTGCCCATCGTCTATCATCCCCAGGTCGCCGCCTCGCTGGTCGGGCATTTCGCCGGCGCGATCAACGGCGCCTCGATCGCGCGCGGCGTGTCGTTCCTGAAAGACCGGATGGGCGAGCGCGTCTTCGCCGCCGGCGTGAACATCGTCGATGATCCCCATATCGTGCGCGGCCTGCGTTCAAAGCCCTTCGACGGTGAGGGCGGACGCAATGCGCGGCGCGTCTTCGCCGAAGACGGCGTGCTGACCAGCTGGGTGCTGGATTCCACCAGCGGACGGCAGCTTGGCCTCGCCAGCACCGGGCATGCGGCGCGCGGCACGGGCGGCCCGCCCTCGCCCGCACCCACCAATCTCTACATGGCCGCCGG
>CAZBPO010000127.1:3517-3821 GCA_964493795.1 uncultured Flavobacteriaceae bacterium
AGGGCCTGTTCGTCACCGAGCTGATCGGCATGGGCGTCAACGGCGTCACCGGCGACTACAGCCGGGGGGCCAGCGGCTTCTGGATCGAGAACGGGCAGATCGCCTATCCGGTGAACGAGATCACCATCGCGGGCAATCTGAAGGACATGTTCCTGCACCTGACGCCGGCGAACGATCTTGTCTTCAAATACGGCACCAACGCGCCGACCCTGCGCGTGGAAGGCATGACGATTGCCGGCGCGTGAGCAGGATCGCGAAGATCTGACGCTACTGGCCGACGCGGCGCGCGCGGCGGGGGCCGTCC
>CAZBPO010000127.1:3831-4419 GCA_964493795.1 uncultured Flavobacteriaceae bacterium
GCCGCCGCCCGTGACGTACTCGGGCAGGCTCGTCGCCGCGTCGGCGGGGGCCGTCCTGCTGGACTGGAAGGCGCGCGGCGCGAAGACCTGGAACAAGGGCGGATCGCCGGTGACCGAGGCCGACCACGCCTCGAACGATCTTCTGGCCGAACGCCTGCGCGGGGCGCGGCCCGGCTATGGCTGGCTGTCGGAAGAAACGGTGGATGACCATGCGCGGCTGTCCACCGCGCGGCAGTTCGTGGTCGATCCGCTGGACGGCACGGTCTCGTTCATAAAGGGCAAGGATGACTTCACCGTCTCGCTGGCCGTCGTCGAGAACGGCGCGCCGGTCGCGGGCGTCGTGTTCAACCCCACCCGCGACGAGTTGTTCGCGGCCGCGCTGGACGGCGGCGCGACGCTGAACGGCGCGCCTATCCGCGCCAGCGCCACATCGGCGGTCGAAAACTGCCGCATGGTGGCGGCGCGCGACATGCTGTCCCATCCCGCCTGGCGCGAGCCCTGGCCGCCGATGGAGATCATCAAGATCGGCTCCATCGCCTATCGCCTCGCCATGGTGGCGGCAGGCCGCGCCGACGCGACGATGGCGCT
>CAZBPO010000127.1:4429-8219 GCA_964493795.1 uncultured Flavobacteriaceae bacterium
GCCGCCATGACGGCGCGCCGTTCCGCTACAATCAGACCGGCACCGACCAGATCAGCCTGCTCGGCTGCACGATGCCGCTCTACGCCGCCCTGGCGGCGCGCGTCGGGTGGATCAAGCTCCCGCGCCCTTAAGGCCGCACCTTGTCCGCATAGAACGGATCGCGCTGCGCGGCGTCGTAGATTTTCCAGGCTTTCACGACCTGCTGGCGATCATATTCGCCGGCGTTTCGCCACCGGAAACTCTCGCCCGTGATGTAGGTCAGAATGAGCGAGAGGACATCGACGACCTGCACGACATCGTCGGTGCGGGTCTGCCAGGGCCAGATCAGGCCGGAGGTCGCGATCGCAGGCTCGGCCATGACGGAACACGGCAGCTCGCGCCGGTCGTCCATCAGCGCGACGATCGCTGAAACGGCCTCCGGCCCCAGCCTTACGATCCGTTCGTAGAAGTACTGCGTATCGCCCTCGCCCGGCAGCTTGTCGTGCGTGTCGCATTCGAGATCGTCGCGCATGAAACCGGCGATATAGGCCTTCACCTTCTTCGTCGTGGCCGCATCGGCGGCCGGCTTCCAGCCCGCCAGAAGCGCATCCTGGCGACCGACTTCCGCTACGATCTCGCCCGCTTCCACGGTCTCGGCGGGCACGACGCGCTCCACAGCGTAGATGGTCGCATTCTTCGCGCGGCCGCTGCCGTCGGCGGCGCTGACCGAGCCCGCGGTCTGGCGCAGGAACAGAAGAACTCTCTTGCCGATCGCGCCGCGCAGGCTCCCGGCGAAAGCTTCCTCGCTCATCACCCGCACCTCCACGATCGACCCCGTCCCGCCTTTTTTAACGACACGGGCGATATCCGCCGGAAACACCAGATTGTAGTGGCTCCACGAGTCATCGGTCGGCTCGGCCAGCAGGGTCGCTTCGACGATCCAGTCCGCACGTGCGACGTCCAGCCACAATGGCGGCTCACGCTCGTCCGCCTCGGCGACGATATGGGGAAAGGTTCTGGCGGCGAAAACCGCCCATGCACGCGCGACGGTGTCGCCGCTGACGCCGGCCGCGAGGTCTGCGGCGTCCTTGCCATCGGCGATCATTCCGAAATCGCGGCCGGTGGACTGCACAAGCGCGGCCGAGACCGCATCCACCACCGTCGCGGGCGTATAGACCCTGTCCGTGTTGCCGAAGGCGTCGGGGCCGGACCGGGCCAGCCGCATCTTCCGGCAGGCCAGCGGCAGATCCATGTCCCACAGCATCCGGTCAATGATGAAGGGCAGGTGATCGCCGGGCGCGGCGATCAGGCGGTCGATCAGCGCCTGATAGGATTTCGCGTAAGCCGGGTCGCCCGCCTTCAGGTCCGCGTCGCAGGCGAGGCCTGCGCGCGTCAGGCCCGAGATGGTCTTCGAGATCGCGGCATAGTCCGGCGCGGTGTCATCGACCTTCCAGTAAGCCAGCATGTTCTGCTGCTCTTCGATCTCCTGCCTGACCGCGCCCAGCGTCGCTTCCGTCGACTTCAGGACGCCGCCGGGCAGCGCCACCCAGTTCGTTCCCCACCTGCGCGGATCGCCGCCCGCCAGGAAGAACACCACCCGCCCCATCGCCTCAGGAGCCGCCCCGCCGGAAAGCTCGCGCCAGGCGGCCGCGTCGATGGCGACCTCGGTCCGCGTTTCCTCACGCTCCCAATGACCGACCTGATAGATCGTGGCGTCGTCGGCGAGGGTCAGGATCACGATCTGCGGAAACCCGTCGCGCGTCTCCGCCGACGTCACCGCCGCATCCAGGATCAGCTTGGAGGACGCGACCTGACGCAGCAAATCCAGCTTCGTTTCCGCAGGCTGGCCGGAGGCCGCGCCCATGCAAAGGACCGCCAGGGCGATCGAGAAGGCCGCTGCGACGGGTCTGGCGGCGCGAAGGAGAATTTTCATGCGCGGAACTATGCTTGTGTCCCGCAGGCCCGCATCGTGACATTTTCCCGCACCGGCCGCGCCCGCCCGTGGTCTCCGTCCGGGCGAGGCTTTTTTGCCGCCTTGGCGGCGCGCCCCGGGTGGATCACTCTGCACCTCGCGCCGATTCCCGAAGGACCGCCATGCCCCCAGCCAAGAAACCCGCCGCGAAGAACGCCTCCAAACCGCAACTGCTCCACCTGGTGTTCGGGGGCGAGCTGACCGGGCTTGAAAAGGTCGAGTTCAAGGACCTCGCCAAGTGCGACATCGTCGGCATGTTCCCCGACTACGAGTCGGCGCACAAAGCCTGGTCGGCGGCCGCCCGGCAGACCATCGACAACGCGCATATGCGCTATTTCATCGTCCATCTGCACAAGCTGCTTGACCCGCACGCCGAGAAAAAGGCGCGGAAGTCCAAGGCTTGAGCGCCTTTCGGTTACAAACAGTAACCGTGATTTGCTTGCCCTTTCCGGGGCTTGCGGCTAGCAACCCCGCGTGACGACCCGCCCCGACACGATCAGGGCGGCGCGGCCTTCGGGCTCCGCCGCACGCCGGCTCGCCGCCGAGTATCTCGGGCCGAACGCCGGTGCGCTCGGCATCGCGGCGGCGTGCATGATCGTGGCCGCCGCCGGCACCGCTGCGCTGGCCTGGCTGCTGGACCCGGCGATCAAGCTGATCTTCCTCGACAAGCGCGAGGACATGGTGCTGGCCCTGCCGCTGATCGTGGCCGGCGTGGCGCTGGCCGCCGCCGGAGCCGCCTATATCGCCGCCACCACGCTGGCCGCCACCGGACAGAAAGTCGTCGCCGCCCTGCAGACACGCATGATGCGGGCGCTGGTGCGGGCCGACCTCGCGACGCTGGAGGCCGACCATTCGGCGGCGCAGGCGGCGCGCTTCACCTATGACGCAGGCCTGGTGCGCGACATGGTCACGCGCGGCCTGTCGGGCGTGGCGAAGGACATCCCCACCGTCATCCTGCTGATCGGCGTGATGTTCTGGCAGGACTGGACGCTGGCCCTGTTCGTGGTGCTGGTGCTGCCGCTCGGCGGCCTCGCCATGCGGCTGATCGCCCGCAAGTCGCATGTGGCGGCCACCAGCGGCATGAAGGAGACCGGCGCGCTGTCGGCCGCCATCGGCGAGGCGGTGACGGGGCGGCGGGTGATCCGCGCCTATGGGCTTGAAACCCACGCCTCCGACCGCGCCGAGGCCAGCGTCGCGCGCCGCCTCGCTTCGCTGATCGCCGGCGAACGCGCCACCGCCGCCACCGTGCCCGTCTCCGACGCGCTGGGCGGCGTCGGCATCGCGCTGGTGATCGCCTATGCCGGCTGGCGCGGGCTGTCCGGCGATCTGCCGCTCAACGCCTTCATGTCGTTCGTGGCGGCGGCGCTGATGGCGTTCCAGCCGATCCGCTCGCTCTCGTCGCTGACCACCGTGTTCGCGCAGGGCGGCGCGGCGCTGACCCGCATCTACGCCGCCATCGACGCCCGCCCGACCATCGCCGATGCGCCGGGCGCGCCGGCGCTCGACATCTCGGCCGGCGCCGAAGACCTGATCCGCTTCGAGGACGTCTCGTTCGCCTATGGCGCCGCGCCGACGCTGTCTGAGGTCTCGTTCGCGGCCCGGCGCGGCGAGACGGTGGCGCTGGTCGGGCCCAGCGGCGCGGGCAAGAGCACTGCGATCAACCTGCTGCTGCGCTTTTACGAGCCGCAGGCGGGGCGCGTGCTGGTCGCAGGCCAGGATATCCGTGCCGTCACCCTCGCCTCGCTGCGTTCTCAGATGGCGCTGGTGACGCAGGAGCCCTTCCTGTTCGACGACACCATCGCCGCCAATATCGGCTGCGGCCGCCCCGGCGCGTCGCAG
>CAZBPO010000128.1:0-6491 GCA_964493795.1 uncultured Flavobacteriaceae bacterium
AGGTGAGCTTCACCGTGCCCACCGGCAATTTCGGCGACATCTTCGCGGGCTACGCGGCCCAGCGCATGGGCGCGGTCTCGGGCCGCCTCGTCATCGCCACCAACGAGAACGACATCCTCAAGCGCGCCCTCGACGATGGCCGCTACCAGCCGCGCGGCGTGGTGGAGACGACCTCGCCCTCGATGGACATCCAGGTCTCGTCCAATTTCGAACGCCTGCTGTTCGAGGCCGCCGACCGTGACGGCGCGGCGGTGGCGGCGTTGATGGACGATCTGAAGACGGCGGGGGCCTTCACGCTCGGCGACAATATGCGCGCCGCCATCGCCGACCGCTTCGACGCCGAGCGCGTCACCGCCGCCGAGGCCGCCCAAGCCATCTCAGGTCTGGCGGGGCAGGGCGGGCCGGTGCTCGATCCGCACAGCGCCATCGGCCTTCTGGCCGCGCGCCGGCGCAGGCGCGCCGGTGTTCCCATGGTCGCTCTGGCCACCGCGCACCCCGCAAAGTTCCCCGACGCCGTCAAGGCGGCGACCGGCAAAGCGCCGGAAATGCCGGATTCCCTGGCGAAACTGGCCGGCCTGCCGGAACGCTGCGACACGGTTCCTGCTGAAACGGGCGCGATCCGGGCCTATATTGAGGCCTTCGCCGCCCGGACAAGCTGATGGACCTGACCTTCGACACACTGCCCAACGGCCTCACCGTCGTCACCGATCCCATGCCGCATATCGAGACGGCCACGGTCGGCGTATGGGTGGATGCCGGCGCGCGCCACGAGACGGCCGCGACCAACGGCGTGTCGCATCTGCTTGAACACATGGCCTTCAAGGGCACCGCCACCCGCTCCGCCCGGCGTATCGTCGAGGAGATCGAAGCGGCGGGCGGCTATCTCAACGCCTATACCTCGCGCGAGCAGACCTGCTTCTACGCCCGCGTCCTGAAGAACGATGTGAAGCTGGGCGTCGACATCCTGTCCGACATCCTCATCAACCCGCTCTTCGACGCCGAAGAGCTGGCGCGCGAAAAGAAGGTCGTGCTGCAGGAGATCGGCCAGTCGGCCGATACGCCCGACGACATCATCTACGACCATCTCCAGGACTGCGCCTTTCCTGGCCAGGCGCTGGGCCGTCCCATCCTCGGCACCGAGGGCACCGTCAACGCGCTCGGCCGCGCCCATCTGCGCCGCCACCTCAAGAGCCACTATGTCGGCCCGGCGATGACCCTCATCGCCTCGGGCAATGTCAGCCACGCCGAAATCGTCGCGCTGGCGGGCGAAAAGTTCGCCGCGATCGGCGATGCGCCGGCCAAGGCCCCGCCGCGGGCCCGCTACAAGGGCGGCGAGCGCCGCCGCACCCAGAAGCTGGAGCAGGCGCATATCACCTTCGGCGTCGAAGGCCCGGCGATCGCCGACGCCGACGCCTTCGCCGCTCAGGTCTTCGCCACCGCGTTCGGCGGCGGCATGTCGTCCCGGCTGTTTCAGGAAGTCCGCGAAAAGCGCGGCCTCGCCTACAGCGTGCACGCCTTCTGTCATTCCTTCGCCGACACCGGCTTTTTCGGCGTCTATGCCGGCACCGGCGCCAAGGAATGCGCCGAGCTTGTCCCCGTCGTGGTGGGAGAGCTTGAGGCGATGGCGCAAGGCGCTACCGAGGAAGAGACGGCGCGCGCCCGGGCCCAGGCCAAGGCCGCGCTGTTCATGGGCCTCGAAGGCCCTTCCAACCGCGCTGAACATATCGCCACCCAGCTGTCCGCCTATGGCCGCGTGATGCCGACGGACGAGATCGCGGCCGAGATCGACGCGGTCGACGCCGCTGCGCTGCGCCGCTTCGCGGCCCGCCTGCTCAAGTCGCGGCGGCCGTCGCTCGCGGCGCTGGGTCCGGTCAGGGCGCTGGAGCCTTATGCGCGCTTCGCCGCGCGTTTCGGCTAGGACGCAATGGCGCTGCTGAGCGGCCTCTCGCGTTTTGAAACGCCGCCCGAGCTCACCGGCCGCCGCGTGCGTCTGCGCATTCCGGTCACTGCCGATTTCGAGGAATGGGCGGAACTCCGCGCCGGCAGCGAGGCGTTCCTCACGCCGTGGGAACCGATCTGGCCCTATGACGATCTCACGCGTCCGGCCTTCCGGCGGCGCCTCAGGCGCTATCAGCGCGACATCCGCGAGGACCGGGCCTATCCCTTTCTGGTCTTCGACAAGGCGTCCGGCGCGATGGTCGGCGGGGTCACACTCTCCAACATCCGGCGCGGCGTGGCGCAGACCTGTTCGCTGGGCTACTGGGCGGGCGAACGTTTCGCCGGGCATGGCTTCATTTCCGACGCCGTGCGGACCGTGCTGCCCTTCTGCTTCGGCGCGCTGGGGCTGCACCGGGTTGAGGCCGCCTGCATCGAATCGAACGAACCTTCCCGTCACGTCCTCGCCGCCACCGGGTTCCGCGCCGAAGGCGTCGCCCGCTCCTATCTGCGGATACAGGGCAAATGGCGCGATCATCTGCTTTTTGCGGTCCTTGAAAGCGACCTGACCTAGCTCGCCCTCGACGCCGCGCGCGGCATCTGCGATACGCGATCACGGTCATGGTAAATTCGCGCGCCTTCCTCGCCCGCACGCTTTTCGCCGCCTGGCTGGCCGTCACGCTGGCCCTTGGCGCGGCGGCGGCGCAGTCGGCTGCGGACGATCCGCGGCCCGCCGTGCCGCGCTCGGGCGTCGGCGGCGTGGTGGTGGAAGAGGGGCTCGCGGCGGTCGACATCACCGGCGCGGTCACCCGCATCGACGTTCAGGGCGATGACGGCGCGGTCACCTATCTCGTCGATCTCGTCAACCGCATGCCGACCGATCAGGTCCGCATTCTGGTGCTGGCGCCCGGTCTCTATGGCGGGCGCGGCGCGCCGGCCCATCTTTCGACGCCGCACCTGATCGGCGTGGACGCCTCCGACCTGGCGGCGAATATCGAGGTCATCGAAACCGGCGCGCGCACCAAGGTCCGCATCCAGATCCCGGCCGACGGCGCGGTCACCGCCGCCTTCCGCTACGCGTCGCCGCCCAACGCGCTCAGCGTCGAGATGTGGGACGAGAAATCCCTGGCGCGCTTCACCACGGCGGCGCTGGTGCTGCAGGGCGCGCTGCTCGGCCTGCTGACGGCGCTCGGGGCCTGGCTGGCAGGCCTCGCCATTCTCCGGCGCGATCGCATGGCCGGCCGTCTCGCGGCGCTGTTCGCGGCCACCTTCCTCGCGCTGCTCATCGGCTTTGGCTATCCCGGCCCGTTCGACTTTGCGGGCGTCGTCACCAATGCAGGGCTCGCGCTCTGTCTGTTCGCCGGCGCGGCGGCGCTGACGCTCGCCTTCGTCGTCCACGCCCTCGCGCCCGAGGGCCGCTGGCGCAGCTTCGGCTGGTTCGCCGCCTATGCGCCCTGGGCCGTGGGCGCGGCCGGTCTGATGGCGGCGTTCAACGCGCCCTATGCCGCGATCTTCGCCAAAGCGGGCGCAGCGGCCGCGCTGGTGACGTCGATCGCCGTGGTCTTCGCGCGCGCCTGGGAAGGCGACGGCGCGGCGCGCCGGCTGACGCTCGCGGCGATCCTCGCCCTCGTCGCGCTGGCCCCGCTCGCGCTGCTCGAGGTGGTCGAGGACAGTGGACGGCTGACCATGCTGGCGGCGGGCGCGCTGCTCTCGGCGTCGCTGCTGCTCGCCGCCTTCGCGATCTCCAGCGGCCAGCCCGTCGCGCTTCGCTCGCGCGTCGACCGCCTGATCGCTCACGCGCCGCCGCCGCCGCCTTTCGCGCCGGCCACCGTTTCGGCCACCCAGAACGACGACGGCCGGTTCGGCCTCGCCCTCGCCGCCGCGCATCAGGGCATCTGGGACTGGGACCTCAAGCGCGACCGCCTGTTCCTGTCGCCTTCGGTCGAGGTTCTTCTGGGCGCGCATCCCGGCGAACTTCAGGCCTCCGACCGCGGCTGGAGCCGCCATGTCCACGAGGACGATCTGGCGACGTTCCTGGGCGCGCTCGAGGACTACCGCCGCATGGGCGACGTCTCGTTCGTCCTCGACTTCCGCGGCCGCGGCCTTGATGGCGAGCATCGCTGGGTCCAGCTCCGCGCCAGCTTCATGTCCGATGGCGACCGCGCCGCGCGCTGCATCGGCCTCGTCTCCGACGTCAGCGCGCAGAAGGAAAGCGAGGCCTCGCTGCTGGCCAGCGCGCGGCAGGACGCGGTCACCGGCCTCGCCAATCGCGGCTTTTTCCTAGAGGCGCTGGGCCACCGCCTCGCCTTTGTTTCGCCCGAGCGCGCCTATGCGCTGCTGGCGGTCGATATCGCGCGCTTCCGCATCGTGAACGAAAGCCTTGGCCATGCGGCCGGCGACGACCTTCTGGTCGCGCTGGGCGAGCGGATCAGGGCGGCCCAGCCCGAAGGCGCGCTCGCCGCCCGCCTTGGCGGCGACGTGTTCGGCCTGCTCTGGGCGGCCGATGGGGCCGATGCGGCTGCGGAACAGGCCAAGCTGGTGCTCGACACGCTGGGCGTGCCGCTCCAGCTTGGCGAGCGGCGGCACAACCCTGTCGCGCGCGGCGGATTCGCCTGGCTGGACGAGGCGGGCTGCGACGCCGCATCGGTGCTCGCCGATGTCGAGGCGGCGCTCGCTTCGGCGCGGCGCATGGCCGGCGGCACGCTGGCGATTTTCGCGCCCGCCATGCGCGATGCGCTGACCGAACGGGCCGAGATCGAACGCGATCTCGCAGGCGCGCTCGAGCGCGGCGAGATCACCGTCTTCTACCAGCCGATCGTGCGCGTCGCCGATGGCCGCCCGGCCGGGTTCGAGGCGCTGCTGCGCTGGCGTCATCCGGTCCGGGGCCTGCTCACGGCCGAGGCCTTCGCCGCGCTGGCCGAGGAGACCGGGCTGATCGAACCGTTGGGGCGTTTCATTCTCGAAACCGCGGCGCGCGATTCCGAACGCTGGCGGCGTATCGCGCCGCAGGCTCCCTCGCTCTTCGTCAACGTCAACGTCTCCGCGCGCCAGCTTGTCAGCGACGGCTTCATCACGGCCTGCGAGCGCCTCGCCGCCGAAGGCCTGTTCGCGGCGCGCGAACTCCGGCTCGAAATCACCGAGACGCTGGCGATCGACGATGCCGGCGCCGCCGCCGCCGGGCTTCAGCGTCTGCGGCGCGCCGGCTACGGCCTGGTGATGGACGATTTCGGCACCGGCCATTCGACGCCCAGCCGCCTTGCCCATCTGCCGTTCGACGCGGTGAAGATCGACCGCTCGTTCATGCTGGGCGGCGAACAGGGCCGCTCGATGCTGGCCGGCCTTGTGCGCCTGGCGCGCGACCTCGACCTCGAGGCGACCGCCGAGGGCGTCGAGACCAAGGACGATCTCGATTTCCTCGTCGCCAACGATTGCCTCTATGCCCAGGGCTATTTCTGCGGAAAGCCGCGCGACGCGGCGGCGGCGCAGGCCTATCTGCTGGAATTCGCGGACGCGGCGGAAAAGGTCGAGTAGGGCGGCGGCCTCAGGCGTGGCCGCTTTCGTCCGACACCATGGCCGGGTCGATGCCCAGCCGCGCCAGCGCCCGCGTCCACTTCGTCTCCAGCTCGCGGCCGAAGACGATCTCTTCGTCAGGCTCGCCGATCAGCCAGGCGTTCTCGACCAGCTCGCTCTCAAGCTGCCCCGCGCCCCAGCCGGCATAGCCCAGCGCGAAGAACGCCCGGTTGGGGCCGCCGCCGGTCCCCAGCGCTTTCAGCACGTCCATCGTCGCGGTCAGCGCGATGCCGTCGGTGACGGGCAGCGTGGCTTCGTCGAGATTGTAATCGTCGGAATGCAGCACGAACCCGCGTGTCGTCTCCACCGGCCCGCCGAAATGCACGGTCAGATCGCGCGCCTGTCCCTTGGGCGTATCGACGTTCAGCTGGCGCAGCAGCTTCTCGAAACTCATGCCGCCCAGCGCCTTGTTCACCACCAAACCCATCGCGGTCTCGGGCGTGTGATGGCACACTAGGATCACGCTCTTCTCGAAACGCGGATCGGTCATGGTCGGCATGGCGATGAGAAGCCGTCCGTTCAGGAAGCCGTCATCGTCGCGCCGTTTCGATTTCCGGGCCATGCGCCCTAGCTAAGCGGCTTGCGCCCCCCGCCGCAACCTGAACGATCCGTCACGCGACATTTACTGGCGACATCACGCGGCGACGCGGGATAATGGAGCCGATGAAAGCGCCGCTTCACATCGCCATTCTTCTCGCCTTCGCATCGGAAGCGGCGGCCGGCTGCGCCGGCGATTGCCCGCGTCAGGAAGCGGCCGGCGTCGCGACGGCGTGGAGCGGCGACGCCCAGGCGCCCACGCGCGTCATCCTGTCGTCCTCAAGCCACGCGCATGGCGGACAGGTTTGGATCGCGGTCGAAATGAACGTCGCCGACGGCTGGTTCGTCTATGCCGACATGCGCCGCGAACAGGCCGGCCCGCGCCTGGAATGGAGCGGCTCGTCCAATCTCGCCGCGCCGGTGATCCGCTGGCCGCGCCCCGAATGGAT
>CAZBPO010000128.1:6501-8166 GCA_964493795.1 uncultured Flavobacteriaceae bacterium
GATCATGCTGGAAGGCAAGAAGGTCGCCGTCTATCGCGGCCGTGCGGTGTTGCCCATCGCGGTCTCGCCGCTGCAGCCCGAGGCCGATATCCGCCTTGGCCTGCGTCTGTCCTATGCCGTCTGCGGCGAGGTCTGCCGTCCAGGCTACGCCGCGCACGCCATCACCATCACCGCGACCCCGGCCCCGGTGACCGCCGCGGCGGCCGAGCAGGCGGCGCTGATCGCAGAGGCGCTTTCGCGCGCCGAACAGCGCAAATAGAACGCTGGACATCGCTGCGGCTCTGCCTCATGTGCGCAGCTGCGACATCAGGAGGATATGCGCGATGACCATCAAGCCCGGCGACACGCTGCCCGACGCCACGTTCACGATCATGGGCGACAAGGGCCCGCAGCCGGCGACGACCGCCGATCTCTTCAAGGGCAAGACCGTGGCGCTGTTCGCGGTGCCGGGCGCTTTCACGCCCACCTGCTCGGCCAAGCACCTGCCGGGCTTCCTCGATCACGCCGACGACTTCAAGGCCAAGGGCGTCGATTCCATCGTTTGTCTGTCGGTCAACGACGCCTTCGTCATGAATGCCTGGGGCAAGGATCAGAACGTCGCCGGCCGCGTCGTGATGGCGGCGGACGGCAGCGCCGATTTCACCCAGAAGATCGGCCTTGAGCTCGACGCCTCGAAATTCGGCATGGGCCTGCGCAGCCAGCGTTACTCGATGCTGGTCAAGGACGGCGTCGTGGAAAAGCTGAACGTCGAAGAGCCCGGCGCCTTCGCCGCCTCCAGCGCCGAAACCCTGCTGGAACAGATCTGACCCGATTTGTCCTCCCCCGTTTCCGGGGGAGGGGGACCGCGCAGCGGTGGAGGTGGCGGATGCAGCGCGCCGCCCTCTGCCATCCTAACGTCCCGGGATCGCGCCGCGCGCCAGCGCATCCGCGCGCTCGTTCATGGGGTCGCCGTCATGCCCGCGCACCCAGCGCCAGGTGACGTCGTGACGGTCTCGCGCCGTATCCAGCCGCCGCCACAGGTCTTCGTTCTTCACGGGGTCTTTCGCGGCCGTCTTCCAGCCCTTGGCCTTCCACCCGGCGATCCATTTTGTGATGCCGTCCATCACATAGCGGGAATCGGTGTGCAGCGTGACGGCGCAGGGGCGTTTCAGCGCCTCCAGCGCCGCGATCGCCGCCATCAGCTCCATGCGGTTATTGGTGGTCTGCGCCTCGCCGCCGGCCAGCTCCTTCTCGGTCGCGCCATGCACCAGGATCGCGCCCCAGCCGCCGGGGCCGGGGTTCCCCGAACACGCCCCGTCGGTCCAGATATTCACCCGCGTCGCGCCGTCAGAGGCCATAGTCGCTCGCCTGCACGACCTGTTGATGGAAACGCAGCCAGCCAAGGCATTGCAGCGGGTCTTTCGGGCGCACCAGCGCCGACGGATCGCGGTTGATCCAGTCGTGCAGCCGCGTCAGCAGGAAGCGCAGCGCCGCGCCGCGCGCCAGCACCGGCAACGCGTCGCGCTCGGCCTGGGAAAGCGGGCGCACCGCCTGATAGCGCGACAGGAAGGCGCGGCCCTTGGTGATGTTGAAACTGCCGTCGCCCTCGAAGCACCAGCAGTTCAGGTTCACCGCCACGTCATAGGCGAGTAGATCGTTGCAGGCGAAGTAGAAGTCGATCACGCC
>CAZBPO010000129.1:0-8132 GCA_964493795.1 uncultured Flavobacteriaceae bacterium
TTATGAAAGCCGGTTGCGTATCCAGAAACGCTAGCAGGCCGATCCGTGCATTGACAGTGGGCGACGCCTCGCCTTTGGTGCAGGCCGTTTTGACGCCAACCTGCGACGGATTCCCTGTGCGGCGCGATTTTCACAGTCTCGGCCGGCAGACGCATGATCTGCTCATCGTCGGCGGCGGAATCACCGGCAGCTGCATCGCCCGCGACGCCGCGATGCGGGGGCTGAAGGTCGCGCTGGTCGAGAAAGACGATTTCAGCCACGCCACCAGCGCCGCGAACTCCAAGCTGGTGCATGGCGGCCTGCGCTATCTCAAGAATTTCGAGCTGGGGCTGGTGCGTGAATCGCTGCGCGAGCGGCGCATCTGGCAGCGCATCGCCCCGCATCTGGTCTATCCGCTGCCCTTTCTGGTGCCACAGCCCGCCAACCGGAAGGGCACGCTGGTGCTGCGCATCGGGCTGACGCTCTACGATCTGCTGTCTTTCGACCGCAAATGGCTCGCCGACAAGGACCAGCGCCTGCCGGGACACCGGGGCGTCAGGACCGACGAACTGAAACAACGCGCCGGCCTTGCCGTCGACAGCGGCTACCCTACGGCGGTCGAGTATCACGATTGCCAGATGTATGCGCCCGAACGGCTTGGTCTCGCCTGCCTGGAAGACGCAGCCTCACGCGGCGCGGCGATCGCGAACTACGTCGAGGCCGTCGCGCTTCTGAAGAACCCGTCAGGTCATGCCGTCACCGGCGCGCGTGTCCGTGACAGAACGACCGGCGAAGAGCTCGATGTCGCCGCCCGGGTGACGATCAACGCAGCAGGCCCGTGGGCCGACGGCGTCATGGCGATGGCGCAGGACGGGCATCCCTCGCATCGCCTCGTCCGCGCCAAAGGCATCCATCTGATTACCAGGGCCCTCACCGCCGGCCACACCGCCCTGGCGATGTTCGTAGGCAGCGGCCATTTCTTCATCCTGCCCTGGCGCGGCCATTCCATCATCGGCACCACCGACGACGTCTTCGACGGATCGCCCGACGAGGTGACGCCGACCGACGCCGACATCGACAAGATGATCGCGGCCGTGAACACGGGGCTTCCGTCAGCCAATCTCAGCCGCGCCGACGTAATCCACGCCTATGCCGGCGTGCGCCCGCTGATCGACGAAAGCGCGCCGGAAGACGGCAAGGGAAGCTACAAGCAAAGCCGCAAGGCCGAGATCATCGACCACGCAGAAAGCGGCGAGGTGAATTTCCTGTCCGCGCTGGGCGGGAAATGGACCACCTCGCGGCATGTGGCCGCGCGCGCGGTCGACGCGGCCGAACGGCTCATCGGGCGCAAGCCGCGACGCGCGCAGACCGGCGACGTGCCGCTCGGCGGCGTCTCGACCGGAAACTTCGCGCGTTTCGTGCAGGAACTTCAGACCATCCACCGCAGCGTCGATGGCGAGGTCGTCGCCAATCTGGCGCGCAACTATGGCAGGGCGGCGACCGGCGTGATCGCCGCCGCCAACGGCGACACCAGCCTGCTGGAGCGCCTGTCGCCGGGTTCGCCCGATTGCGGCGCGGAGATCCTCTACGCCGTCAGGATGGAGATGGCGCTGACGCTGGAAGACGTCGTGTTCCGGCGCACCGGGCTGGGCACGCTGGGCGACCCGGGCGCCGACGTGATCGCCCGCGTCGCCGGCCTGATGGCGGCGGAGCGCGGCTGGGACGCCGGCGAGATCGCGCGCCAGACAGAGGTGGTGAACGCCCATTTCAAGTGGAGCCGCGTCGCATGAAGACGGTCGCCGTCGTCAATCCGAAATCCGGCGGTGGGCGCACCGGCGCGCGGCTCAACGACATTCAGGCCGCTCTCGCCGCCGCCCTGGGACCTGTCGAGGTCGCGCTCACCCAGGGCATGGGCGATGGCGAGCGGCAAGCCCGGGAAGCGTTGCAGAAGGGCGCTGAGCTTGTCGTGGCGATCGGCGGCGACGGCACGCTGAACGAAGTCGTCAACGGCTTCTTCCAGAACGGCGCGCCGGTGAACCCGAACGCCGCCTTCAGCTTCGCGATGAGCGGTTCGGGCGGCGATTTCCGCAAGACCTTCGGCGCCCCCGCCGACGTGCTTCAGGCCATCGCCACCCTCAAGGACGCCGCGCCCCGCCCGCTCGATCTCGGGCGCGTCAGCTTCATCGGCGATGACGGCCTCGAGCACACGCGGTTCTTCGTCAACATCGCCAGCTTCGGCCTGTCGGGCGACGTGGTGATGCGCGTCAACCGCGCCCGCATCGCGAAATGGTTCGGTGGGCCGTTCGCCTTCAAATGGCACTCCACGATGGCGGCGCTGGGGTTCAAGCCCTGGCGCGTGCGGCTGACCGTCGATGACCATTTCGACCAGACCATCGCGCTCTCGACCGCCGCGATCTGCAACGGCCGCTATTTCGGCGGCGGCATGATGATCGCTCCCGGCGCCGATCCGGCGGACGGAATGTTCGACGTGGTCGTCATCGCCGAAACGAAAACGCGCGACATGATCGCGCGCATGAACGACATCTACAGCGGCAAGCATATCGGCCACCCCAAGGTGAGAGTCGTCCGCGGCCGCCGGATCACCGCGACTCCGGCCCCGGACCAGAGCGCCCCGGTCTTCGCCGAGCGCGACGGCGAAGGGCAGATGCGCCTGCCGGCCACGTTCGAAATCCTGCCCGCCGCGCTCACGCTTCGCATAGGCACGACATGACCATCGACCGCTCGAAACTTCGCTGGAACGGCTGGGGCACGGCCGGTCATTCGGACCAGTTCGTGAAATCCGACGCGCTTTGGGCCTTCCTGCAGGACGCCCTGAACAGCGGCGAACTGCCCACGACGCCCGCCAGGACGCTGGCCGAAAGCAGCCTGACCTCGTCGTCCCTCGCTTTCGGCGACCTCTCGCCGTTTCAGGACGCAGGCTGCGACATCGGCCTGACGCCTGAAGATCGCGCCTTCCACGCCCGCGGCGATTCCTATCGCGACCTGCTCGATCTGCGCGCTGGCAGGCTCGACCCCGCGCCGGACGCCATTCTCTATCCAAAGACCGCAGAGGCCTGTCAGCAGGCGGTCGAGATCGCCGACAAGGCCGGCCTTGCCGTCGTGCCGTTTGGCGGCGGCACCAGCGTGGTCGGCGGCGTGTCGCCGCTGAAAGGCCGGCATCGCGGCGTCGTGGCGGTCGACACGACCCGCCTCGACGCACTGGTGGCGGTCGACCGCGCCTCGCTGCGCGCTACGGCGCAGGCAGGCATCTACGGGCCTGTCCTTGAAGAACGCCTCGCCGCGGCGGGCGTGACGCTGGGGCACTATCCGCAGAGCTTCGAGTTCTCGACGCTGGGCGGCTGGATCGCCGCGCGCGGCGCAGGACAACAATCCAACCGCTACGGCAAGGCCGAGCACTGGCTGGTCTCCGCGCGGCTGGCGACGCCCAAAGGCGGCTGGAGCACCGAAGACTTCCCGGCCTCGTCCGCCGGCCCGCGCCTCACCGATCTGGTCGCGGGCTCGGAAGGCACGCTCGGCCTCATCACCGAGGCGACTTTCGCCGTGCACGAGCGCCCCGCGGCGCGCGACTATCGCGCCTATCTTTTCCGCTCGTTCGCGGAAGGGCGCGAGGCCATCCGCCAGATCGTCCAGGCCGAAATTCCGGCCGCCTCGTTGCGCCTGTCGGACGAGGACGAAACGCATTTCTTCGGCGCGCTCTCGCGTCTCACCAACCTGCCCAAGACCATGCACAAGGTCGAGGACGCCTATCTGAAGCTGCGCGGGTTCGGCGGGGCGAAATGCGCGCTGATCGCCGGAACGGAAGGCGATGCCGCGCTGGTCGCCTATGCCCGCAGCCGCATCGCCGAGATCGCCCGCCGGAACGGCGCGCTCGCCGTCGGCACGTCGCCTGCGAACCGCTGGTTCAAGGGCCGCTTCCACGGCCCCTATCTGCGCGATCCGCTGCTGGATCGCGGCGTGGGCGTCGATACGCTCGAGACGGCGGCCGCCTGGGCCGACATACCGCGCCTGTACGACGCCGTGCGCGGCGCGCTGACTTCGACGATGAAAGAGGTCAGCCCGAATGGCGCGAACGGCATCTGCCTCGCCCATATCAGCCACTCATATCACGACGGGGCCAGCCTCTACTTCACCTATCTGTGGCCGCGTGCGCCTGGCGGGCTCGACGCCGAGGTGGCGCAGTGGGAGGCGATCAAGGGCGCGGCCTCCGACGCCATCGCGGCGAATGGCGGCACCATCTCGCACCACCACGGCGCGGGCACCGATCACGCCAAGTGGATGGCTGCCGAGAAGGGCACGACCTCGATGGCCGTGCTGCGGGCGCTGAAGGCCGAACTCGACCCGAACGGGATCATGAACCCCGGCAAGCTGGGGCTTTAGGCCAGCGCGTTCGACAACGCCTTGGCCGCGTCTTTCAGGGCCTGGGTCGCCTGCGGCACCACGCCCTCCATGCCCAGGAAGCCGTGGATCATCGAGGCGTACTCGACGAAATCCACGGCCACGCCGGCGGCCTTCAGCTTGTCGGCATAAGCCTTGCCTTCATCGCGCAGCGGATCGAACCCGGCCACCAGAACATAGGCCGGCGCGACGCCCGATACGTCCTTGGCGGCCAGCGGCGAGAGGCGCGGATCATTCAGGTCGGTGTCGGGCTGCATGTACTGGTCGCAGAACCAGTCCATCGACGCCTTTTCCAGCACATAGCCGCTGGCGAGTTCGGCCATCGACTTCGTCGCCGCCCGGGCCTGCGTCACCGGATAGAGCAGAACCTGATAGCTGAGGCGCGGCCCGCCCTTGGCCCTTGTGTGGAGCGCGACGGCGGCGGCGAGATTGCCGCCGGCGCTGTCGCCCGCGACCGCCAGGCGGTTGGGGTTGATCTGGTGGTCGCTGGCATTGGCCTCGGCCCATTCCAGCGCCGCATAGGCATCTTCGAACGCGGCGGGAAACTTGCATTCCGGCGCCAGGCGATAGTCGACCGAGATCACGCGGCAGCCGCTTTCGTTGGCGATCTGGCGGCACATGCTGTCATGCGTGTCGAGATCGCCGATCACCCAGCCGCCGCCATGATAGTAGAGGCAGGCCGGCGTGACGCGGCCGGTCAGGCCGACGGGCGTATAGATGCGCGCCGGGACGGGGCCGCCGGGGCCGGGTATCTCGACCGAATCGATCTTGCCGATGGGAACGCCCTTGGGCTGAAACATCTCGCGCATGGCGAGGAACATGGCGCGCGCCTGAGGCGCGCTCACTTCCCACAGCTTGGGCGCGGGGTTGGCGGCCATCTGTTTGATGATGGCGTCGATGGTGGCGTCGAGCATGGCGTCCCCGCGTTGAGCGGCGACTTGTCTAGCACGTCGCGGCGCTTAGTGAAGCGTCGGACGCCTGCGCGGGTCGAGACGGCCCGCGATCATATCGTCGGCGACCGAGCGCAGCATCCGCCACAGCTCGGCGCGTTCCTCGTCGCCCTGAAGATCGAGTTCGGCGATGGCGCGGTCGGCCCAGGCGAGCGCCTCGGTCCCATGCGCATCGATCAACCAGAACGCGAGATCCTGAAAATCCCCGGCATTCAACATGGCGCTCTCCTGGCGATCCCATCAGGCGGGAAGCACAGCCATGTTTCAAAGTGCGTCCGGGAAGTTTCCCATTCGTTAACGCTTCAGGGCGCGGCCTTGTGCGCCAGCGCCGCCGCGATGATCGCCTCAGCCGGCACGCTGAGCTCAGAAAGGCTCGACACCAACGCGCCGGCTCGCGCGAGACGTTTCGGATGGCGCTGCGGCTCGCGCAGGGCGAGGCGCAGAAAAACGCGTGTGCCCGGATGCTCGGATGCGACGCTCGCAATATCGCACCACGGGATCAGCTGATCGCTCAGCCGCGTGTCGCGGAAGCCTTCCGGCCCGATGGTCAAAACCGCCGCATCGATCTTGCGCGCCCTGACCGCCTTCCAGAGTCGCCACAGGCAGTAGAGCGCGACCAGCCCTCCGCTGATGGTGAGCGGCAGCGCCAGCCAGGGCACGATGCCGCCCATCACCATGCCGAAGTAAAGGATCGTCAGCCCGACGAGCAGCGCGAACGTCCAGGATGCGATGCGCAGCGTCGTCGCCCAGGGCATCAAACGCGCCTCGATCCGCTGCGGCGCATTTTCCGCCCCGGTCCGTTCCCCCGCCTCGACTACGCTCACGCCCTGCGCCCCCCGTTTCGCGCCTAGATCGAGATCACCTCGTCATCCGGCGCTGTGGCGTAAAGCTTTTCCACAAGACCGGCGCGTCGCTCAAGAGTCGCGCGCTGGTTGACGTAGCCTTTGTCGGTGATCTCGTTGCCGTCGATCGAGGGCGGTTCGGCCATCAGGATGACGCGGCCGATCCTGCCGGACGAGCCGCCGGCCGCCTTGTTGTGCGCCGCCAGCCGTTCGACGAGAAACGCCCGCACCTTGTCCGACGCCAGGATGTCGGCGACAGGCGCATCGGCGGCCAGGCCTGCGATCTGCCGCGCAGCGGCGATGTTCGGCCAGGCGAGCAGGCCGATGAAGTTCTTGTCCTGCCCGGCGATGGCCGCGTCCTGCAACAGCGGCGATGCAGCGGCCAGAACGTCGGTCCGCAGCGTGCCTACCGAGACCCAGGTGCCGGTCGACAGCTTGAAATCCTCGGTCACGCGGCCATCGAAGACGAGGCCCTGATTGGGATCGCTTTCATCGACGAACTTCGCGGCGTCGCCAAGCTTGTAGAAGCCTTCCTCGTCGAACGCCGCGGCGGTGAGGTCGGCCCCTTCACGCGGACTTCCAGCTTCTGCCCGTTGGGCACCAGTTTCAGCGTCAGCCCCGGCAGCGGCAGCCCGATCAGACCGACGCGGTCGGTCAGCCAGCTGACCACCGTGATGCCCTGCGTCTCGGTCGCCCCATACATGGTGGTGAAGCCGATGCGCTGGCCGGTCTCGGCGATGGCGAGCGCCTGAAGCCGGTCGGAAATATCCTGGCTCAGCGTCGCGCCGCCATAGCCCATATATTTGAGCCTGGCGAAGAAGCTGGCGCGCAGCTTCGGGTCCTTCTCCATCGCGTCGGCCAGCATCGCGAAGGCGATGGGGGCGCTGCCGAACACCAGCGGCGACACCTCGTAGAGATTGCGGATCGTCTCGTCGAACATGCCCGGGATCGGCTTGCCGGAGTCGAGATAGACCGTGCCGCCGGCGTTCAGGTTGCCGTTGAAGCCGATATTGCCGGCCGAGATGTGGTTCCACGGCATCCATTCCAGGCCCTGCGGAATCTCGTCGGGATCGGGCGGCTCGGACCGCAGCGTTTCCTGCCCCGCGATCACGGCGCACATCATGCGCTGGGTCTGGATCACGCCTTTGGGCATGCCGGTGGAGCCGGACGTGAAGAGATATTTGCCCACCGTATCGTGGGTGATCGCATCCATGCTGGCCCTGACCGCCGGACCGGCATTGGTCTCCAGCAGCGAGGCATACGAGGTCTGCTCAAGGTCGGGCGCCGGCACCAGCGTGACGATCTCCACGCCCTCGCCCTTCAGCGCATTCAACGCCTTGGCGTAGAGCGGCCCGTGATCGGCGAAGACCATTTTCGGCTTCACCAGATTGAACACGTGCTTCAGCTTGCCGTGATCGCCCGAGAACAGCGAGTACGCGACCGACACGGGCGCGACCGGCACCTGGGCTTTCATCGCGCCCAGCATGATGACCATGTGCTCGATCGAATTGGCCGACAGGATCATCACCCCGTCGCCCTGCCCCATGCCGCGATCGAGCAGCGCCTGGGCGATCTGGTTCGCTTTCGCGTCCGCCTCGCCATAGGTCATGAAGCGCCAGTCGCCGGTCTTCAGGTCAGGCCCGACGACGCGCTGGGCGATCAGGTTGCGATCGGGATGTTCGGCCGCGCGTTCTTCCAGCAGATGAGGGATCGAACGGTGCAGCGGCCCCAGCTCGTACGCGCTCGAAATCAGCCAGCTTCCGTCGGCGTGCTTTTCGGCGCGGGTCTGGGGCGGCAGCATCGGCAGCGGTTTGAACGGCGGCAATGCAGCCGGATTTACGGCGATGTCCATAGGCGTTTCCCGAAGTTCTGATGGCTTTATGGCCCAAGCTTAGCCGCCGGCGGCGCTGAGCAAAAGACAAGGGGCGCGCGAGTTTCCGCTGCG
>CAZBPO010000130.1:0-8109 GCA_964493795.1 uncultured Flavobacteriaceae bacterium
GGTCGAACCGCTGGCAGCGCGACAGCACCGTCACCGGCACCTTGCGGATCTCGGTGGTGGCGAAAATGAACTTCACATGCGGCGGCGGCTCTTCCAGCGTCTTCAACAAGCCGTTGAAGGCGTTTTTCGAGAGCATATGCACTTCGTCGATGATGTAGACCTTGTAGCGCGCCTCGGCGGGAAGATAGCGCGTGCCGTCGATGATCTCGCGGATGTCATCGATGCCGGTGCGGCTGGCGGCGTCCATCTCGAAGACGTCGGGGTGGCGCGATTCGGCGATCGCGACGCATGGCCCGCACTGCCCACAGGGCGTGATGGTGGGCTCGGCCCGCTTGCCGTCCTCGCCGATGCAGTTGAGGGCGCGGGCGACGATGCGCGCGGTGGTGGTTTTGCCCACCCCACGCACCCCGGTCAGCATGAAGGCATGGGCGATGCGGCGCGACGCGAAGGCGTTGCCCAGCGTGCGCACCATCGCGTCCTGGCCGATCAGGCTGTCGAAGGTCTGCGGGCGATATTTGCGGGCGAGGACGCGATAGGCGTCCTGGGCGCGCTGAACCGGCGGCATATCAAAGCCTAGCGACGGCTCGTCTGACATGCTGCGCGCCGCGCCCCCGCCCCGCTGGGTAAGAAAATCAGGTGGGAGGCTGACATGACCCGAGAAGAACTCGTTGCGGCTGCTTCCTTCCGGACCTGACCGGGTTGGCGAGGAACTCGTCCGCGCCAACCTCCCGAGGGGAGTATATCAGAACGGATAGGGCGGGGCGCAACCCCGCAGACTTGCCTTATATCCGCCGGGGTGGAAGGTTCCGGCCGCATGCCCTTCACCTTCGATAATCCCAACACCTTCGCCAATAATCCGCTGGACCGCGCGAGCGAGAAGCGGGCCGATTCCGGCTGGATCGCCAGGACCTATGCCGACCCGACCAGCATGGTCGTGCCGTTCTGGAAGCTGAAGCCGTTCACCATGGCGACGCCGGAGGGCCCTTCGGTCGGGTTCATGAAGCCGGGGCTTTGCGAAAAGCTGATGGGCGAGGGCGCGCCGCTGATCTTCCTGGGGCGCGACAAGGCGGGGGCCTATTTCGCGGCCGACATCTCGGCCGCCCGCGACCCCGAAAACGAGGGCCCGCTGGCGGGTCTTGGCGCGTTCAAGGATCTGCGCCAGCTGGCGCTGGAGATTCCCCCCGGCGACGCCGCGATCCTGGCCCAGGCGCGCTCGCTGCTCGACTGGCACCAGTTCCATCGCTTCTGTTCGAACTGCGGCGCGCCGACGGCCCTGTCGGACGGCGGCTACAAGCGCGAATGCGGCGTGTGCAAGACCGAGCATTTCCCGCGCGTGAACCCGGTCGTCATCATGCTGGCGACATCGGGCGACAAGTGCCTGCTGGGGCGCGGTCGGAATTTTCCCAAGGGCATGTTCTCGGCGCTGGCCGGTTTCCTTGAGCCGGGCGAGACGATCGAGGAAGCGGTGGCGCGCGAACTGTTCGAGGAAGCCGGCGTCCGCATCAAATCGGTCGCCTATCACTCGACCCAGCCCTGGCCCTGGCCCTCGCAGCTGATGATCGGCTGTTTCGCGGAAGCCGAATCGGAAGAGATCACCGTCGACGAGCATGAAATCGCCGAAGCCCGCTGGGTGGACCGCGCGACGGTGCGCGCGACGTTGGCGGGGCAGGGGCCGGACGGGTTCTGGATCCCGCCGAAACTCGCCATCGCGCATCAGCTCGTGAAGGCCTGGGCGGAGAAGGAATGACGACAGCCGCCCGGCCGGTGAGGCCGGGCGGAGCGCATCGTCAATGCCGGCGTCAGCCGTAGCGGCGGCGTGGATCGTTCATGTCCGTGCGATAGGGCTCGGCCTCGGGGTCGAAGTTCCGCCAGCCCTCGCGCTCGTAGTCGGCGCGGCGCGCGGCCAGATCGACCGGATGGTGACGGTCGAGGATCGACACGGCGACGGCGCGATTGGCGTCGGTCGTGCGGACCGAGACCAGCGTCCCGCCGCGCCGAACCGATTCGGCATAGACATGCGCGTCTTCGCTGGAGACGCCACTGTCGATCATGGCGTCGATAATGCCGCCGGCAGCGCCGCCAGCGACGGCGCCGGCCGCCGCGCCGACTGCGGTCGTGGCCAGCCATCCGGCCGCCACGACCGGCCCGACGCCGGGAATCGCCATCAGGCCGAGGCCGGTCAGCAGGCCGACCGTGCCGCCGGCCGCTGCGCCGATGCCGGCACCGGTGGCGACGCCGTCCATGACGCTATCGGCCTCGCGGCTGGCCACCAGCGAGATGTCGCTGTCGCGGAACCCGGCCTCTTTCAGTTCGGTCACCACCGTTCTGGCGTCGGAATGGGTGTCATAGCTGCGGACGAGCGTGCTCGTGGTCATGTGCGTTACTCCGGCTGGACGAGAATTTTGCGGTCATCGCCGAACACGATGTTCCCGCGATAATCGACGGCGACATCGACGGCTTCGCCTTCATAGGTTGCCTGGCCGCGCCAGACGCCCTTGTCGTCGAGCGCGAGGGCGCCAACTGCGGTGAAGCCGTTTTCCTCAAGGCGCGCGCGCACCTGATCTTCAGTGAAGCTGTTTTCGCCCTCGAGCGGCGCGTTGGTGTCCACGCCTTCGACCGGCGCAGGAAGCGCCGAGGTGTCGGCTGCGTTTTCGGCCGCGACGGCCGAGGAAGCGGTGAAAAGGCCGGCCGCCATCGCGGCGGCCAGCAGAGCTGTCCGTGTCACGTCTGTGGTCTCCTCGTGAACGGGCGCGTCCGGCGCGCCCTTGCCTATGTGAATGATCCGCGCGCCGGATCGTTCCTTGAAGACTTGCCCCGAGGGTTCAGCGGGCCGTGATGCCTTCGCGGCGGAACAATTCGTCGATCCAGTCGGCGAAGACCTGAAGCCGCCGCGACAGGTGGCGGCGGTGCGGATAGATCAGCGAGATCGGGACGGGCGCGGCGCGATGGTCGGGCATCAGCTCGACCAGCTCGCCCGCCGCGACATGGGCGCGCGCGTCATAGGCCGGAATCTGGATCAGACCCAGCCCCGCCACCGCGCACGCGATATAGGCTTCGGCGTTGTTGACCGTCACGCGCGCCGGCATGTCGAGGAAACGCGCCTCGCCATCGACGACATATTCCCATTGTTCGGCCCGCCCGCTTTGCGGCGAGGCATAGCGCACCGCCAGATGGCGCGTCAGCTCGTCGGGGCGGTGCGGCGTGCCGTGGCGTTCCAGATAGGCGGGGCTGGCATAATTGCCGAAGGCGAGGTCGCCGAGGCGGCGGGCGACCAGCCCCGAATCGGCCAGCGCGCCGACGCGGATGGCGCAATCGACGCCCTCCTGCACCAGATCGACCGGGCGGTCGGTGACGCCCATGTCGATCTCGAGCGCCGGATAGCGCGCCAGCAGCTCGGGCAGGGCGGGCGCGATGACCAGCCGGCCGATCCGTCCCGGCACGTTGGCGCGCAGCCGGCCCTGGGCCTGGCCGTCGCTGCGGAACAGCGCGTCCAGTTCGTCATAGTCGCCGATCAGGCGCTGGCAGCGTTCGTAGAAGGCGGTCCCGTCCTCGGTCAGGGTCACGCGCCGGGTCGTGCGATGCAGCAGCCGCACGCCCAGCCCGGCTTCGAGCGCCTGAATGGCCGCCGACACCGACGAGCGCGGCAGGCCCAGCGCGTCGGCGGCGCGGGTGAAACTCGCGGTTTCCGCGACGCGCGCGAAGACGGTGAGGCGGCCGATCCGGTCCATGCCTATTGTTCGTCATTTCTGACAGGTGATGTCAAATCAAGACGATTTATCCAAAAATCCCGGCAAGCGAAGAGAGGGCCTCAAACCAAGGAGCCCCCATGTCCATCCATTCCATCGAAGGCAAATACGCGCTGATCGCCGGCGGCGCGAAGAATCTGGGCGGACTGATCGCCCGCGACCTGGCCGTGTATCAGGCGGCGGGCGTCGCCATTCACTACAACAGCGCCGCCACCAAGGCCGATGCCGAGGCGACCGCCGAAGCCGTGCGCGCCCAGGGGAGCAAGGCCGTCGTGCTGCAGGGCGACCTGACGTCCGCCGCCGCCGTGGAGGCGCTGTTCGCAGACGCGCTGAGCGCCTTCGGCCGCCTCGACATCGCGATCAACACGACCGGCAAAGTGCTGAAGAAGCCCTTCTCCGAGATCAGCGAGGCCGAATATGACGAGATGTTCGCCATCAATTCCAAGGCCGCGTTCTTTTTCATCAAGGAAGCGGGCAAGGCGCTGGCCGACAACGGCAAGCTGGTGACGCTGGTGACCTCGCTGCTGGGCGCGTTCACGCCGTTCTATGCCTCGTATGCGGGCGCGAAGGCCCCGGTTGAGCACTTCACCCGCGCGGCGTCGAAAGAGTTCGGGGCGCGCGGCATCTCGGTGACGGCGGTAGGGCCTGGCCCGATGGACACGCCGTTCTTTTATGGCCAGGAGGCGGCCGAAGCCGTGGCCTATCACCGCAGCGCGGCGGCGCTCTCGCCCTTCAGCAAGACCGGCCTCACCGATATCGAGGACATCGTGCCGCTGATCCGCTTTCTGGTGTCGGACGGCTGGTGGATCACCGGCCAGACCATCCTGGCGAATGGCGGCTACACCACCAAGTGAGCCGGCCTCGCGCGGCCGGGGCTATTCCGCCCCGGCCGCCGCGACCGCGCGCAGCGCGTGCATCGGATAGACGCCCAGAATCTGCATGTGGCTGGAGAAGAACTGCAGCTCCTCCAGCGCCAGCCGCACCGGCCGGTCTTCGGGATGGCCCTCGATCTCGGCATAGAACTGGGTGGCGGTGAAGCTGCCGCCCAACTGGTAGCTCTCCAGCTTGGTCATGTTGACGCCGCAGGTGGCGAACCCGCCCATCGCCTTGTAGAGCGCGGCCGGCACGTTGCGGACCCGGAACACGAAGCTGGTCATCACGCCGCCCGCGTCATGCGCCGGCTCCTCGGCGTCGCGCGCCATGATGAGGAAGCGGGTCATGTTGTGCCGCTCGTCCTCGACGTCACGCTTGACGATCTCAAGACCGTAAAGCTCGCCCGCCAGCGCCGAGGCGACGGCGGCGACGGAAGGGTCTTTCAGCTCCGCCACATGGCGCGCCGCGCCGGCCGTGTCGTGCCATTCCTGCGCGTGCAGCTTCAGCTCGCGGATCAGTTTGCGGCACTGGCCGAGAGCCGGAGCCTGGCTGAAGATCGTCCGGATGCCGGCGAGGGGCGCGTCCTTGAGCCCCAGAAGCTGCAGATTGATCCGCAGGAAGTGCTCGCCGACGATGTGCAGGCCGGCATTGGGCAGCAGATGATGAATGTCGGCGATGCGCCCGTGCAGCGAATTCTCGATCGGGATGATGCACAGATCCGCCTCGCCTGAGCGCACCGTTTCGATCGCGTCCTCGAAGGTTTCGCGCGGCAGCGCCTCGGCATGCGGCACCGCCTCGCGCGCCGCCTGGTTGCCGAACGCGCCCGCCTCGCCCTGGAAGGCGACGCGGCGGGCTTTGGCGATGAGGGTGGTCATGGGGGTCATCCTTGGCGCGCGGCCAGCGCGGCGCGCGCTTTCGTCAGGTCTTCCGGCGTGTCGACGCCGAGGGGAACGCCGCCCGTCAGGGCGACGGCGATGGACATGCCGGCTTCGAGCGCGCGCAGCTGCTCGAGCCGTTCGCGAATCTCGAGCGGAGACGGCGGCAGCGCCACGAATCGCGACAGGGCGGCGCGGCGATAGGCGTAGATGCCGATGTGATGCAGCAGGGGGCCGTCGCCATAAGGGGCGCTGGCGCGGGTGAAATAGAGCGCCCGGCCGGTCGTCGCGCCGGGCGCGAGGCCGACCACCGCCTTCACGACATTCGGATTGTCGCGGTCGTCCTGGGCGCAGGGCGCGGCGAGCGTCGCGATATCGGCGCCCGATTCGGCCAGCGCCGCGGCCACGGCGCGAATCGCCTGCGGCTCCAGCGTCGGCAGATCGCCCTGCAGGTTGATGACCGCGTCATGCCGGCCATCCGGATCGAGCGCCAGCAGGGCCTCGTGGATTCGGTCCGAGCCCGACGGGTGGTCGGGCCGCGTCAGCACCGCCTCGCCCCCCGCCGCGACGACCGCGTCGCGGATTTCCGCCTCGGCCGCCGCTACCGCGATGCGGGAAAACCCGGCTTCGCGGGCCCGTTCCAGCACCTGAACGATCATCGGCCGCCCGCCGATATCGGCCAGCGGCTTGCCCGGAAGACGGGTCGAGGCCATGCGGGCGGGGATGAGAACGATGGGGTTCATTGAGAACTTGCGGCGTGACGTTAGGAAAGGGGCGGTATCCGGGCCGTTCCGGGCTTTCCCCCTGAAAGGCGACGGGTTATAGGATCGCCGCCGCGTCGGGGTCAAAGCGCGCGTGTTTTGAGGGGCTGAGGCGTCAGCGCACTGCGGAGTTGGGCATGGATTCCTTTGAGTGGAACAAGATCTTCATGGGCCTGGGGTTTTCGGCCCTTGCCGTGCTCGGCATCAATGAGCTGACCAAGGCCGTCTATCACGTCGAGACGCCGGCCGAGTCGGGCTATGTCGTCGCCGGCGTCGAGGATGTCGGCGGCGGTGGCGGCGCCGGTGCGTCCGGCCCGGCCGCGCTGCCCGATTTCGGCACCGTGCTGGCGTCGGCCGATATCGCGGCCGGCGAGAAGCAGGCCGCCAAATGCGCCGCCTGCCACACCTGGAGCAAGGGCGGAGCCAACGGGATCGGCCCCAACCTCTATGGCATCATCGGCGCGAAGCACGCCCATCTCAGCGACTATTCCTACTCCAAGGCCATGCAGGACAAGGCCGGCGAGACCTGGGACTATGTCGCGCTCTACCAGTTCCTCGATGCGCCCGCGCGGACCATCAAGGGCACCAAGATGGCCTTCGCCGGCCTGAAGAAGTCGGACGACCGCATCAACCTACTGGCCTATATGCGGACCTGGGCCGACTCGCCGTATCCGCTGCCCGCAGCCGCGCCGGCCGATGGCGCCGCCGAAGCGCCGGCCGACGGCGCTGCGCCTGCGCCGGAGGGCGCTCCGGCCGAAGAGGCCGCGCCTGCTCCCGCGCCGGAAGCCACGCCCGAGACGACGCCCGAAGCGACCCCCGAGGCCACCCCGGCCGCCGAGGAGCCTGCGCCGGCCGAAGCCACGCCGGCCCCTGCCGAAGAACCGGCCGCCGAACCGCAAGCCGAGCCTGAGGCGACGCCCGAGGCTGAACCGGAAGCCGCCCCTGCCGAAGAGCCGGCTGAAGAGGCCGCGCCCGAAGCGACGCCGGAGCCCACGCCCGGCGAGTGATCGCCGGTCATCGCAAGACGATTCGCAAGGGCCGCTTCTGCGGCCCTTGTCATGTGCGCAGGTCATGTGCGGGCGGCGTCAGGCCGGGAAAACGTCCCGCACGGCGCGCATGCCGGGCAGCGAGCGCGCCTCCCAGACGCCCCGCGCCAGCGCCCGCGCCATGCAGTCGGCCGCGATCGCCCCGACGCGCGAGACCGCGTGAGGGCGGGGGCCGTCCAGATCGTGCGTTCCCATGGCCAGCGCGAACACCACGTCGCCGTCGAGCGCGGTGTGCATGGGGCGGCAGGCGCGGGCATAGCCATCCTGCGCCATGATGGCGACGCGCTTGGCCTCCGCCGGGGTCAGCGCGGCGTTGGTGGCGACGACGCCGATTGTGGTATTGGCGCGCGGTGGCAGCGGGCCCGACTTCGCGTCGGCCGGCCAGTCGGCCTGCGGCGGCCCTGACGGGTAGTCACGGCGCGGCCCCATTTCATCGCCGAAGGCGAAAGGCTGGGCCCAGAAGACGCTGCTGCCCGGCATCAGCGGCGAACCGACCGGATTGGCGGCGACCAGCGCCCCGACCATCAGGCCGGCATCGTCCATGGCCGATGCCGATCCGAGCCCGCCTTTATAGGCCCCGGCCCGCGCCCCATAGCCCGCCCCGGCATTGCCCAGCGCGAACTCCGCGCCGACCCTGGCCAGCGCCGTCTTTCCGAGCGCGCGGTAGGGCGGCTCGGCCCCCCAGTCCTTGGCGCCGCCATTGGTGAGATCGAACAGAATCGCCGAGGGAACCATCGGCGCGACCAGATTCCATCCGGTCACGGCATAGCCGTGCCCCGCCGCGCCCAGCGCCGCAGCCACCGCGCCC
>CAZBPO010000131.1:0-254 GCA_964493795.1 uncultured Flavobacteriaceae bacterium
CCCTATCAGGGCGCGGCGACGGGCGTCGGCGGCATCATGCGCGACGTCTTCACCATGGGCGCGCGCCCCGTGGCGATGCTGAATGCGCTCCGCTTCGGCGAACCCTCGCACCCCAAAACGAAACACCTCGTTTCGGGTGTCGTCGCCGGCATCGGCGGCTACGGCAATTGCATGGGCGTGCCCACCGTGGCGGGCGAGGTAAATTTCGACGCCTCCTATAACGGCAACATCCTCGTCAACGCGATGTGCGTCGG
>CAZBPO010000131.1:264-3172 GCA_964493795.1 uncultured Flavobacteriaceae bacterium
GACAAGATCTTCCTTTCGGCGGCCTCCGGCATCGGCAATCCGATCGTCTATGTCGGCTCCAAAACCGGCCGCGACGGCATTCACGGGGCCACCATGGCCTCGGCCGAATTCGACGACGACAGCGAAGAAAAGCGCCCCACCGTGCAGGTCGGCGACCCGTTCGTGGAAAAGCTGCTGCTGGAAGCGTGCCTTGAACTCATGGCCTCCGACGCCATCGTCGCGATTCAGGATATGGGGGCCGCCGGCCTCACCTCGTCCTCCGCCGAAATGGCGTCGAAGGGCGAGGCGGGGCTGGAACTCGACCTCGACCATGTTCCCCAGCGCGAAGAGAACATGACCGCCTATGAGATGCTGCTCTCCGAAAGCCAGGAGCGCATGCTGATGATCCTGAAACCTGGCCGCGAGGCCGAGGCCAAGGCGATCTTCGACAAATGGGGCCTCGATTTCGCCGTCATCGGCCGCGTCACCGACACGCGGCATCTGGTTGTGAAGCACAAAGGCCAGGTCATGGCCGACATTCCCGTCTCGGCCCTCGCCGACGAGAACGCCCCGCGCTACGAGCGGCCCTGGGTGCCGACACCGAAAAAGCCCGAGCTCACCCCGGCCGAATGCCCCGCCCCGGCCGACTACAATGCCACCCTGCTTCAGCTCATCGGCTCGGCCGATCTCGCCTCGCGCCGCTGGATCTGGGAGCAGTACGATTCCACGGTCATGAACGACACCGCCCAGGGCCCCGGCGGCGACGCGGCCATCGTGCGCGTCCACGGCACGACCAAGGCGCTCGCCGTCACCGCCGACTGCACCCCGCGCTACGTTCAGGCCGATCCGGTCGAGGGCGGCAAACAGGCGGTCGCGGAAACCTGGCGCAACATCACCGCCGTCGGCGGCACGCCGCTCGCCTATACCGACAACATGAACTTCGCCAACCCGCAAAAGCCAGAGATCATGGGCCAGTTCGTCGGCGCGGTTCAGGGCCTGAAAGAGGCCGGCCTCGCGCTCGGCTATCCTGTCGTCTCAGGCAATTGCTCGCTCTACAACGAGACCAACGGCGTCGGCATCATGCCTACGCCCGCCATCGGCGGCGTCGGCCTGCTGAAAGATGTCACCAAACGCGCCTCGATCCCCTTCAAGCGCGCAGGCGACGCCATCGTTCTGATCGGCGAAACCAAAGGCTGGCTCGGCCAGTCGATCTACGCCCGCGACATCCACAGCCTGAAAGATCACGCCCCGCCGCCGGTCGATCTCGCCGCGGAAAAGGCCAATGGCGATTTCATCCGTGCACGGATTGAATCCGGCGCACTCGACACCGTCCACGACCTCGCCGATGGCGGCCTCATCCTCGCACTCGCGGAAATGAGCCTGCCCGGCGGCATCGGCGCGGAGGTGGCGCTTCCTGCAGGGATCGAACCCCACGCCGCCCTCTTCGGCGAAGATCAGGCCCGCTATCTCGTCGCCCTGCCCCAGTCCGACGCCGACCGGCTGCTGGCCGACGCCAAAGCCGCCGGCACCCCTTCGCTGCGCCTCGGCGTGACGGGCGGAGACAGTCTGAAGGTCGACGGCCTCGTGAACGCGAAGATCGCGGCCCTGAAATCCGCCCATGAAGGCTTCTTCCCCGCCCTCATGGCCGCCCCGCTGAACTAGGGCGGCGGCCTCAAGCATCGACGCGGCTCCGCGTTTCGGGCAACCTGCCTCGCACAAAGGCTGAACGACACGATCAGCCGGTTCGAGGGGGAACGCCATGAAGACCATTCGTGCGGCCATCGCCGCTCTTTTGCTCGCTGCGCCGCTGGCCGCCTGCGGCGGCGGCGGCGAGGACAAACCCGCCATCGTGGAAGCCCGGGTCGACGAAGCGCGCCTGCGCGAGTTCCTGCCGCTCTTCCCCGCGCCGATCGCCGGCTGGCAGAAATCCGAGCCTGTCTTCGCCACGGCCGACGACAAGTCGTCGGTTTCAGTGCCCTATGTCACCCAGGCGGGCGAAACCTATACGCTCCAGATCACCTTCTCGAACGCCGAGGCGGGCAAGTTCGCCGCGCTGCTGAAGGATGACGACGCGCGCCGCAAGGCCGGCGTCACGACCGCCTCGTTCGGCGGCACGACCGCGCTGTCCTTCGCCGACCAGCGCCTCACCAACGCCAAGTATCTCGTCGTCGCCAGCCCATCGCGGACCGTCTCCATCATCCACGGCGCGGGCGACCGCACCCAGGCCGTCATGCGGGCCGCCTTCGAGAACGTCGATTTCGGCGGCATCGGCGCGAAATAGGCGACAGGCGATATCTGCGGCCGGGCGCACTGGCCAAGTCCGGGCTGGCGGCACATATAGAGGCGTGCCAGCCTTGGAGAGCCGCCATGCCGATGAACGCCGCCGACATCGAACACCTCATCAAGGCCGCCTTGCCCGATGCCGAGGTGACGATCACCGACCTGGCGGGCGACGGCGACCACTACGCCGCCCATGTCATCTCGACGGCCTTCGCCGGCAAGACCCGTGTGGCGCAGCACAAGCTGGTGTTCGAGGCGCTGGGCGGGCGCATGGGCGGCGAACTGCACGCCCTGGCGCTCACCACGGCCGCGCCCAAAACTTGACCCCGCGCCCTGTCATCCCTAGCTCTTAGGTTCCCACGGAGACGCCCATGAGCACGCCCGCCTTTGAAACCATCCAGTCGGCCATCGACGGCAACGACGTCGTGCTGTTCATGAAAGGCACGCAGAATTTCCCGCAATGCGGGTTTTCGGCCACCGTCGCCAAGATCCTCCAGCATATCGGCGTCGATTTTCACGACATCAACGTGCTGGCCGACGCCGAAATCCGCCAGGGCATCAAGGATTTCTCCGAGTGGCCGACCATCCCCCAGCTCTATGTGAAGGGCGAGTTCGTCGGCGGCTGCGACATCGTGCGCGAGATGTTCGA
>CAZBPO010000131.1:3182-8088 GCA_964493795.1 uncultured Flavobacteriaceae bacterium
TTCGAGACGGGCGAGCTGAAGGCCTATCTTCAGGAAAAGGGCGTCGCGCTCGAAGCCGCCTGATCTCTCCGGCGCCGCAAATGAAAACGGCCGCATCTCGCGATGCGGCCGTTTCTCGTTTCGGATCGGGCTCGCTTAGCGCGAGTAGAACTCGATGATCAGGTTCGGGTTCATCTGAACCGGATACGGCACGTCCGACAGCTTCGGCGTGCGGGTCAGCTTGACCGTGCCCTTGGCGTGATCGACTTCCAGATAGTCCGGGACGTCGCGCTCGGGCGACTGGATAGCGGCCAGCACCGGCACCATCTGGGTCGCCTTGGCGGTCAGCTCGACCACGTCGCCTTCCTTCACCAGCGCCGAGGCGATGTTGAGGCGGCGGCCGTTGACCTTCACATGGCCGTGGTTGACCAGCTGGCGGGCGGCGAACGGCGTCGAGGCGAACTTGGCGCGGTACATCACCGCGTCCAGACGGCGCTCGAGCAGGCCGATCATGTTCTCGCCGGTGTCGCCGCGCAGACGGTTCGCCTCGGCGAAGATCTTGCGGAACTGGCGCTCGTTGATGTTGCCGTAATAGCCCTTCAGCGTCTGCTTGGCGCGCAGCTGGACGCCGAAGTCCGAAATCTTATTCTTGCGGCGCGCGCCGTGCTGGCCGGGGCCGGACTCACGCTTGTTGACGGGGCTCTTCGACGTGCCCCACAGATTCTGGCCGATGCGGCGGGAAATCTTGTGCTTGGCGCTCAGGCGCTTGGTCATGACGGTTCCTTGTCGTCTCGCGTCAGGTTCGGAAACGCCCCTCCTCCTCCCCTTGTGGGGGCCGACAGACAGCGAACTGTCACGGGTGCATGCTTCGCCGGGCCTGACCCCTAGCGAAGGCGGCGGAAAATACGGATCGCGGGCCTTAAGTCAAGGCGAAGTCACAGCATCCGCGCGCCGTTCGGCACCGGGAAATCGGGGCCTAGCAGCACGACATGCCCCTCGGCGTCGTGATGGCCCAGCACCAGCACCTCCGACATGAAGGGGCCGATCTGGCGTGGCGGGAAGTTCACCACCGCGATCACCTGACGTCCCGGCAGCTCTCCCAGGGTGTGCCGCACGGTGATCTGCGCGGAAGACCGCTTCTCCCCGATCTCCGGGCCGAAATCGATCCACAGCTTGAAGGCCGGCTTGCGCGCCTCCGGAAACGGCTCGGCCCGCATCACGGTCCCGGCCCGGATGTCGACTTTAAGAAAATCGTCGAACGAGATCACAGGTTTACCCACGAGCCTTCATGTCTTGATGAAGCGACGGCCGCTTCCACGAAGGCGACGCCGGCCACACCGTCGGCCAATCCCGGCGGCGTCGCCGCACCGCCGGTCATCGCGGTCGCGAAATCGGAATAGAGCGTGGCGAAGGCGTTCAGGAACCCCGGCGGCGGCCCCTCGACGGCCGAGAACGGCCCTTCATCGGTCAGCGTCTCCACCTCGACCGGCTGGCCGGGCCGCATCAGGCGCAGCTCGAATGGCCTTACCATCGACCAGCCGAGGCCGCCTTTGTCGCCCATGATCTGGAACTCCAGTCCGCCCCGGCCGCAAACCGCCGCCTGGGAGACTGCGATCTGCCCCCGCGCCCCGCCTGGATAGCGCAGGCGCACCAGCCCGGTGTCGTCCAGCGCCCGCCCCGCGACCTGCGCCGAAAGATCGGCCGACAGCGCCTCCGGCGCCTCGCCGGTCACCATCGCGCAAAGATGGAACAGATGGCTGCCAAGATCCGCCGTCGCGCCGGCCGGGCCGCTGCGCGCCGGATCGGTGCGCCAGGCGGCGAGGCCAAGGCCGCTGTCCTCGACCCGGGTGGCGAGCCAGTCCTGAAAATACGAGGCCTGCACCAGCCGCAGTGCGCCGACCCAGCCCTCGGCCGTCAAAGTCGCGGCGCGGCGGACGGCGGCGTAACCAGCATAAGTGTAGGTCACGAACACCCGTCCCCGGCTGGCGCGCGCCGCAGCCGTGATGGCGGCTGTCTCCTCGTTCGTGCGCGCCAGAGGCTTGTCGCAGATCACGTGCAGGCCCGCCTCCAGCGCCGCGATGGCGGGCGCGGCGTGAAGGTGGTTGGGCGTGACGATGACGACGGCGTCGAGCGCCAGATCGCCCGCCGCCGCGACGAGCGCGCGCCAGTCGGCGAACCCCATCTCCGGCGCAAGCCCTGACGCCTCGGCCTGCGCACGCGATTTCCCGGCGTCGGACGAGAACGCGCCTGCGACAAGCGTGAACCCGGCGGCGCGCGCGGCCAGGCGGTGCGCTTCGCCGATCATCGCGCCCGGCCCGCCGCCGATCATCGCATAGCGCAGGCTCATGCAGGCGGGCCGTGCAGAGCGGCCAGCCGCGCGATCTCGGCCGTCATCTCGTCACGAAAGGCTGGCGACGCCCATAGACGGTGTTCGCCCTGGGCATAGGCTTCGCCGTTACGCCGATAGAGAAAGGCGTTCAAGCCGTTGGCCGCGGCGTTGTTGCGCGTTCTGGCGACGCGGCCCGGCATGCCCATGACGATGGAATTCGGCGGAATGATCGTGCGTTCCTTCAGGAACGCGCCGCCCGCGACGATGGAGTTCTCGCCCACAACGCAGCCGTCCATGATGGTCGCGCCGATGCCGATCAGGCAGTTGTCGCCGATGGTGCAGCCATGCAGCGTCACGCGGTGGGTGATCGAGCAATTCGCGCCGACGATCGTGTCGGAGCCGTCGCCCACATGCACCATCACGAAGTCCTGGATGTTCGTGTTCGGGCCGATCTCGATGCGGTACATTTCGGCCCGCATCACGGCCTGCGGCCAGACGCTGACGCCTTCGCGAATCGTGACGTCGCCATAGATCTCGGCGCTGGGGGCGATATAGGCCGGGTCGTGAAGCTTCACGTCGGGGCCGAAGCTGCGTGCGGTCATGACGATGCTCCTGCGAAAGCGGCGATCTCGGCGGCCACGCGTTCGCGTTCCTCATGGACCAGCCAGTGCGACGCCTCGGGAAAGGTCTTGAGCGTCAAATCGGGCACCCATTGGTCGAGGCCCTCGATACAGCCGGGCAGCAACGCTTCGTCCTTCAGCCCCCAGAGAACCAGCGTCTTCACGCGGACGATCAGCGCGCTCTCGTCATAGACACGCGCGGCGGTTGCCTCGCCGTCGCCTTTGGGCTTCATCCGCATGGCGCGATACCAGTTCAGCATCGCGCGCACCGCACCCGGCTGCGCCCAGCCGGCGCGATAAGCGGCCAGCTCGTCCGGGCCGAACAGGCCCTTTTCCTCGACGCGCCGAAAGGAAAAGCGCAGCCGCGCGAAATCGTCGGCCGCGAACGCCGCGTCGGCGTCTTCGGCCTGCATGTCAACGATGTATTGGCTGGCCTTGGCCTGTTCGGGATTGCGGGCGATCTCGCGCTGAAAAGCGGCGGGATGCACGGCGTTGATGATGACCAGCCGCTCCAGCGTTTCAGGATATTTCAGCGCGTAGGCCCAGGCGATCGCCCCGCCCCAGTCATGGGCGACCAGAGTGAATTTGCGCTGCGGCGGAAACGCCTCGATGAAGGCCGCGACGTCTTCCACCAGAGCCCTGGCGCGGTACCGCGCGACATCCTGCGGCTTGTCCGACAGGTTGTATCCAAGCTGGTCCGGCGCAAGGCAGAAGAAGCGGTCCGACAGGCGCTCCATCGTATCGCGCCACATGCCTGCATATTCCGGAAAGCCATGCAGAAAGAGCAGCATCGGCGAAGCCGGATCGCCGGCAGCCAGATAATGCAGATTGGCGTCTCCGACCGAGACGAAGCCCGTCCGGATCGTCATGTCTCGCCCTCGGCGGCCTTGGCGGCGGCGCGTTCGGCGTTGCGTTTGGCATGGGGGCGGTGGACCAGCGCCGTGACGATGCCGCGCATGGTGCGGACATCCTGCTGCGACAGCTGGGCCCGGTGCCAGATATTGCGCATGTTGCGGATCATGGCAGGCACTTTGGCGGGCGGGAAGAGGAACCCGGCTTCGTCGAGCTCACGCTCGATCTGGTCGAAGAACCCTGTCAACTCGTCCTTGGTCGCCAGATCGAACCGTCCCAGATCAAGGCTGGCCTGGGGCGTGACGTCGCCCGCCTTGTGCCACTCGTAGAACGCCAGAAGCGCCGCCTGGGCGAGGTTGATCGAGGTGAAGCGGGCGTCGGTGGGAATGGTCAGCAGCGCGTCGGCCAGCACCACGTCGTCGTTCACCAGCCCGGCGCGTTCCGAGCCGAACATGAAACCTGTGCGCGCACCCGTCGCCGAGCGTTCGCGCAGACGGCGCGCCGCCTCGGGCGGAACCAGCACTTCCTTGGCCATTTCGCGGTCGCGGGCTGTGGTTGCGATCAGCAGCGTCAGGTCGGCGACCGCCTCGCGGGTGGTCTCGAAGACGCGCACGGCGTCGAGGATCCATGTCGCACCCGACGAGACGGCATAGGCGCGGCTGTTCGGCCAGCCGTCGCGCGGGCGCACCAGCCTGAGGTCAGCCAGGCCGAAATTCGCCATGGCGCGGGCCACCGCGCCGATATTGTCACCCAGCTGCGGTTCGACCAGCACGACGGCGGGCGGCGGAAATTCGTCGGAAATCGCGGTCATCGGTCCTTCACGGGCGCGGCGGGGCGCTGTTATACCCTGCCCAGTCCGCAGGCAAATGCCCCCGCGTCATCTGAGGAAAATATGGCCAAGATCAAAGTCGCGAACCCGGTCGTCGATCTCGACGGCGACGAAATGACCCGCATCATCTGGGCGCTCATCAAGGAAAAGCTGATCCTCCCCTTCCTCGATGTCCAGATCGAGACCTACGACCTTTCGGTCGAAAAGCGCGACGAGACCGAAGACCAGATCACCATCGACGCCGCCGAGGCGATCAGGAAATACGGCGTCGGCATCAAATGCGCGACCATCACCCCC
>CAZBPO010000132.1:0-3795 GCA_964493795.1 uncultured Flavobacteriaceae bacterium
CGCGGCGCAGGACCTTGCCCGACGGGTTGCGCGGCAGGGCGTCGGTGAAGTCCACCGATTTGGGCGTCTTGTATCCCGCGATGCGCGTCTTGGTGTAGGCGATGACGTCTTCGGCGGTGGCCTCGGCGCCGGGCTTCAGCACGACGATCGCCTTCACCGCCTCGCCCCACTTCTCGTCGGGCACGCCGATCACGGCGGCATCGGCGATGGCCTGATGGCTCATCAGCGCGTTCTCCACCTCGGCCGGATAGACGTTCTCGCCGCCCGACACGATCATGTCCTTCACGCGGTCGTAGATGAAGAGATAGCCCTCTTCGTCGAAGAAGCCGGCATCGCCGGTGTAGAACCAGCCGTCGATCACGGCCTTCTCGGTCGCTTCGGGTTTGCCCCAATAGCCTTTCATCACGGTCGGCGACTTGATGACGATTTCGCCGACCTTGCCCTGCGGCACGGACTGGGCGTTTTCGTCCACGACCCTGATCTCGAACCCCGGATAGGGAATGCCGCACGAACGCAGCTTGCCCTTGGCGGGATCATGCGCCTCGGGCGGCAGATAGGTGCCGCCGCCGACCGTCTCGGTCAGGCCGTAAAGCTGGGTGAACTCGCATTTCAGCAGCTTCTGCGCCTTCAGCAGCACCTCTTCGGAAATCGGCGAGGCGCCGTAATAGACCCGCTTGAGGGCCGACAGGTCGCGGTTCTCGATGCCGGGCACCGCGACCAGGAACTGGATCACGGCGGGCACCAGGAACATGTTGTTGCAGCCGTCTTTCTCGATGGCGTCCAGCACCTTCACGGGATCGACCTGCTTCATGATGATCCCCTTGGCGCCCTGGGCGACCGAGAGGATGCCCATATTCAGGCCGGCGACGTGGAAGTTCGGCATGGCGCAGAGATTGACCTCGCCGGGGTCGTAGTGCGCCCAGCCCGCCTCCTGGGCGGTGCGGAAAAAGGCGTCGTAATTGGCGTTGGTCAGCTGAACGCCTTTGGGGTGGCCGGTGGTGCCCGAGGTGTAGAGCTGGACGACGTCGTCGTCCGCGGCGATCTCAAGGCGCGGGTCTTCATCAGACTGGCCGTCGCGCCAGGCGTCGAAGACCGGCCAGTCGGCATGCGGGCCGTCGACCGCGATGAAGTGGCGCACGGTGGTCAGCTGGCTCTTGATCGGCTCGATCAAGGGCAGGAATTCCGCGCCCACGAACAGGATCTCGGCCTTGGCGTCGTTCAGCACATAGACGACCTCGGGGGGGGCCAGACGCCAGTTCACGCCCACCACCACGGCGTTCGCCTTGAACGAGCCATAGACGGTTTCAAAGAAGCGGTCGGAGTTGAGGCCGACATACCCGATGCGCGACTGCGGCTTGATTCCCAGCGCGATCAGCCCGTTGGCGATCTGCGAGGCGTGGCGGTCGAGCTGGGCATAGCTGGTGGTGCGGTCCTCGAAGACGTGAGCGATCTCGTCCGGCCGCACTTTCGCCTGATGGCGGGTAATGTCGGCGCACGTCTTGATGGCGTCGAGATCGATCATTGAATGTCTGTCCTTCCCTGAGATTTCCCGGATTTTTGCGGGATGTTAGCGGCGTGATTGACGTCAAGGCAAGCGCGGGCGCTTGCCAGCGCCGCATGCCGGGCCGACGATAGGGCGCAAAACAACTCAACGAGGAAACGTCATGCCGCGCCCGAAACCGCTGGAGATATCCGAAGCGCCGCCCAAGGCGGCCGAGGCGCTGGGCAAGATGGCCCAACTCAACATCTTCAAGACGCTGGCGCATGGCGACGGCCTGCTGCCGGCTTTTTCGCGCTTCGGCGGCTATCTGCTGAGCCGCACCAGCCTCGACCCGCATCTGCGCGAGATCGCGATCATCCGGGTCGGCGTGCTGTCGAACGCCTCGTACGAGGTGCACCAGCACATGAAGATCGGGCGCGATCTGGGCATGCGCGAAGAACTTCTGTCCGCGATCCATGAAGGGCCCGCCGCGGCCGCCCTGACAGAGATCGAGCGCGAGGTCATCGCGATCACCGACGATGTAGTGGCCAATGTGCGCGCCTCCGATGCGACCTATGAACCGCTGGCGAAGAAGCTGTCGGCGCAGGAGATGCAGGAGCTGGTCGTCACCATCGGCTTCTACATGCTGGTCAGCCGCTTCCTCGAAACCTTCGACGTCGAGATCGAGGCGACGCCGCCGGAAGGCAAGATCGACGTCGGCGCGGCGCGGACATGAGCGAACGCCACGTCCACCTGCCGCCCGAAAGCCGGGGCGAAGCGCCGCCGCGCGGCCGTCTCGCCGGCAGGCGCATCCTGGTGGTCGGCGGCGGCCAGACCGATATCGGCGAGGCCGATACGCCCGCCGGAAATGGCCGGGCGATGGCGATCCTGTTCGCCCGCGAGGGCGCGAAGGTGGCGGTCGCCGACCGTGTCGTCGAAACCGCCGAGGCGACGGTCGCGGCGATGCCGCCGGGGAGCGGCACGGCCATAGCCGCCGATGTGGCCGACCCGGATGCGGTCGAACGCATGGTCGCCGAGGCGGCGGACTGGCTGGGCGGGCTCGACGGGCTGGCGCTCAATGTCGGTATCGGCGGCAAGGCGACGCTGGCCGAGAACGACGCCGCAGCCTGGGACATGACTTTCGCGGTCAACCTGCGCAGCCATATGCTGACCGTGCGGGCCGCCTGGCCGAAACTGGCCGAGGCGTCGGGCATCGTCTTCGTCTCGTCCATCGCCGGCATCAAGCCGGGCAGCCGGATACCCGCCTATGACGCCTCGAAGGCGGCGCTGGGCGGGCTGTGCCGCCATGTCGCGCTGGAAGGCGAGAAGCGGGCGATCCGCGCCAATATCGTCGCGCCGGGCCTGATGGACACGTCGATCGGCCGGCTCGCCTCGCGCGGCCGGCCTTCGCGCACGACGACGCCCGTGCCGCTGTCAAGGCAGGGGACGGGGTGGGAGACCGCCTATTCAGCCCTCTTCCTGATGAGCGACGAAGCGGCGTATGTGACAGGACAGACTTTGGTCGTTGATGGAGGGCTCAGCGCGCTGCGCTGAGAAACGGAGTTCATATGACGCAATCGCTGGACACCTGGATCGACGGCGCCAAGGCGCTTCTGCCTGACGCGATCAGGCTGCGCCGCACGATCCATGCCTATCCCGAGCTCGGGAATTTCCTGCCCGTGACGGTGAAGACGGTGCGCGAGGCGCTGGCCGGGCTGGACCTGACCTATGAGGACGGGCCGTCCTCGTCGGGTTTCGTCGCGACTCTGAAAGGTCCGGGACAGGGGCGCACGGTGCTGCTGCGCGGCGATATGGACGCCTTGCCGATGCCCGAGGACACCGAGCTGGAATTCAAATCGACCGTGCCGAACGCCATGCATGCCTGCGGCCATGACAGCCATACGGCCATGCTGACCTATGCCGCCCACCTGCTGCACGCCAATCGCGACCGCCTGTCGGGCACCGTGAAGTTCATGTTCCAGCCAGGCGAGGAAGGCCATTTCGGCGCTGTGAAGATGATCGAGGACGGGCTGATCGAGCGCGGCCCCAAGCCCGACGGGGCGTTCGCCATGCATGTGACGCCGAACATGCCGACCGGCATGTTCGGCTCGAAGGCCGGGCCGCTGATGGCCTCGACCGACGAGGTCTTCATCACCGTCTGGGGCAAAGGCGGCCACGCCTCGACGCCGCATTTCGCGCACGACCCCGTGCCCATCGCCTGCGAGATCGTGCTGGCCCTGCAGAACGCCGTCACGCGGCGCATCAACGCCTTCGATCCGGTGGTGCCGCCATGGATCGTCGCGATGGTCAGCACC
>CAZBPO010000132.1:3805-5666 GCA_964493795.1 uncultured Flavobacteriaceae bacterium
TATTTTTTCCGAGAAATGCATGTCTTCCGCAATGCGCGTGTATTCGAACAGCACGCTGCGCTCGGTCTCGGAAGGGTCGCGCAAGGCGGCGAAAGAGGCGATCCAGCGCGTCGCCAGCAACATCGCCAAGGCGCATGGCGCGTGGGCCGAGGTGAAGCTGGTGGAAGGCTATGACGTCACGGTCAATGACGGGCGCATGGTCAAGCTGGCCTCCGAGACGGCGCGCGAGATGCTGGGCGACATGGCCTTCATCCCGATGCCGACGCCGGTGATGGGCGGCGAGGACTGGGCCTATGTGCTGCAGAAAATCCCCGGCTGCATGGTGTTCCTGGGGGTCGCGCCGGCGGGCTGCGACCACAACAGCGCCGCGCCCTGCCATTCCAACCGCATGATGCTTGAGGAAAGCGCGATGGCGAACGGCATCGCGCTCTATGCGGCGGTGGCGGAACGCTTCCTCGACCGGGGCTTCGACTGAAGGTGCGTGGTTCGAGGCCCTGCTGCGCAGGGTGCCTCACCATGATGAAACAGGCCGGGCTTCCCTCTTCGTCATCCTGAGGCGCGAGCCGAAGGCGAGCCTCGAAGGACGCAGGGTCAGAGCGACTTGCGATACTGGATGAAGCCGGATTCGTCGGCGATCCGGCCATAGAGGCGGCGGCCCGTTTCGTTGGTGTGATGGGTCAGCCAGTGCACGCGGCTGCCGCCGGCCGCACGCACGGTTTCATAGACGTGCTCGATCAGCGCCCGGCCCAGGCCCGTGCCGCGCAGGTCGGCGTCGGCGTAGAGATCCTGCAGATAGCAGCTGGGCTCGTCCATCCAGAACGAGCGGTGCATCACGATATGCACCAGCCCGCGCGGCCGGCCATCGACCTCGGCGAGATAGCCGAAAATCGGCTCGGACGGGTCGAACAGCCGGGCCCAGTTCAGCGCGTACTGCGCTTCGGGTAATTCGGTTTCGTAGAATTCAAGATAGAGCCGCCACAGCCGCGTCCATTCGGCGCGGTCGCCGGCGGCCAGCGGCCGAACCGTGACCGACCCCTTTTGTGTGGTGTGGCCGAACGCCTCGGCGTTCAGCCCGTATGGCAATGTCATTTGTCGCTCCCTTGCCGTCGTCCATAATCCGCAGCGCCAGGAAAGGAAAACGCCGTGACGACCCCCGCGACGATGTGCGCCAGCAAGGCCGGGCGATGACGGGCAAGCTGGCGATCCGCCATCTGGATGCTGGCGGCGGGTTGACGCTCGAGGTGCTGCAATACGCGCATCTGCCGGCCATAAGCGCGATGCTTCACGATCCCCAGGTCGCGCGCTGGTATGGCGACGACCCGCTGGACGAGATCGCCGCGCATATCGGCGACGCCATCGTCTCGCCGTTTCTGGTGACGCTGGAGGGCGCGCCACTCGGCTATCTTCAGGCCTATCACGCCAATGCCGACCCGTTCTGGGCCGATTTCGGCGTGCCGCGCGAGACCTACGGGCTCGACATGTTCCTGGGCGCGCGACGTGGGCAGGGCATCGGCCGCCGCCTGTGCCGGGCGATGATCGAACATCTTTTCACGCTGCCGGGCGTCACGCGCGTGCAGATCGACCCCGACGCGGACAACCCGCGCGCCATCGCCGCGTATGCGGCGGCCGGCTTCGCGTCGCAGGGCCTGTTTCCCGGCTATTACCCCGGCGAGCGCATGGCCTACATGACCATCGACCGGCCCTAGACGCCGCGCACCTGGCGCGCGCGGTCCGCGTCTCCACTCGAGCCGCTGTGGCCGGCTCGTCACAACCAGCGTGTCACCGCTATCTCCCGGGCTGGATCTCGCAGAGTTCGACATCCGCAAGAGACATGATCGTCGCAATGAAATCCGAGCCGGGA
>CAZBPO010000132.1:5676-8014 GCA_964493795.1 uncultured Flavobacteriaceae bacterium
TGCGATGCGATAGGGTCGATCCGGAAAATCGGACAAAAGGCCGGGCCGGTCGGGGCCTGCCGCATATTTCTCCCATATCCAGGTTCCGAAGTTCATTTCGCCGCCCATGGCCTTGCCGTCCATCACGACCTCGAACGCGCGCAGGACCGTGCCTTGTCCGGACTTCCGATCCTTCGTCATCAAGAACCCGGCGCCATCCCCGGTGGCGAACAACCAGATGATCCGTTCATCTTCACCGTAGTCGCATGCAGCGTAGAAAATCGGGCTTTTAGACCGGCTCAGTTCGTCAACGATGGTTTTGTCGTAGTCGTACGACGTGGTCGCGAAGGACGGTGGTGGGTAAAACCAGAGAAAGGCAGCACCGATCGTGCTTAAGACGACAGGCCGTTGTAGGTTGCATCCAGACATCGACCAAATCTCCTACTGCCAGAACCCCACCATCACCTTGCACTGGGTCGCCGTACTGAAGGCGGTGAGCCGGCGGATGAGGGCCATGGCGTCAGTCTCCGTCCTGTCATCACGCATGGGCGAACTACTTTTTCCGCCACGCCCTTAGTTCGTCGATCACTTCTCTCCAGCCTCGCCGGATCGCTCCAATCAAGGTTTCGTCTGGTGCGCGCTCCCGCCGGAACAAGCCGTCGAAGTCGTCGTTTGCCTCGATCGACGCTTCGCGCGCGTTTCGGATTTTGTAAGCCGTATGAGGGTAATTCTGTCTGGAGAAGAGCTCGATCAGATCAGGCATTCGTGCGCCTGCTCTTTCAAGCGTTGTGCCGAAAGGCTCATCGACGAAGGACGGGCTGTCGAGCGGTGTTCCGCTATGGCCGCCCCAGCCGAACGTGCGTTCGATGACGTGGAATGTCTCGAAAGTCGCAGGGGAAGCAGCGCTGGCGAATGCTACAGAACCCATGCTGGCGATCCACCGAAAGCTGATCAGAAGATCGGCCTTTTGGTAGATCGCACGGGTCAGACCGTCCGATCCCTCCCAATCGATCAGGGTCGCCCCGGGACAGCGTTCCTCGACAAAGCGCTGAGCCAGGGCGAGCCGTTGGTCGGGAGTTAGCCTCGATTTGTGGTCCATGCGTCGTTCAGTCGTCAGCTCGACAATGGCGAACTTTAGAACCCCACCATGACCTTGCACTGGGTGGTCGGTTTGCGGAGGGCCTCGAAGGCGTCGGGCAGGGCGTCGAGTGTGATGCGGTCGCTGATCATGTGAGCCGCTTCGATGCGGTCCTTGGCGATCATGTCGATGGCGTAGTCGAAATCCTCGGGCCGATAGCCCAGCACGAATTGCAGCGTCAGCTCCTTCACGATGCCCAGCACCGGCATGAACTGGTCCATGGCCTGGCAGACACCCGCCACGACGATCTTCGCGCCGCGCGGGGCCTCCATCATCACGGCGTTGATGAGGCCTGGCGCGCCGACGCATTCAAAGATGATGTCCGGGCCCTTGCCCGCGATCTTCTCGACCTGCGGGGTGAGCGGCTGCGCCGGATCGACGGCGTCGGTCGCGCCGAAGCGGGCGGCGGTGGCGCGTCGGCTTTCGGCCCGCTCGGACACGATGACATGTCGCGCCCCCAGAAACCGCGCCCACAGCATCACGGCGAGGCCGACCGGCCCGGCGCCGATGATTAGAACGGTCGCGCCGCGCTCCATCCGCGCCTTGTCGACGGCGTGCAGCCCGACGCAGAGCGGCTCGATCAGCGCGCCCTCCTCGAACGAGACGAGATCGGGCAGGGTATGGGCGCCGTTGCCGCCGATGGTCACATACTCGGCATAGGCCCCGTGGTGCTGACCCAGCCCGATGCCTTTGGCGGCCAGGCACGCGCCGAACGTCGTGTCGCCGCGCCGGCACGGCTCGCAGACGCCGCACTGGATATAGGGGAAGCCCGCGACGCGCTGTCCGACCCGGAAATGGCCTTTCAGGTCGGAGCCGATCTCGACGATCTCGCCCGAGAACTCGTGCCCCATCACCGCGCCGGGCGGCAGGTTGGACAACGAGTGCGCCTCGGTCATGTGCAAATCCGAGCCGCAGACGCCGCAATTATGCACCTTGAGCAGCAATTGGCGGGGCTCCGGCCGGGGATCGTCGATGGTCTCGATCTGAAGCTTGCGGTCTGCGCCCTTGAAGACGGCTGCGCGCATAGGGTGGTCCTCCGTGATTTTTTTTGTACGCCGAAGGAGACAGGACAGCCCGGCCCGCCGCAAGGGGCGGGCCGGGCTTGATGTCGTGGAACTAATTCCTATATCGGGCGCGGGAGGCGATTTCGCTCATTTAGGCGAGGAGGAGAAGGGAGGGGGTAGGAAAAAACCTGAAACAACCCCACCCCACGGTGTCTGC
>CAZBPO010000133.1:0-2532 GCA_964493795.1 uncultured Flavobacteriaceae bacterium
CTGCCCGAACGGCTCATCAACGAAGGCGTACTGTCGGACGCCCAGCTCGAAACGGTGATCTATGCCGGCGAGGCCCATACGGGCTTCCTCGGCGGCGCCTGGACTGTCGACGCGACATTCGATGTCGTCTCTGCTGCACCTGACGAGGCGGCATCCGCCGTCCGCTTCCGGCGCGGTTTCATGCTCGGCGACGGCACGGGCGCGGGCAAGGGGCGCCAGTCCGCCGCCATCATCCTCGACAACTGGCTGCACGGTCGGCGCAAGGCCGTCTGGATCTCGAAGTCGGACAAGCTGATCGAGGATGCACAGCGCGACTGGTCGGCCCTGGGCATGGAGCGCCTGCTGGTGACGCCGCTCTCCCGCTTCCCGCAGGGACGGCCGATCACACTGCCGGAAGGCGTCCTATTCACCACCTATGCCACGCTGCGGTCCGATGAGAAGGCCGACAAGGTTTCGCGCGTCCGGCAGATCGTCGATTGGTTGGGCTCCGATTTCGACGGGGTGATCATCTTCGACGAGAGCCATGCCATGCAGAACGCCGGCGGCGGCAAGGGAGAACGAGGCGATGTCGCGCCGTCGCAGCAGGGCCGTGCCGGCTTGCGGCTCCAGCACGCTATCCCCGGCGCTCGGATCGTCTACGTCTCTGCGACAGGTGCCACCAGCGTCCACAATCTCGCCTATGCCCAGCGTCTCGGCCTGTGGGGCGGCGAGGATTTCCCGTTCGCCACCAGGGCCGAATTCGTCGCTGCCATTGAGGCCGGCGGTGTCGCAGCGATGGAGGTGCTGGCCCGCGATCTTCGCGCCCTCGGCCTCTACACCGCCAGATCCCTGTCGTATGACGGCGTCGAGTACGAGCTGGTTGAGCACGCGCTGACCGATGAGCAACGCCGCATCTATGACGCCTATGCTGGCGCGTTCTCGATCATCCACAACAACCTCGATGCCGCGATGCGCGCCGCGAACATCACCGGCGAGACCGGCACGCTCAACCCGCGCGCCAAATCTGCCGCCCGTTCAGCCTTCGAAAGCACCAAGCAGCGCTTCTTCGGGCACCTGCTGACCTCGATGAAGACCCCAACGCTGATCCGCTCGATCCAGCGCGATCTCGATGACGGGCACGCGGCTGTCGTCCAGATCGTGTCCACCGGCGAGGCACTGATGGAGCGGCGACTGGCCGAGGTGCCGACTGAGGAATGGAACGACGTGCGCGTCGACATCACGCCGCGCGAATATGTCCTCTCTTACCTTCAGCACTCCTTCCCGGTGCAGCTCTACGAGCCGTTCACCGACGCGGAAGGCAATCTCTCATCGCGACCCGTTACCCGCGACGGGCAGCCCGTCGAAAGCCGCGAAGCGGTCGCCCGGCGTGACCGCCTGATCGAGAAACTCGCAAGCCTGCCACCGGTGCCTGGCGCGCTCGATCAGATCGTCCAGCGCTTCGGAACCGACCTGGTGGCCGAGGTGACCGGGCGATCGCGGCGCATCATCCGCAAAGGTGATCGGCTCATGGTCGAGAACCGTCCGGGCTCCGCCAACCTCGCCGAGACCGCCGCCTTCATGGATGATGCCAAGCGCATCCTCGTGTTCAGTGATGCTGGCGGCACCGGGCGCAGCTATCACGCCGACCTCGCGGCGCGTAACCAGCGCCTTCGCGTCCACTATCTCCTCGAGCCGGGCTGGAAGGCCGACGCCGCCATTCAGGGCCTCGGTCGCACGAACCGCACCAACCAGGCGCAGCCGCCGCTGTTTCGTCCGATCGCAACCGACGTGAAGGCCGAGAAGCGCTTCCTGTCGACCATCGCCCGCCGGCTCGACACCCTCGGGGCAATCACCCGCGGCCAGCGCCAGACCGGCGGACAGGGCCTCTTCAGACCCGAGGACAATATCGAAAGCCACCACGCGCGCGACGCGCTGCGCCAACTTTACATGCTGATCGTCCGTGGCAAGGTCGATGGCTGCCCGCTCCAGCTCTTCGAGAGCGCCACCGGCCTCAGCCTGATGGACGACACGGGCATCCGCGACGAGCTGCCGCCGATCACGACCTTTCTCAATCGGTTGCTGGCGCTGACGATCGACCTGCAGGGCATATTGTTCACGACTTTCGAGCAGCTTCTCAATGCCCGGATTGCCGGAGCACTGGCCAGCGGCACCTATGACATCGGGCTGGAAACGCTGAAGGCCGAAAGCTTCGTCGTCACCGACCGGCACACCATCTACACGCATTCCGCCACTGGCGCGGAAACCCGCCTGCTGACGATCACCCAGCGCGAGCGCAACAGGCCCCTGTCGCTCGACCAAGCCTTCGAGCATCTCGCCGATCCGCGGGCGGCTCTGCTGATCAACGAGCGGTCCGCGCGTGCGGCGGTTCAGGTGCCTGCCCCGAGCATCATGCTGGATGATGGCGAAATTGAACGCCGGGTGCGCTTGCTCCGGCCGATGGAACACCATCATGCATCACTGGCGTCAATGGCGGAAAGCCATTGGCGGGTGGCCGATCGCGAGGACTTTGCGGCGGCGTGGCAGCGAGAACTG
>CAZBPO010000133.1:2542-7974 GCA_964493795.1 uncultured Flavobacteriaceae bacterium
GGGGCAGATCCCCGAGTTCACCGACAGCACGATCCATATCGTTGCCGGGCTCCTGCTTCCGATATGGAAGCGTCTCCCGGATGAGTGCACGCGTGTCTATCGCCTTCAGACGGACGACGGCGAACGCATCATCGGTCGACGCGTGTCTCCAGCCTGGGCGGCCAACGCGCTTGCGACCGGGGCGCCGAAGCTGACGGCTGCCAATGCCTTTGCAGCCCTGGTGGCCGGCAGCACCATCCTCGATCTCACTGAGGGCCTCCAGCTTCATCGCGCGCGGGTGATGGGCGTCCACCGCATCGAGCTATCGGGCTTCTCCGACACGATGCGCGATCGCCTCCGGTCCTACGGCCTGTTCCACGAGATCATCTCCTGGAAGCTCCGGATGTTCGTTCCCACCGACGCGACCGGCGTGGCCGTCCTTGCCAAGGTGATGGAGCGCTATCCGGTCACGCGGATCTCCGAACGGGAGGCCGCGTGATGGCCAGCTTTGACGCATCCGATCTGGCGGCCCGCCTCGCCGGCCAAGCCGAAGCCGTGTGCCGGCACTATCTGTTCAACGGCACAAAGCAGGGAGGCTACTGGCTGGTCGGCGATGTTCGCAACACGCCGGGCCGCTCAATGTTCGTGCGGCTCAAGGGGCCGCAGACGGGTAAGGGCGCCGCCGGCAAGTGGACCGACGCCGCTACCGGCGAGCATGGCGATCTGCTCGATGTCATTCGCGAAACCTGCGGCCTCCCCGACTTTAAGCAAATCGCCGAGGAGGCGAGGCGCTTCTTGAGCCTCCCGCATCCAGAGCCCGCACGAGAGTCGCGGCGGGCCAGGACGTCCGTGGCGCCAATGGGTTCGCCAGAAGCAGCGAGGCGTCTCTTCGCGATGGCACGGCCGATCAGCCGTACACTCGGCGAGACGTATCTGCGTAGACGCGGCATTACGTCTTTGCACGAAACCGGATCGCTGCGCTTTCATCCCCGCTGCTTCTTCCGCCCCGATGAGCATTCCCCGACCGAGATCTGGCCGGCGATCATTGCCGCCGTCACGGATCTCAATGGCGAGCTCACCGGCGCACATCGCACCTGGCTGGACCCTGAGGGCTTCAACGAAGCGACCTTAGGCAAGGCGCCAGTCGAGACACCGAGACGGGCGATGGGCAATCTCCTCGGTTCTGCCGTGCGCTTCGGGCTGCCGGGCTCGGTGATGACGGCCGGCGAAGGCGTCGAGACCATGCTGTCGCTGCGCTGCGTCCTGCCGACCATGCCGATGGCGGCCGCGCTGTCGGCGGCACATCTTGCCGCCATCCAGTTCCCCGACACCCTGCACCGGCTGTATGTCGCGCGTGATGACGATCCCGCCGGCGATGCAGCGGTGAGGACCCTGATGACCCGCGCGGAGGAAGCCGACATCGAGGCGATCATCCTGTCTCCGACGCGTGGCGACTTCAATGAGGACCTACGGCTGTTGGGACTCGCGGCGCTCCGGGCGGCCATCCGTGTCCAGATCGCGCCCCAGGACGTCGCACGCTTCATGGAGCATGCAGCCTGACCGGGATGGAGGCAGGCGGCTGCCGGTCGAGCACTTCGATCAACGCCCGCATCTGGGATGACCGTTCGCCAGAGGACCGCGCCCCGGCCTTCCAGAGGGCGATCGGCCATCAGACGGTCCATGCAGGCAACCTTGTGGCCGACTATTCTCCGGCGGCCCGTTCCACCCCACGCAGTCAAGCCGCGCGGGGACCCCGGCTCGGGCCTTTCCATCGCGAGACAAAATAGCCGGCCCCTGCGGTCCTTCGCTCACGCTGCGGCCCCTCGCTGTCGCTCCGGGTGCCAGTCCAGCCCGTCCGACGGCTTCGTCGCCATGAAGGCCGCGGCGGTCGCGGTCCAGCGAACGGACCTTCCCATGAGCGAGCATGACGAATTTGAGCCAGACCACAGCTCTTCTCCTACCGACCACGTTCTGACCGAGCTTCAGCTCTACGGCTTCCATCCCCGCGAGGATGAACCCGATCCCCGACCAATCCCGGAAGATCGCGTGATCGCCGGCGCCGTCGCCGACATCTTCGACGCGCTGATTGCCACCATGGCCGATACCGGCCTCGACGCAGATCTCGACGACCTGCTGTGGTCAACGGTCAACACCTTCCACCGCGCCGTCGAACGGATCGAACGCACACTCGACGACAACGAGCAGGCGCAAAAGCAGGGGCAGCGCGAACAGGACGGCTCCGAGGTGAAGGCCGTGCAACTCGAAGCGCTGATCGCCACCGGACAGCGGCTCATCGAACGCCGCGACGCCCTCGAACTCTTCCGTGATACCGGCGCCGACCTTTACCGGAAAACGACCGGCTCGAACTGGTCTCCCCGCCACGGCTCTCGCGTCAACCATCGCCAGCTCACCTCCGCGATGATCGACAGCCGCGACTTCATCACCGCCCGCAAGCGTGCCGATCGCGAGGTGCTGCTGCCGGCCGGGCCGAAGATCGCGCTGACTGGCGGGCTCGAATTCAACGACCATCAACTGATCTGGTCCAAGCTCGACCAGGTCCGCGCGAAGCACCCCGACATGGTGCTGATGCACGGCAAATCTCCGAAAGGCGCCGAGAAGATCGCGGCCCGCTGGGCCGACCACCGCGGCGTCGCGCAGATCGGCTTTGCCCCCGACTGGACCAAACATGGCCGCTCCGCCCCGTTCAAGCGCAACGATCAGATGCTGGACGTGCTGCCGATCGGGGTCATCGTGTTCCCCGGCACCGGCATTCAGGACAATCTCGCCGACAAGGCGAAGAAGCTCGGCATCCCGGTCTGGAGGTTCGGCGGCGCGTGAGCGCCGCCTATCCCAAATCGACTCTCCAGAACTTCAGAACATCCTCGACCTCAGTCTTCGGATAGTGAAGCAAATTGGCATTGGCGAGAGCGGACCGAATCTTCGACTTTCGCTTTTCGATTTCGCGTTCGATGCGCGGCGTGTACGGCGCGGTCCCCGGAGGCAAGACGCCTCGTCGATCCGCGTTGGGCCAACTCTTCGGGTAGTCGGGAGGTGTCCAGCCAGATCGCACCTGTTCAGCCTGTTCGGCGACCGCCTCGTGCTCGCATGCCCATCCGTACAGATGGAAAGCGCATACGCGCAGCATGGCTTTGATTTCAGGAAGTGTGTCGGTGAAGCCCTTCAGCGAGGTGGGCAGCCACACCATGTTCGCGACACAGGAGAAATAGCGTGGATCCTGCACCACGCTGCTGCCCTGCGCGAACGATGGATCGTCGTAACCCCAGATGTGACAGACGGTCCAGTTTTTCGGCCTTGGAGACGCTACGTCGAGCGCGGCGACAAGGGCGTTCAGCGCAGCCACATTTCCTTCGAACTTCTCCGCCGTGACGCCGGTCAGCTTGCGCGTGTTCGTGTATCGCCGCGTCCACCCGGCATCAAAGAGCGGCCGACCGCGCGCAGTGTGCGGTGCCCAGACCGGCAGCGCGCGAAACGTGTCGGGATGTACCCAACGTGCCGTCCGCTCGATGAGTTCGACGATGGCAGGAATATCCGACCTCAAGGCCTCGTTGCCATCCGGCACATGGAAACCGCTTGCCATTTTCCTCCCAGACGAATTTGTCGCCTCGTCTGCGCGAGACGTCCGTTTGAGGTCTTGGCGGCAAGGCTGTTGAGAACATCACAGCTACCATTTCAGACCGGCCGACACACCCCCGCTTATCTGCGCTGATCCTTGGTCAGACTGATCGCCTGACGCCATCAACCCGTAAAGGGTCGGCTATGCGAGCATGCCGCCGCTTCGGCTGCGCCTGCGCGGTGATTGCAGCGTTCAGTCCGACACTTCGGGCGCCTGTCAGCGGGGGATGGTCCTCCGCTCGGAACAGGAGCCGGACCGATGTCCCTCGACGCCGCTTATGCCTTCGCAAACAGCCTCGCTGGCACCCTGATGGTCGCCATCATCATCTTCCGGGCGGGCGACGGCACGCTGTCTGTCACTCCCTGCAACGAGTTCGACGGCGATGCCGAGATCGTGGCCGAGATCGATCCATTCGACGTCTGACGTCTGGCGGAACAGCTTCGCGGGCGGAAATCGGTTCGATTTCCGCTCCCGAAGCAAGTCGAATTTCGCTATACTCTGCAATGCGCCTTGGTGGTGGTGGTTGGCGCACCCGTCAGACCTATTCTCACGGAGGCCACCACCATGATCGTCTTCGCCATTCTCGGTTCGCTCGCCGCCATCGGCGTGCTTTGCTGGCTGTTGTTCACGCTCGCCGTCTTTGCGCTTCCAGCTTTCATCGGCGTCAGCGCGGGCATCTGGGCGCATGAGACCGGCGCTGGGCTGCTCGGTGCCATCGTCATCGGCACCGTTGGTGCCGGTATCGCACTCGGCGTCGGCCAGCTTCTGCTCGCCATCCTGCGGCCGGCCTGGCTGAAACTCCTCGTCGCCTTGGCTTTCGTCGCGCCCGCAGCCATCGCGGGCTTTCACGCGACCCATGGCATCGTGAAGCACACCATGCCGTCGGAAACCTGGCAGCTCGTGTTCTCGGTCATCGGGGCGATTGCCGTTGCGGTCACGACCTTCATCCGAGTGACGTCGCTCACCCCGCCAGGATCGACCAGCCGGGCGTTGCCAATGCCTGAATGCCGATCTGTCCGCAGAGCCGGACCAGAAAGCGGACGTGCATCACGCACCAACCATCGACCGACCTAATGTGGGATCGGGCGAAAAGACGCGCACGGCAGCGCGCAACCTGTCATGCCGCAGGGCTCGCTGATCGTCTGAACCCAGGCTGCTCAACTGCCGACCGACCAAACGCAGGCCGATGGGCGTCATAGGTCAGGTACCCCTAATCAGCAGGACGCGACGTCCCAACTCCGCGCTCAGAAACGCCCATCGCGCGAACCGCGCGTGCCAATTCGGCCGATGCCTTCCGCCGCCACGTCATCCCCTCGGGATCTAGCCAGATCGAGCGCACCCAAGCGGCCTCTTCAATGGCCTGATCTGGCCGAAGACCGGCTCACGCCTCGCTCGCCTATGGCGCAACAGCGGCGTCAAAACTTTCTTCCCCTGCCGGCTGCGCCGTCATTCCTCGCGGGACAAGAAAGTTTCTCCTTTGCTGTCAGGCCCCAAGCCTACCCCAGCGAACTGGGGACCCCAGGCAGGGGTGCGCCGCCGAGCGTCTCCGGCCCTTCGATCGCCATCGAGGCCGCAATGGTGCGGGCTCGAGACTTCAGATCGAGGAGAAATGACATGGCCACCATTGGCACCTTCAAGAAGACCGGCACGAACGAGTTCACCGGCGAGATCGTCACCCTGAGCGTTCAGGCCAAGAACGTCCGCATCGTCCCCGAGACCCGGGCCACCGGCGAGAACGCCCCCAGCCATCGCGTCCTGGTCGGTCGCGCCGAGATCGGCGCCGCCTGGTCCAAGCGCTCCAACGAGGGCCGCGACTATC